>CAZSTF010000051.1:0-15908 GCA_964609555.1 uncultured Alcaligenaceae bacterium | reverse complement strand
ATGAGGATGTTGTCCGGCGAGATGTCCCGGTGGATGATGCGCCGGGCATGGAGTTCGAGCACGGCCCCCATGACAGGCTCGATCCAGGCGCGCAACTGAGCCTCCGAGGGCGGCGCAGCGAGCGTCTCGCGAACGCGGCGAAGCGTCACACCATCGTAGAACTCCATGGCGAGATACGCCGTGCCGGCATCCGCCCACGTCTCGATGACCGAAACGAGGGCCGGGTGGGACAGTTCGGCCAGGAGCGTCGCCTCGCGCGTGAAGCCTTCGATCCCCTTGGCCAGCGCCGCCTGCAGTTCCGGCTTTCGGGGCACGAGGCGGCCACGGACACGACCGGCAATGGCGGCGGGGAAGAACTCCTTGATTGCCACGGTCGCGCCGTTCGTGAGCGATTCAGCCCGGTAGACGATGCCGAAGCCGCCTCGCCCAATGAGCCCAGTGATGCGGTAGCGGCCGACGACACTGCCCGCCGGCAGAACGTCGCCCGCTCCGGGCACGGGCGGAGACACCTCGTGTTCCGAGGGCGTTGGCGCAGAAAGAGCTGCTTCGGAGGCGGCTTCATGGCTCATGCAGTCGCCCCCACGAGGTCGAGAAATGCGGGCGCATGCCGGGCTGCGTCGCTCCGCCCGGCGTCGAGCAAGGCCCCCGTGAAGGCGGGCTCGAACAGAAGATAACTCGTCATGGCACTCGCCCCCTCCTCGGCAAGCAGCGGTGCCAAGGCCTCCCCGACGGCCTTGGGCATGGCTTCGGTCTGCTCGCGCGCGATCCGGTCGAACGAGATCTGTGGATGCACCGACACGACTTGCACGGGCCGATAGCCGAGTGCCGCGGCTACGTCCGGGGGCAGTTGGGCCAAGGACTGCGAGATGCGTGTCGTCTGCTCGACGTCGGCGGCCAGCGTGTCATGGAAGACGCTGCCGATGACGTTCGCCGCAACCTCCCCCAAACCCGGCGCGTGGGCGACCGATGCGCCGAGACGACTCATCTGCCTCACCGGCTGCCCCACGCCGATGACAAGCACCCGCTCGGCACCGAGCTTGAGCGCCGGCGACAGCGGTGAGGTCTGCCGCATTGACCCATCACCAAAATACTGCTCCCGCCCCTCGACCACAAGGGGCACCGCCGGAAAGACGAACGGGATGGCGCTCGACGCAAGCAGGTGCGATGGGCCGAGCGTGGTGCGCGTCGCCACCCGCCCGGGCCGGCTCCAAAGTGTGTCATCGGCACCCGGCGGGCAGGCGCAGAACGTCCAGTGCACACCGCTCGTGTAGCTGAAGGCAGTGACCGCGAGTGCATGCAGATGGCCCGCGGCGATGTTGCCCTGAATGCTTGCGAAGCCGATACCGCCTTCCAGCGTCCGGGCGAGCGGTGCGCTGTCGACCAACGCACCGTGCAGCTTGGCCGCCTGCATCGAGCGCAGAGCCGCCCCGACACGGGTGCCGCCCAACCAGTTCGACCAACCGCCGACCTCACGCAGCGAAAAGACGTGCTCGGTGCGGATCTGTGCCCAGTAGTCGGCGAGCTGATCGAATGCTGCCAGACCGAACCCCGCGCGGCTGGCCAGGAAGGCTGCGTTGATGGCGCCGGCCGAAGTGCCGACGATCACCTCGAACGGGAACGTCTCGCTCGCCCGACCCGACCGATCGGCCGCCCGCACCGCGTGTGCGAGGCCTGCGAGGACACCGGCCTGATAGGCCGCGCGCGCACCGCCCCCCATGAGCACGAGCGCCCGGCGCCGGCCGGGCTGCCCGAACGAGGAGCGAATGACGGTCTCGACGGCCATCAGCCACGGGTTGTCAGTCGAAACGGTAGGCGAAGTCGCCGTTCTCCACACCGATCTCCACGTTGCTGAGCGTCTCGCCGTTGATGAGACGGCGGAGATATTCCTCCGACAGGCGCGGCAGGATCGTGTTGGTCAAGATGGCGTCGATCATGCGCCCGCCGCTCTCGATCTCGGTGCAGCGCGAGGCGATCAGCTTGACCACATCATCCGAGTAGCTGAAGGCCGCCTTGTGGTTCTCCGCGACACGCTTGCCGATCCGTCCGAGCTGCAGTCGGATGATGTTGCCGAGCATCTCGTCGGAGAGTGGGTAGTACGGCACGACCTGGATGCGGCCGAGGAGCGCGGCCGGGAACACCTTGAGCAGCGGCTCGCGCAGCGCCTTCGCGATTGCTTCGGGCTCGGGCATCAGCTCCGGGTCGCGCGTCATGTTCATGATCAGCTCGCTGCCGACGTTGCTGGTCAGGATGATGATCGTGTTCTTGAAGTCGATCAGGCGGCCCTCGCCATCCTCCATGATGCCCTTGTCGAACACCTGGAAGAAGATCTCGTGCACGTCGGAGTGCGCCTTCTCGACCTCGTCGAGCAGCACGACGCTGTAGGGCTTGCGTCGCACCGCCTCGGTCAGCACGCCCCCTTCGCCATAGCCCACGTACCCCGGGGGCGCACCCTTGAGCGTGGAGACCGTGTGGGCCTCCTGGAACTCGCTCATGTTGATGGTGATCATGTTCTGCTCGCCGCCGTAGAGTTGCTCGGCGAGCGTGAGCGCGGTCTCGGTCTTGCCCACACCCGAGGGCCCGACCAGCATGAACACGCCGATCGGCTTGTTCGGATTGTCGAGCTTCGCACGCGAGGTCTGGATGCGCTTGGCGATCATCTCGAGGCCGTGCCTCTGGCCGATGACGCGCTGGTTGAGCGTGTCCGCAATCTTGAGGATCGCCTCGACCTCGTTCTTGACCATGCGTCCGACGGGAATGCCGGTCCAGTCGGCCACCACGGACGCGACCGCCTGCGCATCGACCGCGGGCAGGATCAGCGGCTCGTCGCCCTGCATGCTGGCGAGGCGCGCCTGCAGATCGGCAAGCTGACGCAGCATCGCCGCGCGGGCATCATCCCCCACCGGCACCGACACATCCACCTGTCCATCGCCCGACCCCCGGAGCTTGGCACGCAAGTCCAGGATTTCATCGACCAGCGCCTTCTCCTCGTTCCAGCGCCGCGACAGCACCTCGAGTCGCTGGGCGATCGCGTCGCGCTGCGCCTGGGCCTCGGCCCGGCGCGAGCCGACGTCGATGCCGACCGCTGCTTCCCGCTCGATGATGGCCAGTTCCACATCGAGCATCTCGATCTTGCGCTGGGCATCTTCGACCGCCGGCGGCGTGGCGTGCTGACTCACCGCCACACGGGCACAACTCGTGTCGAGCAGACTCACCGCCTTGTCGGGTAGCTGCCGCGCCGGGATGTAGCGATGCGAGAGATTGACGGCGGCTGCGATGGCCTCATCAAGCAGGAGGACCTTGTGATGCTTCTCGAGCACGCTCGCCACGCCTCGCAGCATGGCAATCGCCTTCGCCTCGTCGGGCTCGGGCACCTGAACGACCTGGAAGCGCCGGGTGAGCGCAGGGTCCTTCTCGATGTACTTCTTGTACTCGGCCCAGGTGGTCGCACCGATGGTGCGCAGGGTGCCGCGGGCGAGCGCCGGCTTGAGCAGGTTGGCAGCATCGCCCGTCCCGGCCGCGCCACCCGCACCCACGAGCGTGTGGACCTCGTCGACGAACAGGATGATCGGCTTCGGGCTGGCCTGCACCTCGTCGATGACTTGCCGCAGACGCTGCTCGAACTCGCCTTTCATGCTCGCCCCTGCCTGAAGCAGACCGATGTCGAGCGACAGGAGCGTGACCTCCTTCAACTGCGGCGGAACATCCCCCTTGGCGAGGCGAAGCGCAAAGCCTTCGACCACCGCAGTCTTGCCGACCCCGGCTTCGCCGGTCAGGATCGGGTTGTTCTGGCGGCGGCGCATGAGGATGTCGACGATCTGCCGGATTTCCTCGTCGCGCCCGGTGACAGGATCGATCTCGCCCTTTCTCGCCTTCTCGGTCAGGTCGACAGCGAACTTCTTGAGTGCCTCCTGCTTACCCATCTGCGCAGGTGCCATGGCCCCGCTCGCCTCGCCCGGTTCGGCCGAACCGAGACCGGTCCCATCGCTCGCCGCAAGCGCGTCCTCGGGCGAGCCCTGGACGATGGTCTCGAGGTTGTCGGCAATGGCATCGATGCCCACCTTCTCGAATTCGCGCGAGATGCCGTAGAGGATCGCGCGCAGCGTGTTCGTCTTGACCATGCCGACCAGCAGGTAGCCGCCGCGTACCTGCCCGTCGCCGTACTTGAGCGTGCCGTAGACCCAGGCCCGCTCGACGGCCATCTCGATGTGCTCGGACAGGTCGGAGATCGCCGTCGCGCCACGGGGCAGGCGATCAAGGGTGCGCGTCAGATCCGCCGCGAGCTTCGATGCATCGAGGTTGAAGTGGCGGATGATGCGATGCAGATCGCTGTCGTTGTTGGAGAGGATCTGATGCAGCCAGTGCACGAGTTCCACATAGGGGTTGCCGCGGAGCTTGCAGAACACCGTGGCGCCTTCGATGCCCTTGTAGAGAAGCGGATTGAGTTTTCCGAAGAGTGCGGTGCGGCTGATGTCGGACATGGGGCAGCCTTTCCTGGGGCGAAGTTGGTGAGAAATTCGGTCGATGTGTTCACGTGGGCACGGCTGTGCTCATGTCGATGCGCTCACAGACGAGAAGGACGTCATCTGCGTCACGAGTGCGCCGCTCGGGCGGCATCGCAAGCCAGCTGTTCCAGCCCAGCCGCGCGGTCGCGCCGAGCCGCGCCGTCGGGACGTGGTCCCGCTCGAGCACCAGGCGCGCGTCCCACGTCAGCTCCACGCCGATGTAGTTGCGCACGAAGTCACGCAGGATCAGGAAGGCGGGCTGCCCCGGGAGAAAGCGCTCGAACTCCTCTCGCGTGAGCGCGCCGATGCGGACGCGGAAGCGGTGCTGCACGTCGGGCACGCGCTCGCCGACCACCGCGCCCATGCCCAGCCGCGACGCGTTTGCGCCGACCTCCACGCGCTGACCCGCGCGCCCGGCGACATCGACTGCGGCCAGTCGCGTCATGTCGGCCGGGTCGAGGCGCAGCCATTGCCGCACAAAGCTCTCGATCGCAACCGGCACGCGCAGCAACGACTGAAGTGCAGCGCGCAATCCCTCGGCGTTGCGTGTAGTGCGCACGAGGTGCCCCGAAAGGCCGAACTTCCAGTGGTCGGGAACGTGGTCACGGTTGCGCAGGCTCGGCTGGCCGTAGCCCGAAAGGGAAGCGACATAGCGCGTGAAAGGGTCATCGCCCGGCCGGTCGAGGCTGACGGTGGACTGGCAGTCCGCCCAGGCCCGGTAGAACAGAAGGAGCATCCGGTGCTGGAACATGTCCAGAAAGCGGAGCGCCGTCTCGTCGCGGTGGTGGATGAGGCGTTCCTGCACGTATTCGGTGAGGTGCCCCGGGAGCGGGCCGTGCGGACCGAACAACCCGAAGTGGTACACCGACAGCCGTCCCTCGACGCCCTCCCGCCGGGTATCGCGGACGAAGTCGCGCAGCGTGGACGGGGCGAAGATCTGGGACGGATACTGCGACAGGCGGATGGGCTCGTCCTTGAGCCTTGGCGCACGCCCCAACGGGGCCTCGGCTTTGGAAAACGCCTCAAGATGACGCAGCGCGACGTAGAAATCGACGTCGCAAGCGGCGTCTTCCAGAAGGCGGATCAGCGCCGCCAGCTGCTCTTGCCGGGCACCGCTTCCGGGCGGTCCCTCCGCCCGCGCAGCCTCGGACGCTGAGAAGGGCGTTGGATCGGCGGACGTGGCTGGAGCGTTCATGCCGGTCATGTCGATCACGCAACGGGCCGCCGCCCCACGCGCGGCACCCACTGTGCAATCAACCCGCGCTGAAGGCTCGACAGCGAGAGCTGCGTGAAAGCATTGATCGACACATGCCGTGCAACGAACTCATCGAGCACGGCACCAAGCAGCCAGGGGCTCGTGCCCGCGAAAGGCAGCTCATCGAGTGTCAGATCGATGGCCACCCCGCGGCCGTAGGCGATCGGGCCAGGCTCCGGCAGGCGTCGCGACACCGAACGCACCCGCGCCCGCTGCACCGCCTGGATCTGGGCCACGTTGCCGGGTTGGCCCAGCCGTGCATAGAGCCCGAGCAGTTCGCGCAGCGCCGCCGCACCGGCTGTCTCATCGAGGTCGGTCAGCGTCAGGAAGTTGAGGCTCAGATGCGAGATCAGGCGCCAGGTCAGCTCACGCTCCGCGAGCGCCGGTGTCGGGCGGCTCGGACTCACCACGAAGCGGATGGCGTCCACCGGGGCCGACACCATCATCGACAGGTCGGTTCCGCTGTTGCCGACGGGCGTGAGCAAGGGCAGATCGCGATTGGTGCACAGCGCCTCGACCGTGAGCTGGCGCAGCTTGTCCGAATACGGTGCCTCCATCGCATCGACGAGGGAGATGAAGCACTCCGAGCCGATGTAACCGGTGCGTGGGCCGTGCCGCCGCGAGACTTCCGACAGCAGCCTCGGCTCCCTGCGCACCGAGAAGTACGCCCCCTGCCCCCGCCGGTCGGCGGCCGCGGAGCTGTAGAACGGGTGGAAGATCGTCTCCTGCTCTTCATCCACCCGATGTCCGCGGACCTGCTTGACGGTGTGGATTTCGTAGTCGAGCGGTTTCGCCCGGTCGATGACGGCGTGGTACTCGAAGCGGCTCGTCGTGACCGGGATGCGATCACTTGTGCGCTCGAACAGGTTGATGACGGGCACGCAGTGCAGGTCGAAGCTCGACGCATCGATGATCGATTCGAGCTCCGGCCGCGCCGTCTTGAGCAGGATGACGATCTCGAACTGGTTGCCCTCGATCCTGCGGAGCGCGCGATTCAGGCCGTTGATCGAGAAGAAGCGGAAGCGATCCGGAAAGGCGAAGTACTCATGCAACAGCCGATAGCCGTCGAAGGCCCGGCTGTCCACGGGCAGAAGCGCCTGCTCCGGTGCGAAACCCTCGGCCGCAAGCGATGCCGCCGGCAGCGGCGTCAGCTGGCGAATCGGCAACCCGCCCGCATGCACCATGAGACCGACCGCCTGCGTGTGGAGCAGCTCCTGCAGTCGGCTTGCGACGTCCGCCGTGCCTGCAATGAAGATCGGCAGTCGATCGAGTGCGAGCGCACCGACCGGCACCTGATGCGTGGTTTCGAACGTCAGGCGCAGTGCCCCACGCACCGAGGCACCCCATCGATACCCCGCGAGCGGCAGATCCGGCGGCGCAGCCGTCAGTTTGGCACCGCTCAATCGCACCGGCCAGAGGCTCACCGCCTCCGCGGTACGGAACTCGCACGCCGTCTGCTCGTTGGCCGGCAGCCGGGCGCGCAGCCGGGCGTGGCGCGGAAGCTCGAAGCCATCGGGCGTGCCACCCTCGGAGCGCGCCAGCTCGAATCGCACCACGGCCATCGAAGGCGTCGGCGCGAGGTAGGCCGGGTAGACCACCTCAAGGAGCCGCTGCGAGAAGCGCGGAAACTCCGCATCCATCTTGAGCTGGATCCGGGCGGACAGGAAGGCGAAGCCCTCCAGCAGGCGCTCGACGTAGGGATCGGCCACCTCGATGCCGCGCATGCCCAGGCGCGCCGCCACCTTGGGAAACTGCTGCGCGAACTCGGCCCCCTGCTCGCGCATGTAGGCGAGCTCGCGGTTGTAGTACTCGAGCAGTCGCGGGTCCATCTCAGCCGGTCGGAACGCTCGAAGCGGCCGGTGCACTGCCGAGCTGGTCCGCCAGATTGACTTGCCGCGTTTCCAGATCCAGCTGCGACCGAAGCAGCAGTTCGATCGGGAAGGGGATCGACCAGAGCTCGGCACGGATCTCGAACTCGATCCGGTTGTGATGACCGTAGTTCTGCTCGATGTTCAGGGCGCGGATGCGCAGGCTTTCCGGCAAGAGCCGAGGCTCGAACTGCACGAGCGCTTCATGGATCGACCGTTCGAGGTCGGCCCAGCTGACCTCGGAGAAGTTCTTCCCGGACAGCACGGGCACACCGAAGTTCAGCACCGAGCGCCGGACCTCGGGGTAATCGTCGAGCTCACCGCTCACATGGTGCGCGGTCGTATTGAGCAGCCAGCCGATGTCGCGCAGCACTGTGCGCTTGAGTCGCCCCTTCGAGACGACGGCCTGCTTGACCGGCTCCTGCGTGTTGCCGGGGTCATCATCAGTCAACCGGTCGAGCAGCGCCGGCTGGAGCCGGTCGCCCTCCGAGCGCAGGATGGTGCGCTCTTCAGTGGCCACGCTGCCTCGCGATGCCGTCATGATCAGACCGTTGCAGCCCCGCCATCCGGCGCGACACCGGCACGGCTGATCGCGCGGATGTCGAGCATGGGATGCTCGCCCGCATCGCTCATCAGCATGCGTTGGCCGAGCCCATGCCATTGGTCGACGCCGACATCCTGCCAGCGGGTCGCGGCACTGCGCTTGAGGGCATCGTTCTCCGCCCCTTCCAGCGCATCGGTACCGACGTACCGGGCAGGAATCAGCACCGGGACGCGCCCCTCGTTGGGCAGCATCAATTCGCCGGTCGCCCAGACCAGATCGCGCAGGTCGGTCGGCGGCTCGAGTCGCAGGCCGCTCATCAATTCGAGCGGCAACCAGTAGTACTGACCATTGGCGATGACCTCAAGCGTCGGCCCAAGGCGGGCATCGCCATCACACAACCACTCGACCGACTGCCCATCCACCTGAAACGCCACGGGTTCCGCATCATCCAGCGCTTGGGCGCGAAGGTCGCGCCCTTTCTCGGCCTCACCGGTCGCCTCCAGCCGAAGCGCTTCGAGGAGCGGCCCCATCCACGCGGGCGGCTGCCCCATGATCGAGGGCTGGCGCCGACCGGCAAACACCTCCGCCCGGAACAGCTCCGCCCGGACCGCCTCGCGGTAGGTCTGCGCCATGGCGAGCGCCTTGGCGTCCATCTGTCCGCACAGCTGCAGCTGCGCAAGCGCACGCTGCCAGCGGCCCATCACGCACAGGAGCTGGAACAGGTGGATGCGGTGCTTGACGTTGGCCGCATCCGCCTTGATCCTGGCCTGAAGTTCAGCCAGTTCGGCCTCGAGAGTTTGCGGATTGCCCACGGTGGCTCCTGTCGGTGCGGGCGACGCGCCCGCTCAGGAAGTTGACGAAAACGACACGGCGGGACCGTCGATCGACTCGACAGCCCCGCCCTTCTGCAGACCGGAGAAGAATCAGATCTTCTTGTTTTCCTTGTTGTTCCAGGCCGCGTTCACGCTCGCGCCCTTGCCGCCTGTGGCGTTCTCCTCCCAGTACTCGGTCTTGATCTCCTCGAAGTTGAGCGTGACCGACACATGCGCCTCGGCATTGGCCGAGCCGGCGATGTCCACATGCGACACCCGCGCGTTCTTCATGGTGATCTGCAGGTACTCGTAGCTCTTGCCCGCGCCCCCCATCTTGGTGGCCGTGAACACCGCCTCCGAGATCGGCTTGTGATCGGCGCAGAAGCTCATGAGGTTCGGCACCGCCTTCTCAAGCTTGCAGGTGAAGGAGAAGTCACGGTACTCGACCCGACCCACGCCCCCGCCCATCCCGGTGCCCCCGGAGGAGAGGTTGTTGAGCCCTTCGGAGTAGCTCATGATCTCGATCTGACCCTTGTGATTGGACTCCTGGCACTCACCGGTGATGCCGGTGAGCTTGAGGAACATGTTGCTGCCTTGGACTGCCATGGTTGTCTCCTGAGAGGTTGGGGTTCGCTGTGAATCGCTCTGGTGCTTGGCGTTTCGGTGCGTCAGCTGCGTTTCGGTGATCTAGGAGCGTTCTTGGTGCCCCTATGCTGCATTAGACGCGCTGGGTCGGCCGATCATGACATTCATCCGAGCGAATGCATGAAGTGCCACGTTACAGCGCGTTACACCCATGATCCGGTCGCGTCCTCGTCCTACTTGCTCGCCGCCGCCTTGGCCGACGGAAGCTTCGACACGAGGCGCAGCGATACCGTCAGCCCTTCAAGCTGATAGTGCGGCCGCAGGAAGAACTTGGAGGTGTAGTAGCCCGGGTTGCCTTCCACTTCCTCGACCACGACTTCAGCCGCGGCAAGGGGCTTCCTCGCCTTGGTCTCCTGCGTCGAGTTGGCCGGATCGCCATCGACGTAGTTCATGATCCACTGGTTCAGCCAGCGCTGCATGTCCTCGCGCTCGCGGAAGGAACCGATCTTGTCGCGCACGATGCACTTGAGATAGTGCGCGAAGCGGCAGCAAGCGAACATATAGGGCAGGCGGGCCGCGAGATTCGCGTTCGCCGTGGCATCCGGGTCGTAGTACTCGGCCGGCTTGTTGAGCGACTGGGCCCCGATGAATGCCGCGATGTCGGTGTTCTTCCGGTGCACCAGTGGCATGAAGCCGTTCTTGGCCAGCTCGGCCTCGCGGCGATCGGAGATCGCGATCTCGGTCGGGCACTTCATGTCGACACCGCCATCGTCGGTCGGGAAGGTGTGTGCCGGCAGATCGGTCACGACCCCACCCGACTCGACACCACGAATCGACGTGCACCAGCCGTACTCCTTGAACGAGCGGTTGATGTTCGCCGCCATCGCAAAGGCCGAGTTCGACCAGGTGTACTTGGAGTGGTCGCCCCCACCGGTGTCTTCCTCGAAGGCAAACTCCTCGACCGGGTTGGTCTTCGCGCCGTAGGGCATGCGCGAGAGGTAGCGCGGCATGGCCAGCCCGACGTACTTCGAGTCGTCGGAGTCGCGCAGTCCGCGCCAGGCGGCGTATTCGGTGTTGCTGAAGATCTTGGTCAGGTCGCGCGGGTTGGCGAGTTCTTGCCAGGACGACATCTGCATGATGTTGGGCGACGCGCCGGCGATGAACGGTGCGTGCGCCGCCGCGGCCACGCGCGCCATCTCGCCAAGCAGTTCAACATCTGGCGCGCTGTGGTCGAAGTAGTAGTCCCCGACGATGCAGCCGTAGGGCTCGCCACCGAACTGGCCGTACTCCTCTTCGTAGAGCTTCTTGAAGATCGGGCTCTGATCCCAGCCGGTGCCCTTGTAGCGGCGCATCGTCTTGCGCAGGTCGTTCTTGGAGATGTTGAAGATGCGGATCTTCAGCATCTCGTCCGGATCCGAGTTGTCGACGAGGTACTTGAGACCGCGCCACGTGCCCTCGAGCCGCTGGAACTCCTCGTGGTGGAGGATCAGGTTCATCTGGTCGGAGAGCTTCTTGTCGATCGCAGCGATCAGTCCTTCGATCGTTCGGTAGGCATCCGTCGAGATCGTGTTGGTGTGGACGAGCGCCTGCTGGGCCAGCGTCTGCACGGCGGCCTCGATGGCGCCGCGTGCCTCGTCGGTCTTGGGCCGGAATTCCTTGTTGAGCAGCGAGGCGAAGTCGCTGCCCTGGAACTCGACGTTGGGCAGTGATGCTTCGCGTTGGGTGTCGGTAGCCATGATGGTGTCGTCCCTGAATGGTTGAGCGTTCCTGAGGTCGATCCAAAGCGCGGATCAGGCGCCGTCCTTGGGCTTGGGTGCCGAGGACAGGGACGCCATGAGCGCAGGATCCTGCAGCACTTTCGACAGGAGTTCCTCTGCGCCCGACTTGCCGTCCATGTAGGACAGCAGGTTGTGCAACTGCGTGCGCGCCTCGAGCAGCTGGTTCAGGGCGCCGACCTTCTTTGCCACGGCCGCCGGCGAGAAATCATCCATGCTCTCGAAGGTCACGTCGACCGACATGTAGCCCTCACCGGTCAGCGTGTTCGGCACCGTGAAGGCGACCCGCGGCTTGATGGCCTTCATGCGGGCATCGAAGTTGTCGAAGTCGATCTCGGTGAACTTCCGGTCGGCGATGTCCGGCAGCGGCTCCTCGCTCTTGCCGGAGAGATCGGCCATGACGCCCATGACGAAGGGGATCTGCACCTTCTTCTCGGAGCCGTAGACCTCCACGTCGTACTCGATCTGCACTCGCGGCGCGCGGTTCTTGGCGATCCACTTCTGGCCACTTTTCTTTGCTGACATGCTCTGTGCTCCTTGCTAGGGGTGACGCCACCGAGGCGACACGGGGTTTCAGGAATCGTTGGACGGAGCGCGGGCTCCGGTGATCATTTCGAGATGGGACATCGAATCGGGATTCAGCTCCTGCATGATCTCGAAGAAAGTCATGCTCAGCATCCGCTGCGCACGCCGCGCGAACAGCGACGCCGGATTGCTGGGCTCGGCCCGCTCGAGATACTCACAGACACGCTCGAGGGCGCGGCGCGCATCGTCGCGGCTCGTGATGACGCCGGCATTGAACGCCACGGCAGCTGCCACTGCGGCGGCGCCTGCCTCGGCGGTGGCCTCGGCCGCTTGCGCGTCCCCGGTCGCCGCGTTCTGCAGGCGGCGCACGGCGTTGGCGACCGGCTTCAGCGTCTCAAGCAGCCGGTCGAGGTCGGGCCGGTCTTCGATCGACAACCGATCGGAGAGGAAGGACACGAGTTGCGTCGCCGTCTCGTGCGCCGCGACGACCGCCGAAAGCGGCTCATGCCCCGCCCCGAGACCGTCGGCGATGGCGGTGTCGATCTGCGCCGCGGTGTAGGTCGCCTCCTGCGGCCGCGCGTAGACGGCTTCGACCTCGCGATACGTCGCCGACAGGGGCGGCGGGAGCAGTGTGGCCGCGCGGAGGGCCTGAAGGATGCGATCCTCGCCGCTGAACTCGGAGCCCGCGAATGCCGTGAGGGCGTTCGAGCGCAGGTAGGGATCGCTGTCGCCGTCGACCTCGATCCGCGGATGCACTTGATCCCAGTAGCGCTCACAGAGGTCCGCCGCGAGTCGGAGCCCGGCCGCAAAGGCCGTCACGCCATGAAGATGGGTGTTCGCGAGAGTCAGGAGCGCGACCACCCGCAGATCGCGCGTGCGCCCGAGCAGCTCGCGCGCTTGGCTGTCCACCGCACGCCAGTCCGGCTCGACGGCCGGAATCACCGTGTCGCCGAATTGCTGCTCCGGCTTGCCCGCAGCCTCCTGCGTGAGCGCGAGAAAGTCGTTGTCGTACTCGCAATCCGGTCCGCAAGGGTCGGACTCGGTCAGGGGTTCGAGATACGCGCTGAAATCAAGCATGAATGGTTCGACGGAAACAGGTGTTCAGAGCATCTTCGGCAGCGAAGGCTACAACGCTGTCGCCGCGTCGGCAACGTCACGCTCCGTTACAGCACGTTACCCGCTTCGAGGCCCTGTCTCTTAGAGACGGAATACGGGGCCGGCCCGCGACACTGATCCCAGCTCAGGCGAGAACGACGCTCGGCGGCAGCGTCCGCTCATCATCATCGTCCATCGCTCGCTCGACCGCGTGCGCTCGGACGAGCAGCGCCGAGAAGTTGTCGTGCCCTGGCGCCATGCGACCGCGGACGGCCGAAAGCAGCAGATCGCGCCAAGCCTCCACCGAGGAGCTCAGGGCATGCAGTCGGCCGAGCGTCGCTTCATCGACCAGCTCCCAGACCCCGTCGCTGCAGAGCAGGATCCCGTCGCCGTCCTCGAGCGCGAGCGGTTCTGCCGAAACGAAGGGCTCCACATCCTCGAGATTGGCACCCAGCGAGGCATAGAGCACGTTGCGCTTGGGATGCTCGCGGAGCTTCTCGGCCGGATAGAGCCCTGCATCGATGAAGCGCTGCACGAGGGAGTGGTCATGGCTCTGGGCCACGATGCGATCGCCCCGGAACACGTAACAGCGCGAATCGCCCAGATTGGCGATGAGCGCCTGTCGCCGCTGACAATCGACCATGGCCGCAACGAAGGTGGAAGCCATGCGGGCGAGGCGCTCACCCTCGCCCTGCCGCGCGGTGATGGCGCGGTCGGCCGCCTCGAGGCAGCGCGCGAGGGTGTCGCGGCTGAAGGCGGGCAGACGCGAGAACTCCGCAGCGGCCGCCGTGATGGCCGTCCTGGCCGCCACGTCGCCCCCGCCCTGTCCACCGGCACCATCGGCCAGCATGAACAGGCGGATGGTGCCGAAGGCGTTGCTGTCGCCGACCGCATCCTCGTTGTAGTCGCGCCCGCCGTCATGCGAGAAGCTGCATGAGGCCAGTTGCAGCACCGTGGACCGGTTCATCGGCGAGCTCATCCCGGACCCCTCCCCTTCATGCGCTGGGTTTCTTTCTCATAGGCGTCGACGAATGCCCGCCCGAAGACGCTCTGGAAATCGTCCTCGGCCTCGCGCCGCACCTGGCTGAACAGTGCAACATACTGGTCCCAGAGCTTGGACTTGCGTGCGGCAGGGAGAACCGACTCAAGCACCGAGCCTTTCGCCAGTCGCTGCTCCAGTCGTGCCGGGTCGAATTTGCCGAGCACCTCCTCAAGCGCGGCCCGCGTCCCGGCGATCACGCCAACCTCGTGGGCGCGCAGGTCGTCGAATGCGTCGCGCATGGCCACATCGGCACGCATGAAGCCTGGCATCTTCTTGCCGAGCAATTGCTGCAACGCCGCATCGGCATTCGGGAGGAACTTGAGCGGATTGTTCGCCTCGACCGAGATGATGGTCACGCTGGCCTGCAACTCCCGCTTGGTCGTCGCGCGAGCTGCGAGCATGTCGATCGCGCCACCGATGGCGGCACGCAACAGGCCGCCGATGATGCGCATGTGTTCCGGCGTCAGGCCGTTCGGCAGCGCTGCCGGTGCGAGTTCCGCCCCCTCCATGAACGCACGGGTCAGGGCATCGGCATGTGCCGGAGGAATGGCCGCGGCGGGCGTGGTGACCGCGGCGGCTGGCTGAGCCGACGACAGGAACGCCGCTGTGGGTGGCGGCGGTGCAGCGAACACACGCTCCGCCGGATGCGGCGACGGCGTGGCGGGCGACGCACTGCCACCGGACGCCCCCAGCAGATCGGCAAAGGGGTCGCCGGGGATCGAGGCGGGTGTCGCGCCGGTCAACGCGGCCAAGGGATCGATCGCCTGGGGTGGCTGGAAAGCGGCCCGATACTCGGGCGTCTGATCCGGCAGCGGTGCCTGAGGCTGAAGCTCCGCGGCTCCCGTCAGCAGGGCAAGCGGATCGGTCGGGCCACTGGCGCGGACCAGTGATTCGAGCGTTCCGTCAGCAAGCGGCATCGGTGCCGCTGCCGCAGACGGGGAACCGAAGGCATCGAGCAGCGGGTCGCGCAGCGTCGGCGCGGCGGGCGGAAACAGCGATTCCACCGGCGGCGTCTCGCCGCCATCGAGCGCCATCTGCGCCGGTGAAGGCGGCGGGGCGAGTTCCGCCAGCGGGTCGAACGCGTTGCGCGGCGCCTCCGACGGCAGGTCGAAAGGATTGAAGTCCTCCGGGATGATCGGCGCCGCGGGCGTCTGGAACGCGCGGGAGACGGGCGGCAGCGTCGGCGCAGCCGGCGGAGCAGCCATCGCCGGGCTGGGCGTCGAAATGCCGAACGCCGCAAGGGGATCCGCCGTCATCGGCGCGGGCGAGCCCGCGAGCGGGCCACTGGCCGGGGGACCCGGCCACGCGCTTGGCACAGGCGCGCCCGGCTCGGGGGGCGTGGGGTTTCCCGTGCCCAGACCGGCCAGCAGAGCATCAAACGGATCGCCGGTGTTCAGCGCCGCCTCGGGCAGGATGGGGGCCGGCACCACCGCAGGCGCCATCGCCGGCGCCGGCATCGGCACGCTGCTGGCCCCGGCACCCATGGCCGACGCTACAGGTTGCGCAGCCAGCGGGTTGTCCGGGACGCGCGGCGCAAGCTGCGCAGCGCGCGCCTCTCGGGCGGCAGCCGTGTTGTAGTGCGCGACGAGCACATAGGGGCCGAGCTCGACGTACATGCCATCGCCGAGTTCCTGAGTGTCGCCGTAGTCGAGCTGACGGTCGCCCACCATGATCGGCAGCGACGTGCTGGCGTTGGTCAGCACTGCAACCGAGCCGTCGAAGCGGATGGTTCCGTGCAGCCGCGACACGCGTCGATGCCTGTCGGGCAGCGCGAGCGTGCTCGCCTCGTCACGGCCGAGCGTGCCGCCTTCCGAGCCGAACGTCGCCGCCATGGGCACCTGCGGGGCAAGTGCATCCACGGTCACGACGGTCAGCGTCAGGCTGCTCACGCTTGGCTTCCCCCGG
>CAZSTF010000050.1:3406-15936 GCA_964609555.1 uncultured Alcaligenaceae bacterium | reverse complement strand
TGCGACGGCTGCCGCGGTCTGCCGGGCGGCGACGGCGCGGTGCCGCGCTGCGGCGAGCCGTGCGGCGACCACGTCATCCACACGGTTTTCAGCTGCGTTCAGGCAGGCGCGAAGGCTCGCACCCACCCGGTCGATCTCGTGATCAGCGAGGGGAGTTTGGTTCTTTTTCATAGCGAGATTCCCTTCTGGCGGAGCAGACCCTGTAGGGCCTGAACCGCACGGGAGCAGTGAGTTTTCACGCTTCCCTCCGAGCACCCCATGACGGCGGCTGTCTCGGCAGTGTCAAGGTCTTCCCAGTAACGCAAGAGGAATGCCTGCCGTTGACGGAAAGGCAGTTTCTCGAGTGCGTCTTCGATCGCGGTCATCGCCTCGGTCTGCTCGAGCGCCGCGAGCGGCTGGTCCCGGCCGATCGCGCTGTCCTCCGCTTCGAGCACGTCGAGCGGGTCGAAGTCTTCATCTCCCGCCTCGGCGAGGTCGGAGAAGTTGCTCAGATGCTGGTTCCGGGTCTTCTGCCGCCGAAACCAGTCGAGGATCGCGTTCTGCAGGATGCGGGTGAACAGGGGAGGAAGTTCCTCCGCCGGTTTGTCGCCATAGCTCTCGACGAGCTTGAACATCGCATCCTGGGCAATGTCGAGCGCAGCTTCTTCGTCGCGCACCGCATACACCGCGTGCTTGAACGCACGCCGTTCGACGGAGGCAAGAAAAGCGTCGAGTTCCTTTGCGGTAGCCAGCCGGTCCTCTCTTTTCGGGCGCTGCGGCAGAAAACCGCCGCAGGCCGTTGATTTTGATCGGGATTGTACGGGTGGAGCGGAAACCGGTCAGCCACGGCGAGGCCTAGAATTCGCCGTCCTTCATCAGGAGCACTCTTGATCGTGTCTTGCCTCGCATCTGCATGAGCGGCGTCGAGACGCCGCCGACACCGGGGTCGGCCGGCGCGGATCGGCTCGACCGCTCGAGGCTGCTTCTCACCGACTTCTGGCGTCTCCGACGGCGCTTCGACGGTCGGTCGGGCCGTCCGCCGGGCCGCGGGACGGGCGGTGAACACGGTCGACCAGCGGAATCAGCGCTCGGAGCCGAGGTCGAGCGTGCCTACGCCCGTTTTGCCGCCCGGCTCGAGCGTTCACCCGCGATCGCCTACGCCCCGGGCCTTCCCGTCTCCGAACGCGCGGATGAGATCGCCGCGCTCATCCGTCGCCATCCGGTCGTCGTGGTCACCGGTGAGACCGGCTCCGGCAAGACGACGCAGTTGCCCAAGATCGCGCTCGCTGCCGGTCGGGGTCGGCATGGGCTGATCGGTCACACCCAGCCCCGGCGCATCGCCGCGCGGAGTGTCGCCGAGCGGATCGCGGCCGAACTGGGCGAGGAGATCGGCCGCTCGGTCGGCTACAAGGTGCGTTTCACCGAGCGGGGGGGGCAGGACGGCTTCGTGAAGCTCATGACCGATGGCATCCTGCTCGCCGAGACGCAGACCGATCGGTTCCTGAACGCCTACGACACGATCATCATCGACGAGGCGCACGAGCGCTCGCTCAATATCGACTTCCTGCTCGGCTACCTCAAGCAGCTCCTGCCGAAGCGGCCCGATCTGCGGGTGATCATCACTTCGGCCACGATCGATGCCGAGCGCTTTGCGGCTCACTTTGCCGCACCTGATGGCACGCCTGCGCCGCTTATCGCGGTCTCGGGGCGCACCTATCCAGTCGAAATCCGCTATCGCCCGCCTGCCCAGGAGGCCGAGGACGACGAGGAGCCGATTGAGGAGGCCATTGCGGACGCGATCGACGAACTCTGGCTCGAGGGCCCGGGGGACATGCTGGTCTTTCTGCCCGGAGAGCGCGAGATCCGCGAGACGCAGGACATCCTTCGGCGTCGGCTCAAGCCCGGCACCGAGATCCTGCCGCTCTACTCGCGGCTCTCGGTCGCCGACCAGCAGCGCGTTTTCCAGTCCTCGAGCGGCCGGCGCGTGGTGCTTGCGACCAACGTGGCCGAGACCTCGCTCACGGTGCCCGGCATTCGCTACGTGGTCGACACGGGGCTTGCGCGACTCAACCGCTACAGCGTGCGCAACAAGGTGCAGTTGCTCGCCATCGAGAAGATTTCCCAGGCGAGTGCCAACCAGCGGTCGGGCCGCTGCGGTCGGGTCGGGCCGGGCATTGCGATCCGCCTCTACAGCGAGGAGGACTTTGCCGCGCGGCCCGAGTTCACGCCGCCCGAGATCCTGCGCTCGTCGCTCGCCGGGGTCATCCTGCGGCTTGCGGCGCTCGGTCTGGGTCGGGTCGAATCCTTCCCGTTCATCGAGCCGCCGTCGTTGCGGGCGATCGGTGATGGCGTTGCGCACCTCACAGAGCTCGGTGCGCTCGACGCGAACGGTGAGCGCAGTGGCGAACTCACGGCCGTCGGGCGGGAGATGGCCAAGATTCCGGTCGATCCGCGGATCGGCCGCATGTTGATCGAGGCGAGGACGCTCGGCGTGCTGCCCGAAGTGCTCGTGATTGCGGCTGCGCTCTCGGTGCCCGACCCGCGCGAACGGCCATTCGAGGCGCGCGAGGCGGCCGACCGCGCCCACCAGTGGTTTGCCGATGCGAAAAGCGACTTTCTCGCGCTTCTGAACATCTGGAAGTTTTTTGCCGAGGTGTCCGAGGACGGCGGGCATCGAAAGCAGGTCGCGGCCTGCCGCGAGAAGTTTCTCTCCTGGCTGCGCCTGCGGGAGTGGCGAGATCTTCACTCACAGCTTCGAAGTACGCTCGAGGAGTTGGGCTGGACGGTCCGGGCCGAACTGTCGCGGGAGGCACCTTATGAGGCGATCCACCGCGCGCTCTTGCCGGGGCTGCTCGGTCAGGTTGGCGTGAAGGCCGACGACGGCGATCACTACCTCGGTGCGCGGGGGCTCAAGTTCTGGCCGCATCCGGCCTCCGGTGTCGACCGCAAGGGTCTCAAGTGGCTCATGGCGGCGGAGCTCGCCGAAACGACACGGCTCTATGCCCGAACGATCGCCCGCATCGATCCGGAGTGGATCGAGGCGGCGGCGGGCAGCGTGCTCACACGCAATTACTTCGAGCCGCGCTGGGATGATGCGAGCGGGCAGGTCGTGGCCCAGGAGCGGGTGAGCCTCTATGGGCTCACGATCGTGCCGCGCCGCCGGGTGGCCTATGGCCGCATCGCCCCGGCCGAGGCGCACGACATCCTCTGCGCGGCACTCGCGATGCGCGAGGTGACGACCAAGGCACCGTTCTACGCCGCCAATCTGCGGCTCGTGAAGGAAATCGAGGCGCTCGAGGACCGCGCCCGGCGGAGCGATGTGCTCGTCTCCGAGGATACGCTCGCTGCGTTCTATCGAAGCCGTCTGCCGGCCGAGATCACGAGCCGTGCGGCGCTCGAGGCGTGGTGTGCCGAGCCGGGCAACGACGCGCGGCTGCGCTTCCGGCGCGAGGATGTCATGCGGCACGGGGCGGAAGGCGTGACCGAGGCGCTCTTCCCGAAGACGCTTCGGCTGGGCGACTTCGAGGTGCCCGTGAGCTACCGCTTCGAGCCGGGCCATCCGATGGATGGTGTGACCGCGCGGGTGCCGCTTGCACTGCTCAACGCGATCGAGGAACGCCACGCGAGCTGGCTCATTCCGGGGCTTTTGCGGGAACGGATCGGCGCCTACCTGAAGGCCCTGCCCAAGGCCGAGCGGGCGCGCGTGCAGCCGCATGCCGACACGATCACCGCGTTTCTCGAACTGGTCACGCCACGCGAAGCACCTCTTGAGACAGCACTGCTGGAATTCCTCCGAGAGTTCGCCGGGCTCGATCTGCCGTCGAACGTGTGGGCGCGCGCCGAGATCCCGCCGCATCTCTCGCTCAATTACCGGATCATGGGCGCGGAGGGGGACGAGCTTGCCATGGGGCGTGATCTGGCGGCGCTGCGCGCCCAGTTGGGCGAGGCGGCACGGCTCGCCTTCCAGGGGCAGGCGGCGGGCGGGAACGCGGCCTCGATCGAGCAGAGCGGCCTGACCACCTGGAGCATCGGGAGCCTTCCGGAACGGCTGTCGATCCGGCGTGCCGGGCGCGAACTCACGGCTTGGCCCGCGCTCGTGGACGAAGGTGCGAGCGTGGCCGTGCGCCTGTTCGAGAACGCCGAGCAGGCGGCGCGCGCACACCGCGACGGAGCGATCCGCCTGCTCGCGCTCGAGTTGCGAACGCAGTTGCGTGCGTTCGAGAAGGGGCCGACGGGATTCACGCAAGCGGCCTTGCTCCTGAAGACGCTGATCCCGACCGATCGGCTGCTCGCCGACTTCCAGCGGGCGCTCGCCGCCCGAGCCCTGCTCGGAGACGATGCGCCACCGCGTGATGAGCGCGGCTTCCGCGATCAGATCGGGCGGGCCAAGCAGCGCATCGGGCTCGTGGCCGAGCAACTCGGGCGACATCTGGCGGCGATCGCCGAGGCCAACGCCCGACTCACGGCCGCATTGAACGCTGCAGGAGCACGGGGGCGCGCGCTCTCGCCTGTGCTTTCGGCTTGGCGGGCGCGCCTCGTCTACCCGGGTTTTCTCTCGGGCACGCCTTGGGCACAGTTACCGCACCTGCCACGCTACCTTCAGGCACTGGAGCGACGGCTCGGGAAGTTTGCTGACATGCCCGAGCGCGAGGCGCGTCATGGGCCGGTACTCGATGCGTGGTGGGAGAAGTGGCAGCGCGCCTGCGATGATCGCGGCGAGACCGCGCCGGAAGGCCTGCGCGCGTTTCGCTGGCTGATCGAGGAGTTGAACGTGTCGCTTTTCGCGCAGGAGTTGAAGACGCCGTTTCCGGTTTCTGCCAAGCGGCTCGACAAGGCATGGACGGAGTGTGTGAAATGAGGCGCGAATCCCTTCGTGCCGGTATCAGGCTCCAAATCGGGACGCGGTATGCTTGCGGCATACGGTCTTGCTTGGGATACTTCCGATGCGGTGGTGACGTCCGACGCTCGCCCGCTGTCGTTGTACGCTGATGTCCGTGAACAAACCCGCCGACCCCAACAAGATCATCGAGTCGACGCGCGACCTGATGCTGCATCGGGCCACGCTGCAGCTCGCGGCGGCGCTCGATCGCCTGGCCGAGATGCTCCTCGATCTCGCCTCGCATACGTTTGATCAGCGACAGGTCGCCAATCTGCTGGATGCGCGCTCGGTGCTGCTGCAGGAGCGGGCCAATCTGAGCGACGGCTTCGTAAGGCGCCTGGGCGAGCGGATCGATCGCCGTGCCGCGGTCGAGCCGGCGGCGGAGGGGTTCGTCGACGGCGCGCTCGAGCTGCAGTCGGTCGAGTTGCTCGATGAGCAGGTTGCAGCACGCACGCTTGCGCGCAACATCGAAAGCGCGGCGCTCGGGGATCTGCCGACGCTGCACCAGCGCATGGCCCTGCTGCTCGAGAAGCCCACCCTCAAGCTGGGCGAGGATCCGTTTTCACCCAACGCGTTGGTCCAGGCGCTGCATGATGCGATGCAGGCCATCTGCCCGTCGCCCGCCATCCGGATCGCATGGTTGCGCAATCTCGGCAATCTCGGCGGGATGGGGTTCACCGACGTCTACCGGGATCTCAACCGGTTCCTGACCGACTCTGGCGTGCCCGTGCCCATTCCCGCAGCCTCAGCCGTACGTCCGGTGGGCGGCGGCGCGGCAGCAGGCGCAGCCGCGCACGCGAACGCGACGGCGCCGGCACAGGGGGCTGCAGGCGGCGATCCTGCCTCCGTCGGGGAGGCCGGCGCGGCGGTCGATCCCCGCAGCGCCAACGAGATGGCCATGGCGTCCATGCAGTCGCTCGTGACCAACCTGATGGGGGTGATCGAGCGACTCCAGCATGTCGTGCCGGGCATCGCGGGCGGACCGGCGTCGGTCGATCCGAGCCTGGCCCAGGTCGTCCGTGCGCGCGAAGCCATGCAGATCGGTGCCGCCCTCGGCTTCGGCCCGGCCGGTGCGACGCGCGGGGCGCTGCCCGCTGCGGTGGACCCTCAACTCATGGCGTCCTTGTCCACCCTGCAGACGTCATTTGCCCGGGTGGCACCCGATCAACTGGTCCTGACCGACGGCGACGCAGGGGGTGACGCGGGTGGGGGAGCAGGCGGAGGCCAAGGCGGTGTTCCCGGCCGCAGCATTCTGCGCTCCGTGGTTCCCGGCTATGGCACCGGCGACATCTCGGTGCTGGATGCCACGACCACCGAACTGGTGGCGATGCTGTTCGATTTCGCCTTTGCGCGCCATGAACTGCGCGACGAGGTGAAAGTCGTCATCGCGCGACTGCAGATTCCCACGCTCAAGGCGGCGATGGTCGACCGCGGGTTCTTCTCGCGCAAGAACCACCCGGCGCGGCAACTCCTGAACAAACTTGCGGATGCAGGCATCGGCTGGTCGCCCGAGGATGGACCGGACGATCCGCTGTTTCGCAAAATCACCGCGCTCGTCGATCAGATCAACCGCGATTTCGTCGACGATCTGGGCGTCTTCACCGCGGCGATCGTCGAGCTCGAGCAGTTCATCGCCGAGCATGAACAAGACGTGCGTCCCGCGGTCGAGGCGGAACTCGCCGAGGCCCAGGAAGCAGACCGCCAGATCGTCGCGCTCAAGACCGCGCGCGAGGCCGTGGAAGAGCGGCTCCAGCAGGCGCCATTGCCCGAGCCGGTCCGGGAGTTCATCGAGGTCGCCTGGCAGCCGCACCTTCAGGATGCGCTGCTCGAGGAGGGCACCGAAAGCCCGAAGTTCAACGAGGCTGTCCAGACGCTCGATGAACTGATCTGGAGCGTGACGCCGAAGGACCAGCCGCTCGAGCGGGCCGAACTCGGCAGCCGCCTGCCGCGGCTCGTCAAGCGGCTCAAGGACGGTCTGCGACGCGTGTCGGACGATGCCGTGTCGCCCTTCATGGACAAACTGTTCGAGATCCATTCCGGTCTGCTGCGGGGTTCGACCCCCGAGTACACGCCACCGCCCCCGGCCGAGCCGCCGGCCCCCGTGACCGAGGATGTGTTCACGCAGATCGTTGCGCAGATGGAGCGCAACCAGTGGATCGAGATGAGCGACGAGAACGGCGCGCTCACCTTCGCCAAGCTGGCTTGGATCAGCCCGCAGGGCACGACCTACCTCTTCGTCACCCGCCACGGACGCAAGGCCGCATCGCTCTCGCCGGAAGAGTTGGCCGAGTGGTTCCGTACGGATCGCGCGCGCATCATCGAGTCCGAGCCGCTCGTGGATCGGGCGCTCGCGCGCATGTTCGCCGACGAGGCCAAGGCCGCTTGATCGCCAAGGAGAGCGAAGGGGCCCTCGGCCTCGACCCGGTGCCGGTCGGGCTCGTGCGTGTCGGCGACGCGCCGCTTGCCGTGGGCGAGGACGCGACAGCCAGCGTGCTTCTGTCCAGCCTCGGACCCGGCGCGCGACTGGCTTTCATCGAGACGGTGGGCAGCGATCCGGTCGATGTGGCCGACGCGCTGGAACGCGCGGGTCGTCGGGAGATGCCCGTCGTCGTCTGGGCCGCAGGCGAGGCGGCGGCGGAGTGGTCAGTCGAGGTCTGCCTTGCAGCGCGCGAGCGCGGCCGTGCGGCTGTGGGGTTGCCGCCCCTTCGCTCTGATGAGCGCCCCTTTGGCCGTCGCGTGGGTCATCTGTTCTGGTTGCGGGGCGACCTCGGTTCGTTGGCGCGCCAGTGGGCGAGCGCGCTGCCCGAGATCGTCGCGGCGGCTGCCAGCGCGCACGCGGAGACACGGCCTGCAACGGCCCGCATCCCCTGGAGCTGGCCCGAGGCGACCGAGGCGAGCGCCGCGCGTTTGCAGGTGGAAGAGGCCTTCCCGCAGGTGCTTCAGCGGCTGGTGCGGGGCCCTGCCGGAACCGCGGCACCGCTTCAGCTTGAGCTGTCGGCACCGTCGCGAACACGCCTGGCGGCGGCCGAGCGTCTGCTCAGGCGCGTCTTGGCTGGATCGCGCGCACGAGTTCACCCACGAACCCCGGGCCCCGATAAATGAGCCCGGTGTAGACCTGCACGAGATCCGCGCCCAGGTCGAGCTTGCGCTGCGCATCCGCCACGCTCATGATGCCGCCGACGCCGATGATCGGCACCCGTCCACGGACGGCGGCCACCACCTCGGCCAGCACGCGATCAGCGCGCGCGGTGAGCGGCGCGCCTGACAGCCCCCCCGCCTCCCGGGCGAGCGCATGACCTTCGACCCCCTCGCGCGAGAGGGTCGTATTCGACGAGATCAGCGCATCCGCGCCGCCATCGAGGATCGCTTCCACGACATCCGGCAGGTCTTCGGGCGCGATGTCCGGCGCGATCTTGACGGCAATCGGGCAGCCTCGCGCATGCAGGCGCTGCAGATGGTCGCGTTCGTCCACGATCGAACGGACGAGAGCGCGCATGGCCTTCGGGGCCTGGAGATCGCGCAGGTTCTTCGTGTTGGGCGAGGAGACGTTGACCGTGACGTAGTCGGCGTGCAGGTACACCGCCCGCAGGCAGGCGAGGTAGTCCTCGTGGGCGCGCTCATTCGGGGTCGTGGCGTTCTTGCCAATGTTCACGCCCACGGGGACCGAAACCGACCGCGCGGCGAGCCGGGGCAAGGCGGCTTCGACGCCATCGTTGTTGAAGCCGAGCCGGTTGATGAGCGCTTCATGCTCGACCAGGCGGAACATCCGCGGCTTGGGATTGCCCGGCTGCGGACGCGGCGTGAGTGTGCCCACCTCGATGAAGCCGAAGCCCAGTTGGGCGAGCCCGCGCAGATGGCAGGCGTTCTTGTCGAGCCCCGCAGCCAACCCGATCGGGTTGGGAAAGCGAAGTCCAAGAAGCTCGACGGGTTTCTCCGGCAGATGACCCGCCCACAGACGCGCGAGGCCGAAGGCCGCCTGCGCATCGAGCGCGGCGAACGCGGCATGATGCGCCTGTTCGGCATCCAGCGCGAAAAGAATGGGACGAAAAAGCGCGTAGGGCATGTCGGTATTATCGATGCCATGAGAGGAACGCTGATTGATGCGCTGCGCAGCCCGATTGCTTTGTCGCGTGCTCGCTCATCGCTCGCCTATCCATAGATATGTCTCGCTCTTTGCTCCGCGGCTCCATGCACTCGGGCTTGCTCGCGACAATCCATCAGCGTCTCCTCCGCAGCACGCCGTTTTTCCGCGCACTTGCGATTGCGCTTGGTCTGGCGAGCCTTTTTGGTGGTCCCACACAGGCGCAGAGCTTCAGCGGTCGGCCCGAACTTGCCGCCTTGCGCGAGGAACTCGTTCGCGAGCATGGCTACCCGGCCGACGAGTTCGATGCGCTCTTCGCCCAAGTGCAGCGGCAGGACCGCGTGATCGCGCTCATGGATGCACCGATCCGTGCGCCGACGCCGTGGCATGTTTACTGGCCGCGCCACATCGGGGGCGACCGCATGCAGCGCGGACTCGAATTCCTCACGCGCCATGCCGATCACTTCGCGCGCGCCGAGCAGACCTACGGTGTGCCGCGTTCGGTGATTGCGGCGATCATCGGCGTGGAGACGGTCTACGGCCGAATCACCGGGACGACCCGCATCGTCGATGCGCTCGCCACACTCGCCTTCGACTACCCGCGCCGAGGCGAATTCTTCCGCGGTGAACTCAAGGATTTCCTGCTGCTCGCGCGGGACCTCAAGCGCTCGCCGCTCGAATTCCGCGGGTCATTTGCCGGTGCCATGGGCTGGCCGCAGTTCATGCCCGGCAGCTACCGACGCTTTGCCGTGGACTTCGATCAGGACGGCCGGACCGACCTGTGGAATTCACCGGCTGACATCATCGGCTCGGTGGCGTCGTTTCTCGCGGCCCATGGCTGGCAGCGCGGCGAGCCAGTCATGCTGCCTCTGAAGCCCGTCTCACCCGCGGTTGCTCGGGAGTTCGAGGGCGGGCTCACCGCGCGACGTCCGTGGTCAGCGTGGGTTGAGGCCGAGGTTGCCGTGCGGGCACGCGATGCCGACGTCCGCGCGCCGAAGGCCGACGAGTCGATTGGGCTGATCTCGCTCGATCTGGCGGACGGCAGCCTCGATTACTGGTTGGCCTTCGAGAATTTCTACGTGATCACGCGCTACAACCGCTCGCGTCTTTATGCGTCGGCGGTCTGGTCACTCGCGTACGCCTTTGACCAAGCGCTCAGGAAGTGACAGGCCGCTTAGACGCGGCCGTACTGATCTTCGAACCGCACGATATCGCTCTCTTCGAAGCTCGTGCCCGTCTGTGTTTCGATGAAGACGAGCGGATCCGTGCCCGTGTTGCGCACGCGGTGCTTGGTGCGCACGGGAATGTGCACCGTTTGCTCGGGGCCGACCGCGATGGTCCGGTCATCGAGCGTGACCTCGCCATGGCCGGAAATGAAGGTCCAGGTCTCACTGCGGTGGTGATGCAACTGCAGGGAGATCGACGCCCCCGGATTGACCACGATGCGCTTGACCTTGTGATCGGCGAGGTCGGACAGCACCGTGAAGGTCCCCCACGGGCGAATGGCGGTCGTCCGCCAGACGGCGAGCGCGGGCTTGATCTCGCGCACGCGTTCGACGACCTGACGGACGTCCTGCGTCCGGTCTCGGTGGGCGATCAAGAGGGCATCTTCGGTGTCGATCACGACGAGATTCGCGACGCCGACCAGGCCGACCGTGCGGCCGTCGCTGCGCACAAAGCAGTCGCTGCTGCCCACGTTGACCACCGCATTGCCGACGCCATGCGAGACATCGGCGACGGCCTTCCAACTGCCGATGTCGCTCCAGTCGAAGCGGGCCGGCACCATGGACACGATGCGGCTCTTCTCGAAGAGCGCGTAATCGATCGAGATGTTGGGGCATTCGCCGAACTCGGCGGCCGGGAGCACGGTTCGCGCTCCGCTCTGCCGGGCCTGCGTGACCGCGTGTGCGGCATGCGTGGCGACGGTCGGGGCATGTTGCCGGAGCTCGGCGAGAAGCAGACTGGACTTGAAGACGAAGATCCCGGCGTTCCAGAAGTGGCGTCCACCCGCGAGGTAGCCGCGTGCGGTTTCGACGTCCGGCTTTTCCACGAAGCGCTCGACCGGCCGTACCGCGTCGGCCGAGGCATCGTCGGCGGTGGGCGCCTCGATGTAGCCATACCCCGTCTCCGGGTAGGTGGGGACCACGCCGAAGGTCACCAGTCGCTCGCTACCCGCGTGCGCAGCCTGTGCAACCGCCTTCGCGAAGGCCTCGGCCGGCGCGATCAGATGATCGGCCGGCAGCACGAGCAGGGTGGGGTCGCTGCCGTCCGCCGTGGCAACCAGTGCCGCGGCCGCAATCGCCGGCGCGGTGTTGCGCCCGACGGGTTCGATCACAAGCCGTGGCGCGCGGTGGCCAATCGCCGCGGCCGCCTGCTCGGCCAGATGCGCCTGCTGCGCATTGATGACCACGATTGGCGCCAAGGCCCCCGGCAGGGCCGCGCAGCGCTCGAGCGTGAGCTCGTAGAGCGAGCGGCCGTCGATCAGCGGCAGAAAAGGCTTGGGGTAGGTCTCGCGCGACTCCGGCCAGAGCCGGGTGCCTGAGCCACCGCAGAGAATGACCGGCTGGATCGGCGACGCGGCGGAAGCGGGGCTCACAGCGCCACCGGGGCGGCGAGCCCGAAGCGGGTGAGATCGACAGCCGGCCGCGGCTTCCAGCCGCGGGCCTGATGCTCGGCCACCACGTTGGTGTAGATGCCGCCGCGCACGTTCCAGTGCGCCGTCACGCGCATGAACCGTGGCGCGATCGCGGCCACGAGGTGCTCGAGCACGTCATTGGTGACCTTTTCGTGAAAGGCCCCTTGGTCGCGGAAGCTCCACATGTACATCTTCAGCGACTTGAGCTCGATGCAGCGCGCGTCCGCGATGTACTCGATCGTGAAATGCGCGAAATCCGGCTGCCCGGTGAGCGGGCAGTGGCAGGTGAATTCGGGCACTTGGATGTGGATCAGGTAGTCCCGTCCCGGGTGCGGATTGGCGAAGGTGTCGATCGTGGTCGACGGCGCGGAACGCGCGCCCGCCGGGCGCTCGGAGACGTTGGAGCCGGGCGGAGGGCTGATCGGTTTTTTCTGCTTTTTCAAAGGCTTAGCCAAGAAAAGGGGGCTTCTATAATCCTCTGATTCTAAAGCGTCCTGCCGTGCCCCTTGGTCCTGCCTGCCGGCGGGGGCGTCGGCTTTCCGACCCGATTTCATGCGCCTGACCTCGATCAAGCTCGCAGGCTTCAAGTCCTTCGTCGATCCCACCACCATTTCCTTGCCGGGCCAATTGATCGGCATCGTCGGGCCCAACGGCTGCGGCAAGTCGAACGTCATCGACGCGGTGCGCTGGGTGCTCGGTGAATCGAAGGCGTCCGCCCTGCGGGGCGAGTCGATGGAGGACGTCATCTTCAACGGCGCAGGCGAGCGCAAGCCGGTCGCGCGGGCGAGCGTCGAACTCGTCTTCGACAACAGCGCCGGCCGCGCGGCCGGGCAATGGAGCCAATACGCCGAGCTCTCCGTCAAGCGCGTGCTGCAGCGCGACGTGGGCTCCTCCTACTACATCAACAACCAGGCCGTCCGGCGGCGGGACATCCTCGACGTGTTCCTCGGCACCGG
>CAZSTF010000050.1:0-3306 GCA_964609555.1 uncultured Alcaligenaceae bacterium | reverse complement strand
AAGGTGGCGGCGCGCTGGCGCGAGCTCGATCAGGCGCGCACCGAAACCCAGGCGCTGCTCTACGCCCAGCGCCGGGAGGAAGCCATCCGCACGCGCGACGCGGCCGTCCGGATCCTGGCCGAGGCGGAGACGTCGCTCTTCGGCAAGGAAGCCGAGCTGACGGCACTCGCGACCGAGGTCGAAACGCTTCGGCAGTCGGTGTTCACGGCCAATGACGCGCAGCATGCGGCGCAGGGCGCGTTCTACGAGGTGAATGCCGAGGTCACGCGCATCGAGCAGCAGCTCGCGTTCGAACGCGAACGGAGCGCCCGCGTGGCGCGCGAGATCGAGCAGGCGACGCATCGACTGGCCACCTTGGACGAGGAAGCCACCCAGATCGAGGAATCCCTCGCCGAGGCGCATGACGCCGTCGCGGTCGCCGAGGCGCGTCATGTCGATCAGAAGGCCTTGGTCGAATCGGCCCAGGCCGCGCTGCCGGCCGCCGAGCAGGCGCTCCGGGATGCCGCCACGGCGCTTGCCGCCACGCAACAGCGCTTGGCCGAGATCGACAGCGCCCTCCAGGTGGGGCAAGTGCGTCGCAACAACGCGGAGCGCATGCTCGCCCAGCTTGCGCAGCGACGCACGCGCCTCGAAGACGAGCGCGCCCGGCTCACCGCGCCCGAGGACGCCGAGCTCACGGCCATCATCGAACAGATCGAAGCCGAGCAGGCCGAACTCGAGGCGGCGGAGCAGACGGCACAGGACGCCGAGACCGCCGCCCTCGAGGCCGATCAGGCGCGCGTGTCGCTCCGGCTCGACCAGGAACGCGCCGCGGGAGAGCTCGCGCGACTCCGTGCGCGCCACGACGCGCTGGTCAAACTCCAGCAGGCCCTCGAGCGCGAGGATGACGCGGGGCTGGCCAAGTGGGTCGCCGGACACGGCATCCGCGCCACACCGCTCTGGCGTGCACTCCGCGTGGCCTCGGGCTGGGACGATGCGCTGGAGGCGGTGCTCCGCGAGCGGCTGAACGCGCTGCCAGTCGATGCGGCGTCGCGCTTCGGGGCCCTGGCCGTTCCGCCGGCACGCATCGCGGTGTACGCCGCAGACGCGGCTGCGGCGCAGCAGCCGACCGCCGCTGACGATGCGCTGTTGGCGCGCGTGGCGACCGACGATGCCGGAGCACGCGCCGTGCTTGCCGAGTGGCTCCACGGCGTCCGGACCGCACCGGACGTGCCCGCGGCCCTCGATGGACACGGGCGTCTCGCCGCCGGGGAGTGCTTCGTCACGCCCGAGGGGCACATCATCGGTCGCCACAGCATCACGTGGTTTGCGCCGGACGCCGCCGTGCATGGTGCGACCACGCGCCAGCGCGAGATCGAGTCGCTGGCCTCGGACCTGGCGCGGGTGGAGGCCGAAGCCCGCGCCGCAGCCGACGCGCTCGCCGCCGCAGAGAAGCGCTATCAGGACCAGCGCACGCTTGCGACCCAGCGCCGCGGTGCGATCGTCTCGGTCCAGCGGCGCGTGCACGCGCTCGAGGTCGAGCGCATGCAGATCGAGCAGGCCCGGAGCAAGGCGGACGAGCGCACGCGGCAGATTGCCGCCGAGCTGGCCGAACTCGATGAGCAGGCGCAGGCCGAGCGTGCGCAGATCGAGCAACTGGTCGCGAGTCTCGGCGAGGATGAAGCACGCCGCGCCGAGGCACTCGCCGAGCGGGAGGCCGGGCGCGGCGTCCGCAATGAGGCGGACGTGGCGCTGGTCAAGGCGCGCGAAACGCTGCGTGCTGCCGAGAACGCGCTTCGGGATGCGATGTACGCCGAGAAGGTGGCGCGCGATCGCGTCGCCGAGCTCACCCGTCGGCAGGCGCAGAACCAGCGCGAGCGCACGCATGCGGCCGCCGAGCGCGAGCGCCTGGCGGCCGAGAGCGCGAGCATCTTGCTGGCCCCCATCGAGTCGGCGCTGCAGCAGCTTCTGTCCACGCGCGGCGAACGCGAGGCGGCGCTCCGTTCGGCGCGCGAGGCGGTCGAGCAGGCCAACGCGCAGCTCGTGGCGAGCGAGGAGCGGCGGCTCGCCATCGAGCGCGAGTTCGAGCCGATTCGAAAGCGCATCGAGGATGCGCGCGTGCGGCAATCCACGGCCGAGGGCACGATCGCGCAGATGGACGAACAGCTCGCGCACCTCAAGGTGGCGCCGGACAGCCTCGCCGCGCAATTGGCCGAGGCGCCCCGTGCCTCGGCCCTTCAGGGCAACCTGACGCGCATCGAGAACGACATCGCGGCATTGGGCGCAGTCAACTTGGCGGCCCTCGAAGAGCTCGAGCAGTCCCGCGAGCGCAAGCTCTACCTCGATGCCCAGGCGGCGGATCTGGCCGAAGCGATCGCGACGCTCGAGGATGCGATCCGCCGGATCGACCGCGAGACGCGCGCCCAGCTTTCGGAGACCTACGACCAGGTCAACGCGCACTTCGGGCGGCTGTTCCCGACGCTCTTCGGTGGCGGACAGGCCAAGCTCGTGCTGACGGGCGACGAGATCCTCGATGCCGGCATCCAGGTCGTCGCACAACCGCCCGGCAAGCGCAACGCCTCGATTCACCTGTTGTCGGGCGGAGAGAAGGCGCTTACGGCGACGGCGCTCGTGTTTGCGCTCTTCCACCTGAATCCGGCACCGTTCTGTCTGCTCGACGAGGTGGACGCGCCGCTTGATGACCCGAACACCGAGCGCTTCTGCAAGCTCGTGCGCGAGATGGCCACGCAGACGCAGTTCCTGTTCATCTCCCACAACAAGATTGCCATGGAGATGGCCGAGCAGTTGATCGGTGTTACGATGAATGAACCGGGGGTGTCGCGAATCGTGGGCGTGGACGTCGCGCAGGCGATTCGAATGGCCGAGGCTGCCTGAGACCATGAATTCATTGCAACTCGGCCTGATTGCGGTCGGTGTCCTGATTGTCGCGGTGCTCGCGCTGGTCTACGGTTGGCAGACGTGGCGTGCCGGTCGCTCCGCATCCGAGTCCGCTTCGGCGTCCACTTCGGCGTCAGGATCGGCATCGAAGCCCAAGGACGCCGCCCCGGCGCCCTCCGCACCCCGACGCGAAGTTGATGACGTGCGCGAGGATCCGCGCGGAGATCCACGCGTTGACGCGCGGGCTGATCCCATGCTGGACCGACGCGTGGAACCGGTGATCGAGCGGACCGCCGTCACCGCCACCGATGTGGCCGAGACCGCGTCCGAGCGGCTCTGGAACACGCCGGAACAACCACCTGCGCATTCGGGCACGGCGGGCTCGGCGGCGGCGGCGGCGCCGGCGGCACCGGCGGCCGAAGGGGGCCC
>CAZSTF010000049.1:0-16089 GCA_964609555.1 uncultured Alcaligenaceae bacterium | reverse complement strand
ATCAACATGGGTGCGCACTGCGCCAAGGGCGCGGCGCTGCGTGAGCATGGCCACGGTGAGTTCCGCCTCAAATACCCGATGAAGCTCGTCAACGGCAAGTACCAGCGCATCAGCTGGGAGCAGGCCTTGAACGAGGTCGGCGACAAGCTCCTCGCGATCCGCAACGATCCGAAGGCCGGGCCCGACAGCGTCTTCTGGGTGGGCTCATCCAAGCACAACAACGAGCAGGCGTATCTGCTGCGCAAGTTCGTCTCGATGTTCGGCACGAACAACTGCGACCACCAGGCGCGCATCTGCCACTCGACCACGGTCGCCGGCGTGGCGAACACGTGGGGGTATGGTGCGATGACCAACTCCTACAACGACATGACCAACACCAAGTGCGCGCTCTACATCGGCTCGAACGCCGCCGAAGCGCACCCGGTGTCCATGCTCCATATGCTGCACGCCAAGGAAACCGGCGCGAAGCTGATCGTGGTGGATCCGCGCTACACGCGCACGGCGGCCAAGAGCGACGAGTACGTGCGTATCCGCTCGGGCACCGACATCCCGTTCCTGTTCGGTCTGCTCTACCACGTGTTCAAGAACGGTTGGGAAGACAAGAAGTACATCAACGACCGCGTCTACGGCATGGAGAAGGTCCGAGAGGAGGTCATGGCCAAGTGGACGCCGGACAAGGTCGAGGAGGCGTGCGGCGTGCCTGAGGCTCAGATGGCGCGCGTGGCGGAGATGTTCGCGAAGAATCGCCCTTCGACGATCGTCTGGTGCATGGGGCAGACCCAGCACACGATCGGCAACGCGATGGTGCGGGCAAGCTGCATCCTGCAACTGGCGCTCGGCAACATCGGCGTCTCCGGCGGTGGCGCCAACATCTTCCGCGGACACGACAACGTTCAGGGCGCGACCGACGTGGGTCCCAACCCGGATTCGCTGCCCGGCTACTACGGCATCAACACCGGTGCATGGCGGCACTGGACCAGCGTCTGGGGCGTGGACTACGACTGGATGAAGGGCCGCTTCCAGTCCCAGGCGATGATGGAGAAACCGGGGACCACGGTCTCGCGCTGGGTCGACGCGGTGCTCGATGACCCGAATACGCTCGATCAGGAAACCAACGTCAAGGCGATCGTCTTCTGGGGGCATGCGCCAAACTCGCAGACCCGCGGGCCCGAGATGAAGAAGGCGATGGAAAAGGTCGATTTGATGGTCATCATCGACCCCTATCCCACGGCCTCGGCAGCGATGCCCGACCGCAAGGAAGGCGTCTACCTGCTGCCGGCCTGCACGCAGTTCGAGACCTCCGGCTCCTGCACGGCATCGAACCGCTCGATCCAGTGGCGCGAGCGGGTGATCAGCCCGCTCTTCGAGTCGCAGACCGACCACGCGATCATGTACGCGTTCGCGAAGAAGTTCGGCTTCGCCGAGCAACTCGCGAAGAACTACAAGATCGTCAAGCCCGATGGGGATCGCAAGTGGGAAGAGCCCGAGGTCGAGTCCATCCTCCGCGAGATCAACCGCGGCACCTGGACCATCGGCTACACCGGACAGAGCCCCGAGCGGCTCAAGCTGCACATGAAGCACATGAGCACCTTCGACCCGAAGACGCTCAAGGCAAACGGCGGCCCGTGCGACGGCGAATATTTTGGCCTGCCGTGGCCGTGCTACGGCACGCCCGAGATGAAACATCCGGGTTCGCCGAATCTGTATGACACCTCCAAGCATGTGATGGACGGGGGCGGCAACTTCCGCGCGAACTTCGGTGTCGAGCGCGACGGTGTCTCGCTCCTCGCCGAAGACGGCTCGCACTCGAAGGGCGCCGACCTGACGACAGGCTATCCGGAACTCGACCACGTGCTGCTCAAGAAGCTTGGGTGGTGGGGCGAACTCACCGAGGCTGAGCAGAAGGCCGCCGAGGGCAAGAACTGGAAGACCGATCTCTCCGGCGGCATGATCCGCGTGTTCATGAAGAACCACGGCTGCCACCCGTTCGGCAACGCCAAGGCCCGTGCGATCGTCTGGAACTTCCCGGATGCAATTCCGCAGCACCGCGAGCCGCTCTACGGCACGAATGCGGAGCTCATGAAGAAGTACCCGACCCATCCGGACAAGGGCGGTGCGTTCTGGCGCGTCAAGACGCTGTTCAAGACGGTGCAGGAGAAGAACCTCGCCGACAACATCCACCAGAAATTCCCGCTCACGCTGACTTCGGGGCGACTGGTGGAGTACGAAGGCGGAGGCGAGGAGACCCGTTCGAATCGTTGGCTCGCCGAACTGCAGCAGGAGAACTTCGTCGAGATCAACCAGAAGGATGCGAACGATCGCGGGATCCGCGCCAACGACTACGTCTGGGTCAAGTCGCCCACCGGTGCCCAGATCAAGGTCAAGGCGCTGGTCACGCCGCGCGTCGCCCCGGGCACGGTGTTCATTCCCTTCCACTTCTCGGGCTGGTGGATGGGCAAGGACAACCTGCAGAAATACCCCGAAGGCGCTGCTCCCATCGTCCGCGCCGAGGCGGTGAACACGGCCACCACCTACGGCTATGACACGGTCACGATGATGCAGGAAACCAAGACCACGGTCTGCCAGATCGAGCGGGCTTGATCGGCTGAATGGACGAGGCAGGAGGAGTACCACCATGGCACGAATGAAGTTCATCTGTGACGCGGAGCGCTGCATCGAGTGCAACGGTTGCGTCACCGCCTGCAAGAACGAAAACGACGTCCCGTGGGGCGTCAACCGGCGGCGCGTGGTCACGCTCAACGACGGCGTGATCGGTGCCGAGCGCTCGATCTCCGTGGCCTGCATGCACTGCTCCGATGCGCCCTGCATGGCGGTGTGCCCGGTCAACTGCTTCTACAAGACCGAGGATGGCGTCGTCCTGCACGACAAGGATCTCTGTATCGGCTGCGGTTACTGCTTCTACGCCTGCCCCTTCGGCGCGCCGCAGTTCCCGCAGGCTGGGGCCTTCGGCCTGCGTGGCAAGATGGACAAGTGCACCTTCTGCGCGGGCGGTCCGGAGAAGAACACCTCGGCCACCGAGAACGAGAAGTACGGTCGCAACCGCCTGGCCGAGGGCAAACTGCCCGCGTGCGCCGAAATGTGCTCGACCAAGGCGCTGCTCGCAGGTGACGGCGATGTGCTCTCGGACATCTTCCGCGAGCGCGTCATGCGGCGCGGACGCGGGGGCGACCTCTGGGGACACGCCACGGCCTACGGTGTGGCCAGCGTCCAGGCGCGCACTCCATCTGCAACGCAACAACCGGCGGCGGCAACGCCGAGCAAGCAATGAAGACGCGCCTTGCCTTCCTCGCGCTGTTGGCGGTGTTCGCCTCGGGCTGTGGCGAGCAGCCGCAGGTCGTCTCGGTGGAGCCCGGCAAGTCGGCGGCCAAGCCCGACCAGCGTCCCTACGACAACGACCAGTTCAAAGGCGACCGCGCGGCGTGGGAGCGCACGCTCCGGGCACGCGCCGACAACCAGAACGACTACAAGCGGATGTAATCGTCGCCTGAATTCGCTCGAGCAGCCCAGGAGGGTTCGTCGATGAAACGCATTACTGTGATCGCCGTGGCAGCTTTGGTTCTCTCCGCGAGTGCCGCGGCTCAACGAAGCACGGGGCCCGTCCTCCCCCCCGAGGAGTTGACCAAGGAACAGCAGCAGCGCACGGTTGAGCAGCCCTACAACAATGCACCGCTCTGGAGCACGGTGCGCGGGGCCGTTGAGGGCACCACGACGCTGCCTGCACCGGAGGCGGGGGTGCTCATCCAGGACGGCGGTCAGACGTGGCGCGCGCTCCGCAACGGCACGGTCTCGGTCTGGGGCGGCTGGGCGTTGGTGCTTGCGTTTCTCGGTGTGGTGGCCTTTTATGCGTGGCGTGGCACCATCCCGCTCAAGGCGCCGCCAACGGGTCGGATGATCGAGCGCTTCACCCTCGCTGAACGCATCGTGCACTGGACGACGGCGATCAGCTTTTCAATCCTGGCGATCACCGGATTGATCGTCGGGTTCGGCAAGTACATCCTGATCCCGATCTTCGGGCAGACGCTGTTCTCTTGGCTCGCCACGCTGTCGAAGACACTGCACAACTTCGTGGGGCCGGTGTTCGTGGTGGCCTGCCTGATGCTCTTCTTCACCTTCGTCCGCGACAACTGGCCCAAGGCGGTCGACCTGAAGTGGATCGCGGCCGGTGGCGGACTCTTCAACGACAAGCACGTTCCAAGCGAGCGCTTCAATGCCGGAGAGAAGGTCTGGTTCTGGGGTGGCGTGATGCTCCTGGGCATCATCGTGGGCGGGTCGGGCCTCGTGCTGAACTTCCCGAACTTCGGGCAGACGCGCGCGACCATGCAACTGGCGAGTTTGATCCATCTCGGCGGCTCAATCATCTTCATGATCGGGGCACTGGGGCACATCTACATGGGTACCGTCGGTGTTGCCGGCGCTTATCAGGCAATGAAGACGGGCTCGGTCGATGAAGCCTGGGCCAAGGAGCACCACGAACTGTGGTACGAGGACATCAAGGCAGGCAAGATTCCGGCGTCGCGCTCGGCCGCACACTCGGCAACGACAGGGCAGGCGCAACCGGCAGGAGGGGATGATTGATGGGCAAGATGAAGCAATGGGTCACGGTCGCGCTGGGCTGTGCGCTCACGGCGGTCGCGATCGCCAAGCTCCCGGTTCCCGTGCTCACCGAGGAGCAGAAAGCCAAGGCCGAGGAGGCCAAGGCCAAGGCTGCAGAAGCCGCCAAGAAGGCGGCCGAGGCCGAGCAGCGCGCGCAGGACCGGGTCGCCGAGCGTTATTTCCGCGAGGCCAAGGCTGCAGGAAAGACAGTCGCCCCATCAAGCTGGGTGCCTCCCGGAGCTGCGGCCCCGGCGGCTGCCGTGAGCCCGGCGGCTCCGGCCAAAGCGGACGGTGCTGCAAAGAAGGCCGAGGGCGCGAAGAGGTCCTGACGGTTGGCCGTCGCGCTTTGCTGCCTGGAGCAGGAGACCCTGTCGGACGTCCAGCCCTGCGGAGCGTCTGCCACCTCGCTACAATTGAGGGCACGGAAAGGTGGCAGAGTGGTTGAATGTACCTGACTCGAAATCAGGCGTACCGCAAGGTATCGGGGGTTCGAATCCCCCCCTTTCCGCCAGAATGAAAAAACGGGGCTTCGGCCCCGTTTTTGTTTTCTCTGGTGTCGTGCGGGCGCTCGCTTAGGCAGAGCCGCTGGCTCTGCCTGTCAGTATGCGTTGACCCGCTGGGACGCCGAGGGCGGCGGCAATGTCTGGCGGGAGCGATCGCGTACCGCGGGACCGCCAACGACATTTGCGGGCGCATGCGCATCCGACTTGCGCGGTGCATCCGCCGCATGGGCTGCCGGTGCGATGGTGGCTGCGGCAAGCGTTGGCACGGCGTCAACGATCCGGCGCGCACCGTTGAATGCACGCTGCCAGTACGCCTGATCGAGACGGACGACTTCGACCGCTCGTCCGCGACTTGGCGCATGGATGAATTCGTTGTTGCCGAGGTAGATGCCGACGTGCGAGAACTGGAAGCGCCGCGTGTTGAAGAACACGAGATCGCCCGGCTGCAGCTCGCTCATGGCGACCGCGTCGCCAACCTTGGCCTGTTCCCGGGCGCTTCGCGGCAGTGAAATGCCGGTCGCCTGCTGGAACACGTGGCGGATCAGTCCGCTGCAGTCGAGACCGCGTGCCGGATCCTCACTGCCGAACTTGTAGCGGACACCGATCAGCGAGAGTGCGTGCGTCGTAACGGACGCGATGGCATCTCCCGCTTTGTTCGAGATGTCCTGAAGCAATGGACGCTCGAGGGCGCCGATGTCTTTGCGTTCGTCGGCGAGCGCGCTCTGGGAGACCGCAGCTACTGCCGCAAGCGCGACGACCGCGGCCAGTTGGCGAGCACTGAGCCGCGTCCGCGCTGCCGAGAAGGGAGGTTGCATGACCAAACACATTGCTGGCGATTTTATCCCGCGATGAGTGATGCGGATGCAGCTTCAGGATCAGGCATAACCCTGTTGCACGGGCCGTAACCAAGCCCGTTCGCGCCCCGCCCAGGCAAAGCGCCTGCGCTAACATGCACGGTCTACTTTCAGTCGCCGCACCGCTCTGCGGCGCCGACGTCCCACACGCCACATGACCAGCGTTTCGAACTCGCGTGATCTCGCCATACGGGGCAGTTGTGTTGCCATCGTCACCCCAATGAAGGAGGATACGTCGCTCGACCTCGCAGCGCTCAAAGGCCTCATCGACTGGCACGTCGAGAGCGGAACGGCCGCGATCGTCATCGTGGGCACGACCGGTGAATCGCCCACAGTCAGCGTCGAAGAGCACTGTCAACTGATCGCATCCGCCGTGGAATTCGCGGCTCGCCGCATTCCGGTGATTGCGGGCACCGGCGCGAATTCCACCGCTGAAGCGATCGAATTGACGCGCTTTGCGAAGCAGGCCGGGGCGGACGCGCACCTTTCGGTCGTTCCGTACTACAACAAGCCCACGCAGGAAGGGCTCTACCAACACTTCCGGAAGATCGCCGAGTCGGTCGATCTGCCTCTGATTCTCTACAACGTCCCCAGTCGCACGGTCGCCGATCTCTCCACCGAGACCACAATGCGGCTTGCGCAGGTGCCCAACATCGTGGGCATCAAGGATGCAACCGGCGACTTGGCTCGCGGTGGCGACCTGCTTCGTCTCGTCAGGCGTGATGTGCTTCCGCACAAGGGCTTCCGCGTCTACAGCGGCAATGACGACTCGGCGCTCGCCCTGTGCGCGCTCGGCAGTGATGGCGTGATCTCGGTCACGGCGAACGTGGCCCCGGCGGCGATGGCCGAGCTCTACCGCGCCGCGCTCGCGGGTCACTGGGCCGAGGCACGCGCGCTCAATGACCGGCTGTTCCCGCTGCACCAGAAGCTGTTCGTCGAGGCCAACCCGATTCCTGCCAAGTGGGTGTTGAGCCGCCTTGGGCGCGCCGGGGCGACGGTGCGCCTGCCGCTGACCCCGCTTTCACCCCAGTTTGAAGCCATTCTCGTCCAGGCGATGGATGAGGCTGGACTTTCTTAGATTTCGCCGGATTGCTCGCATGAGTCTGTTTTCATTGCAACGAACCTTTCGCCCGCTGAGCTTGGCTGTCGTAGGTGCAACTGCGCTGGCTGGCTGCAGCACGCTGGAGTCGCTCAATCCGTTCGACTCCAAGCGGATCGAGTATCGAACTGCCCAACCCGGGGCTGCGCTCGAGGTCCCGCCTGACCTCGCGCCGCCACGTTACGACGAGCGCTTTCGCGTGACCGGGGTTGCTACCCTTTCTGGCGTCACGGCGGCTTCCCGCTCCGCCGCGCTGTCCGGCGCAGGGGGCGTCCTGCCGACCGTGCCAGGTGTCCGCATCGAACGGGCGGGCACGGAGCGCTGGCTCGTCGTGAACGCGGCGCCGGATGTGGTGTTCGGTCGGCTGCGCGAGTTCTGGAGTTCGCTCAATCTGAACCTCGTGGTGGATGATCCGCGCATCGGCATCATGGAGACGGACTGGGCCGAAAACCGGGCGCGCATTCTGGATGACCCGATTCGCCGCACCATCGGCCGCGTCTTCGACAACGTGTACTCGAGTGGCACCCGGGACAAATACCGCGTCCGCGTCGAGCGGGGGGCGAACAACACGACCGAGGTGTATGTCGCGCACCGAGGCATGGAAGAGAAGAACATCGGCAGTGGCACACAGCCGGTGTTCCGCTGGGAGCCGCGGAAGCCCGAGCCGGAATTCGAAGCCGAGATCCTCAACCGCATGCTCGTCTATCTCGGCACGCCGCGTGACGCCGCACAGGAGGTGGCGCAGGCGGCCGTGGCGGCCAATGCGCCGCGCGTGGATCAGGCTGTGATCAGCGGGTCCGGCCGCGATCAGAAGCTGACCATGAACGACGGCTTCGACCGCGCGTGGCGTCGCCTCGGTGTTGCGCTCGACCGGGTCGGATTCACCGTGGTCGACCGGGATCGCACGGCGGGAACGTATTTCGTTCGTTACGCCGACCCCGAACTGCTCGCGCGCAGCGAGCCGGGGCTGCTCGATCGCTTGCGCTTCTGGGGTGGCTCGGATCGCGCAACCTCCGAGCAGTACCGGATCGTCGTGAAGGAAAACGCCGGCCGCACTGATGTGGTCGTGCAGAACGCACAGGGTGTTGCCGACGGCAGCCCGGTGGCAGATCGCATCATCCGTCTTCTGCACGAGCAGTTGCGCTGAGAGGGCGCGAGAAACTCTGCTGCGCTTGCCAATACGTTGTTGCTCGCTCGCTCAAGGACTCGCCTACCAAGCAGGTATGTCTCGCCTTTCGCTCGCTCGCGCCTCGTCTTGGCGGCGCTCGCGACGAGTTTCTCCGGCCCTCTGAGTGGCGCGCCCCGCGCGCGCATGCCGGGTCGCAGTTGCTTGCGTTTTGCGAGGTGATTGACCGGCCATGCGTTTCCGCAGTCTCGGCAGTGGCAGCGAGGGTAACGCGCTGGTCGTCGAAGCCGCCGAGACGACGGTGCTGATCGACGCGGGCTTTGCGTCCGCAGAACTCGAGCGTCGGCTGGCCCGTGCTCACCTGCTGCCTTCGGACATCGATGCGATTCTCGTCACGCATGAACACGGCGATCATGCCCGCGGTGTGGCGCGCTTCGCGCGACGGCACGGTCTGCCGGTCGTTGCAACGTACGGGACGATCGCAGCCATGGGCAGCGACTGGCAGGACGTGCGCCTCAGGCACTGCGACAGCGACGAGGTGTTCCGGGTCGGGCAACTCGAAATCCATGCCTTCGCCGTTCCGCACGATGCGCGCGAGCCGGTGCAGTATGTGCTTGCGGACGGCCGATTTCGACTGGGCGTCCTCACGGACGTGGGACACGTGACCGGGCACATCATCGACACGCTTTCGGCATGCGACGCCCTGTTCCTCGAAGCCAACCACTGTGAAGAACTGCTGGCGGCCGGCCCCTATCCGCCCTCGCTCAAGGCACGGGTCGGCGGCCGTTATGGACATCTGTCCAACATGCAAGCGGCCGGCGCGCTGGCTGCAGTCTGCAGCGCGCGGCTTCAGCATGTCGTTGCGGCCCATCTGAGCCAGCAGAACAACACGCCAGAGCGCGCGGCCGCGGCCTTCGCTTCGGCGCTCGGCAGCGCGTCCGTCGAACTTTCCGTGGCGTCTCAAGATGCGGGGTGCCCTTGGATCATGCTTGCATGACGTTCCTCGGAGGGCAAACGCGGACGGTCGAGGCGCTGGTCTTCGACATGGACGGTGTTCTGCTGGATACCGAGCGCGTGGCGTTGGCCAGCGTCAAGACGGCAGCGCACTTTGTCGGCCAGGAGGTGCCTGACGCCATCGCCGTACGCCTGATCGGACTGGGCCGCGACCGCGGCTCGCAGGTGTTGCGCGATGGCTTGGGCGCGGACTTTCCCACGGACATGTTCTGGCGCGCGTGGGCCGAGGATTATCACGACCGAATCGCACGTGACCTATCGGTCAAGCCCGGCGTTTTCCGGCTGATGGATGCGGCTGCGCGGCGCGGGCTGCGCTGTGCGGTGGCGACCTCGACCGGGTCGGAGATGGCGCGACTCAAGCTGCGACGCGCAGGAATCCTCGATCGTTTGGTCGCGGTGATTGGTCGCGACGACGTCCGCGAAAGCAAGCCCTCGCCCGAGCCTTACCTCCAGGCTGTCGCGGCGCTCGGTGTCGAGCCGTCGATGGCGTGGGCGTTCGAGGACTCTCTGCCAGGCCTGACTTCGGCCACGCTCGCCGGATTGCGAACGCACTGGGTGCCGGACATCGCACAGATTCCCTCAGAGGGCTTGCCGCATGGGGTTCGCGTCATTGAATCCTTGGATGGCGCATGCGACCTGCTGGACGGCGTGTGAGCCTCCGGCCGAGAGGTATTCGCCCAATAAAAAAGGCCGGTCATTCGACCGGCCTTCACGAAGCGCGTTAACGCGACGACTCAGGGCTTCTTGGCGGCAGCGTCCTTGACGTCTTTGGCGGCCTCTTTGGCTGCATCCGCTGCCTTGCCAGCCGCATCCTTGGCAGCATCTACCGCCTTGCCCGCCGCATCCTTCGCGGCATCGGCGGTCTTGGCAGCAGCATCCTTGGCTGCATCAGCTGCCTTGGCGGCAGCTTCCTTGGCCGCGTCAACAGGGGTGGGCGCAGCCGTGGCCGCGGGTGCCGGTGCCGGAGCAGGTGCAGCTGCCGGAGCAGGTGCAGCCGCCTTCGGCTCTTCCTTCTTACCGCAGGCAACGAGGCCAACCGCAAGCATTGCGGCGACGACGAGGGACTTCTTCATTGTGTGTTTCCTGAGACGTGTTGTCGTGAATCGTTAACGAATGTGTGTGCCTTAAGGAGAATCTCTCTCAGCGGAGACCACGCCGGTGAGCGAAACCGGTGCAGAAACTGAGTGAGGATTGGCAGTATAGCGAAATCCCCAAGGGCTGAGTCGGGCGATTACAGGCCATGAAGTTCGGGAAAGTACTGACGTCCGCCCAAGCGCCAGACTTGGTTGAAGAACTCTTCGTAACTCTTTGATCTGTAAAGATCTCCTCGCCAGATTCGCCCTTGCGATCGAGTCGGGTCCGGGCGAGTGAGCCCGTGTTGCTTGTCCACAACAACCATGCTTTGAACAAGGGCTTCAGGCTGGCTGGATTCGGTGATCGTGAGTTGCTTGCCCCGTCGTCGAACGAGGGCGGTCAGCCGAGCAAGATGTTGCTCGAGGTGACGCAGATCCGCGAGGAGGATGCGGACCGTGACACCGCGTTCGACCAGGGCATGCTCCATTCGTGCAATTCGCTCGGGCGATTCCCAGCCTTGCAGCGACAGGTCGCGATCGACGATGTCCACCGTGTGCTGGCTGAGTTCGAAGAGCACATCGAGCGCCGCACTCACATCAGCCCATGTGAGGATCGTGTTGTCCTGAAGACGATCATTCATGCGCTGTCCTGACCGAGCGTGATCCAACCGGATGCGTACCAGGAATGCAGGAGCGCCCAGACGGGCGTCGGGAGCGATGGGGTAAGTCGAGTGGAGCGCTCGTCCGCGAAGGCGCGCCAGAAGTTCTTCATGTCGACGATCTCGAAGGCCTCGCCATTCACGTACAGCCGTTTGGCGTCATACAGCGCGCGCGTCTGGGCAGCAAACCGGATGCCCTGCGCGCTGGCCTGTCGTTTGAACACGGCCAGCGCGAGCGGCGGCTCTGGAGGGTTCCACACCGTGTTCGCCTTGGCTTCCGTGGCCAGGCAGCCTGCGAACTCAGCCACGGCATCCGAGTCCGTGGGCAGGCGGGCAAGGGCCGAGCGAACGTTCTGGATGTAGCTGCGCGGCATGCGGGCGGGGGACGTCGTCGCGCCGAGATCCGGGTCACGTGGCAGTGACTCCTCCTCGCCATCGAGGGTATCGGCCAACCAGTCCAGCCAGCGGTGCACTGCTTCACTTGATCCCGGTGCACGGAATCCGATCGAGTAGGTGGTGCACAGCCCGCTCTCCTGCACGGCGACCCCGTCGTGCGCGACCCGTGGCGGCAGATAAAGCATGTCGCCACTCACGAGGTCATGTGATTCCTCGACACGCATCTGTTGCAGGAGCTTGAGCGGTGCGTCGGGTGCAAGGCGCAGATCGCGCTGGCGACTCAGGGCCCATCTGCGCACACCCAGACCTTGCAGCAGGAAGACATCGTAGGAGTCGAAGTGCGGCCCGACCCCGCCGCCCGGTGCGGCGACCGAGACCATCACGTCATCAAGCCGTGCCAGCGGCACGAAGTCGAAGCGGCGCAGCAGACGCTCGGCTGCCGGGACGTGGTGGTTGAGCCCTTGCACGAGAAGCGTCCAGTTGCGCTCAGGCAGGCTTTGCCAGCGGCTCTTGCGGAACGGGCCGTGTTCCAGTCGCCACGTGCCGCCTTCATTGAGGACGAGCCTCGATTCCGCCTCGCGCGATTGCGCGAGTCGGAACAGGGCCTCGGGCGTGATCGGATCGGTGAAGCCCTCGATCGCCGAGCGGATCAGCAGCGACTTCTTCTGCCAGAAGCGCTGCATGAAGGCTTGCGGCGAGCGCTTTCCAAGCAGGGGCAGGGGTGAGGCGAGCTGACTTCGGCTGTAGGGCATGATCCGGTAGGGCGTTCAGGTGTCCCGCGTCCGACGCGTGAGCAGGATGACGGCCGGGAGGCTGGCCAGCACGATGAGTAGGGACGGCAGCGCCGCTTCGGCGAGGCGTTCGTCGCGGGCGAAGTTGTAGGTGGCCGTGGCGAGCGTATTGAAATCGAACGGGCGCAGCGCGAGCGTGGCTGGCAGCTCCTTCAGCGTGTCGATGAAGACGAGCAGGGCGGCCGCGAGCAGGGCGCGACGAGCGAGCGGCCAGTGAACGCGGGCGAGAATCGCTGGGCGACTGAGACCGAGCGCCCGGGCGCAGTCATCGAGCGAGGCAGGGATGCGCGAGTACGCGGATGCGGTTGCATTGCCCGCGACGCCATAGAACCGGACTGAAATCGCGTAGACGAGTGCGACGATGCTGCCGGTGAGCAGCAATCCGGGCGAGACGCCACAGAAACCGCGAATGGCGTCGATCAAGCGGTTGTCCAGTGCGGCGAGCGGGATGAGAATGCCCAGGGCAAGCACCGCACCTGGCACGGCGTAGCCGAGCCCCAGCACGCGGCTCATCCAAGCCGCCGTGCGCTCACCCCAAAGACGCTGGCGGGTCTGCAGCACGACGGCGAGCGTCAGCGTGACCACGGCGACCCAGAGGCCGACCTGGATCGAGTTGCCCATCCAGCCGAGCGTCTCCCGCCACGGTGCGGCGCCTTCAAGCTGCAGGTGCAAGCGCACGAGCAGCGCCGCAGGCAGGGCAAAGCCCAAGAGCACCGGCAACGTGCAGAGCAGCGTTCGTGCGATGGCCGACGCGCCGGACAGCGGCACCCGAGGGACGAACCGCGCGCGTGTGCTTGCGTAACGGGCCCGGGAGCGAAGATGACGCTCTGCGTAGACCACGACGATCACCACCATCAGGAGTGCGAGCGCGAGTTGCGCCGCCGAGGTGATGTCCGACATGTTGTACCAAGCCCGGAAGATGCCCACGCTCAAGGTGTCTACGCCCAGGTAACTGACCGCGCCATAGTCGGCCAGCACTTCCATGAGTGCGAGCAAGCCGCCGGCTGCGATCGCGGGACGTGCCGCTGGCAGCACCGCGGACCACCATGCGCGTGAACGGCCCATGCCGAGGCTGCGTGCGGCATCCTGCAGTTCATGGCCGCGTTCGGCGAAGGCCGAGCGCGCGAGGAGGTAAACGTACGGGTAGAGCGTGAAGGCAAAGCAGACGACCGCGCCCGCAAACGATGTCGCCTCCGGAAACCAGTAGTCACCCTTGCTCCAGCCGAAGGCCGAGCGCAGGGCACTCTGCAGGGGACCGCTGAACTGGGTGAAATCGGCCATCACGTAGGCCGCCACGTAGGCCGGCATCGCGAGCGGCAGCATCAGTGCCCAGGCGAGGGTGTCGCGTCCCGGGAACTGGTAGCGCTCGATCTGCCACGCGCACGCCGCGCCCATGACGACCGCGAGCGACACCGCCACGGCGGCCAGCGCGAAGGAGGTTTGAACGTACCCTGGCAGCACGGTGGCCACGTAGTGGCTCAGTGTGCCGACGGCGCCACCGGGCGGGGCAACGCTTGCCAGGTGAATGAGGGTGAGGAACGGCAGCGCGATCACCGCCATGAGCCCCGCGTACAGAAGGGCGCGGACCAGGGCAGACGGTTTCAAGGCCGGTGGGGCAGAGCCCTTGCGGGCCGCATTGACAATGTGCCGCCACACAGGGAGAGATGCGACCGCATGCGCGGCAGCGCATGGCGCGATCGGACACGGGCCGTGGTGCCCTCGGATTGCATGTCCCGATCGATGATGCGCATGGCTTCTCCGTCCGGGCTTCGTGCAATGGGCGCTCCCTATAATCGCCGGACGTGAGAATTCTAGTTTCCAACGACGATGGCTATGCCGCGCCCGGGATCGCGGCGCTGGCCAAGGCACTCTCTGCAGTTGCCGATGTGACCGTCGTCGCGCCGGAGCGCGATCGCTCCGCAACCAGCAGCTCCATCACCGTGGATCGTCCGCTGGTCATCCGGCAAGCCGACAACGGGTTCTACTACGTCGATGGCACACCGGCCGACTGCGTTCACATCGCAGTGTCGGGCTGGCTCGACTGGCGGCCGGACCTCGTCGTGTCCGGCATCAACAATGGCGCCAATCTGGGCGATGACACGATCTACTCCGGCACGGTCGCTGCGGCGATCGAAGGCTTCCTGCTCGGCATTCCGGGCATCGCCGTCTCGCTGACGCGAAAGCCAGGCACGCACTTCGAAACCGCGGCCCAGGTGGCTCTTTCGCTTGTGGAGCGTTATCGCCGTGAGCGACCGCCTGCACCGTGGCTCCTCAACGTCAACGTGCCGGATGTGCCGCTCGACGCGCTCAGGGGCCTGCGCACCGTGCGGCTGGGCAAGCGTCACCAGGCCGAGCCCGTGCTGCGCACGACCCGTCCTGACGGCGTCGTCGAGTACCGCATCGGCCCGGCGGGCAAGGCGGCGGACGCCGGACCCGACACCGACTTCGGTGCCATCGAAGCGGGGTATGCCTCGGTCACCCCGCTGTCGATCGATCTGACGCGGTTCGACGCATTGCACGAGGTGGGCAAGTGGATTGGCCCCGCTGTCGCGGCGGTGGAGGCGCGATGAATGTGCAGCGCGATCGCGCGGGGATGGGCGTGACCGAGGGGATCGGCATGACCTCCGAGCGGGCGCGGCTGCGCATGATCGAGCGCCTGCGTCAGCAAGGCATTCGTCATGAGGCGGTGCTCGCGGCGATGGGTCGTGTTCCCCGACATCGCTTCGTGGACGCCGCGCTGGCCAGTCGTGCCTATGACGACACCGCCTTGCCGATCGGTTTCGGCCAGACGATCTCGCAACCCTGGGTCGTGGCCCGCTCGCTCGAACTCGCGCTTGGCGATCGATCCGCGCTTTCCGTCGGGCTGGAGATTGGCACCGGTTGCGGCTATCAGGCCGCCGTGCTCGCGCAGTTGTGCCGTGAGGTGTATTCGATCGAGCGTATTTCCGCGTTGGCTGCACGTGCACGACAGACGCTCTCGGCCTGCGGCATCGGCAACGTCAAGGTCCGCGTCGCGGATGGCCGGGAGGCTGGCTCGAGCGTCCTGCGTTTCGATGCGGTGGTCGTTGCGGCCGCCGCCACCGACATGCCGCCCAATCTCCCCCCATTGCTCGCAGACCATGGCCGGCTCGTGATTCCGCTCGGCCCGGCGGGCGAACAGCGGCTCGTGTGCGTGGAACGAACGGGCGAGCAGTTCGTCCACAGCGACCATGAGCCGGTGCTGTTTGTCCCGTTGCGAAGCGGCCAAGAGTGAGAGGGTGGGAAAAATTCTGCTGCGCTTGCCAATACGTCGTTGCTCCCTCGCTCAAGGCTTCGCCTATCGCTTTGATATGTCTCGCCTTTCGCTCGCTCCCGCCTCGTCTTGGCTGCGCTCGCGACGAATTTTTCCCACCCTCTGAGTAGGCCGTGGGGCGGGAACGTGGAGTGGGAAAGGGCAACGGCACAGGGACGGATCGACGGAGGGAATGCTGATGACTGACACACTTGGTCTTCGCCTGATTGATGCCGCTCTGCGTGCCCCCCGGCCGTGGTCGATCGCACTCGGCCTGCTCGCGCTTTCTCTGCTGAGCGCATGCACCGCGAGTCGGCCGGCGCCCGTGGTCGATCGCACGCAGCCGCCACGCGTCGTGCAGTCCCCCGCACCGGCGCCGGTGACGACTCCGGCACCCGTGGTCACACCGCCCGCACCGATGGCCTCGGTTTCGCCCTTGCCCGCGAGCGGTGTGCATGTCGTGCAGCGCGGCGAGAACCTCTATCGCATCGCGCTCAACTACGGTCTTGACATGAACGCGCTGGCCGCGTGGAACGGCATGACCACCGCCTCGCCGTTGCGTGAGGGTCAGTCGCTCCGGCTCACGCCGCCGCCCGGGGGCGTGGCTGCGCAGCCTGCGCCTGGTGCTCCCGCACCGGCCCCCATCGTCGCGCAGCCGCTGCCGCCGGTGGGTGCGCCGCCATCACCAG
>CAZSTF010000048.1:2086-16932 GCA_964609555.1 uncultured Alcaligenaceae bacterium | reverse complement strand
GGCACCGGCGCGGGCGACGTCGACCGGGTGAAGATCCCGATCGATCCGCCGACCGCGGCCGACGTGGGCGCGACTGATTTCACGATCGACTTCTGGCTCCGCGCGCTCCCCGGCGAGAACGCCGGAGGCGTCGGCTGCGGCGTCAACGACGGCTGGATCACCGGCAATGTCGTGCTCGACCGTGACATCTACGGTCCGGGGCCGGACTGGGGCATCGCCCTCGGGACGCGGTCCGGGGGCGGCATGCGGGCGGCCTTCGGTGCGAGCGATGCGGCGGGCAACGGCACCGTGCTCTGCGGCACGAGCAACGTCGCCGACGGGGCATGGCATCACGTCGCGGTGCAGCGGCGTCTCTCCGATGGCCGGATCTGGCTCTTCGTCGATGGCCGGCTCGAGGCGAGTGCGGTGGGCCCGGCGGGCAGCTTCGCCTACCCGGACGGCCGGTCGACGGTCTGGCCCGCAAGCGACCCGTTTCTCGTACTCGCTGCCGAAAAGCATGATGCCGGGAGCGGCTACCCCTCGTTCTCGGGGTGGCTCTCCGAGCTGCGCCTGTCGACCGTGCTGCGCTATCCGACGGGCACGACGCCGGGGCCGGCCTTCACGGTGCATGACCGACGGCACGCCGTCGATGCGGCCACCGCGGCGCTCTACCGGTTTCAGGAAGGCAGCGGCAACGCGTTGCGATCAGCCACGGGCGACGCAGCCATCACCGGGGCCGTCCGGTTCCACCCCACGCTCGCGCGTCCGCAGTGGTCGAGCGATGCGCCGCTGCCGCGGTCGCCCGGGTGCCTCGATCTGGACGACGACGGGGAGGCAGCCGCGGCCACGGACGGCGTGCTCCTCCTGCGCGCCTGGCTGGGGCTGCGTGCGGCCATGCTCACTGCGGGCGTGCTTGGCAGCAACGCGCGCCGCACGGACCCGGCCGCGGTCGTCGCCCACCTGGCTGCCCAGCCGCTTGATCCGCCGGGACTCACCGGGCGCGAGCCGCTGCGTGCGGGGCTCGCGCTCGTTCGGCTGCTTGTCGGCGTGCCGGATGCGGCACTTCTCACCGGGCTCGGAACCACCGCGACCCCCGCGAGCCTGCGAGCCTATCTCGCCGCGGGCTGCGGACTGCCGTGAGCGTGGCGTGGCAGTGCGTCACTCGCTCGCCATCTTGCCCATGTGCCGCGGGTCGTTGCCCTGAACGATGTGGATCACATACTCGGAGATGTTCTTGCTGTGGTCGGCGACGCGCTCGATGGCCTTCGCGAGAAAGGCCACGTCGATGCCCGCGGAGATCGTGCGCGGATCCTCCATCATGTAGGTGACAAGCAGGCGCATGATGCGTTCGTATTCGTCATCCACCGCGCTGTCACGACCGATCACTTCGCCCGCCGCGACCACGTCCAGACGCGCAAAGGCGTCGAGCGAGTCCTTGAGCATGTCGCGGGCGAGTTCGCCGATGTGCTTGGCCTCGTTGAGCCGCAGGGACTGGAAGCGCTCGGAGGCCTGGAACTGCTGGGCGAAGGTCGCGATCTTCTTGATCTCGTCGCCCACCCGCTCGAGGTCGGCCACGGCCTGCATCGTGCAGATCACCTGCCGGAGGTCCACCGCGGCCGGCTGGCGCTTGGCGATGATCTCCATCGCCAGGCGGTCGATCTCCACCTGCATGGCGTTGACGCGCTTCTCGTCGCGCACGACGGCGGCAACGAGCTCGCTGTCCGAGGTCTCGACGGCTTCGAGCGCGCGCTCAAACTGCGATTCGATCAGCCCGCCCATCGCGAGGAGCCGGGTCCGCAGCTCGTCGAGTTCGCGTTCGAAATCCTTGGAGGTATGTTCCATGTGCTGTCCTCTAGTCGACGGTTGCGGGCTCAGCCGAAGCGGCCGGTGATGTAGTCCTCGGTGCGCTTGTCGCGCGGCTTGACGAAGATCTCCGCGGTGGGGGTGTATTCGATCAGTTCCCCGAGATACATGTAGGCGGTGAACTGGGAAACGCGCGCGGCCTGCTGCATGTTGTGGGTGACGATCACGATGGTGTAGTCGTTGCGCAACTCGCTCACGAGCTCCTCGATCCGCGCGGTCGAGATCGGGTCGAGCGCCGAGGTGGGTTCGTCGAACAGCAGCACCTCGGGCTTGACCGCGATGCCGCGCGCGATGCACAGCCGCTGCTGCTGGCCGCCGGAAAGCGACAGGCCGCTCTGGCCGAGCTTGTCCTTGGTCTCTTCCCAGAGCGCGGCCTTCCGGAGCGCCCACTCGACCCGCTCGTCCATTTCGCTCTTCGACAGCTTCTCGTAGAGCCGCACGCCGAAGGCGATGTTCTCGTAGATCGACATCGGAAACGGCGTCGGCTTCTGGAACACCATGCCGATCGCGGCGCGCAGCGCGTTCAGGTCGTACTTCGGGTCGAGGATGTTGTCGCCGTTGAAGAGCACCTCCCCCTCGGCGCGCTGGCCGGGGTAGAGTGAATACATGCGGTTCAGCACGCGCAGCAGCGTGGACTTGCCGCAGCCGGACGGCCCGATGAAGGCGGTGACCTGCTTCTCGGGGATTTCCATGTTGATGTTGCGCAGGCCCTGGAAGCTTCCATAGAAGAAGTTCAGGCCGCGGATGTTGAGCTTGGTTGCGTTCGCCTTGGCCGAGGCGTTCTCGCCGAGACTGACTTGGAAGGACATTGCTTTGACCCCGAGATGCTTAGAGTTTCTGGCGGAAGAACACCCGCGCCAGGATATTGAGCGCGAGCACGGCGAGCGTGATCAGGACGGCACCGGCCCAGGCAAGGCGTTGCCAATCCTCGTACGGGCTCATGGCGAACTGGAAGATCACGACCGGCAGGTTGGCCATCGGGCCGCCCATGTCCGTGCTCCAGAACTGGTTGTTGAGCGCGGTGAACAGGAGCGGTGCGGTTTCGCCTGCGATGCGCGCGAGCGCGAGCAGCACGCCGGTGATCACGCCGGCACGGACGGCGCGCAGCGTCACCCGCCAGACCACCTGCCAGAGCGGCGCGCCGACCGCGAAGGCCGCTTCCCGAAGCGCGTTGGGCACGAGGTGCAGCATGTTCTCGGTCGTGCGCACGACCACCGGCACCGCGATGATCACGAGGGCGACCGCCCCGGCCCAGCCGGAGTATTTCTTGGTTTGATAGACGATCAGCGTGTAGACGAACAGGCCGATCACGATCGACGGTGCCGAGAGCAGGATGTCGTTGATGAAGCGCGTCACCTTCGACAGCCAGCTGTCGCGCCCCACCTCGGCGAGGTAGATGCCGGCCATGATGCCGATCGGCGTGGCGATGAAGATCGCCGCACCGACCATCATCACCGAGCCCATGATCGCGTTGGCCAGACCGCCGTCCGAGCCCGGAGGCGGTGTCATCTGCGTGAACAGGGTCGGCGACAGCGCCGCCGCACCCTTCGACAGGAGCGTGAAGATGATCCAGAACAGGAAGAACATGCCGAAGGCCATGGTGCCGAGCGACATGAGCAGGTTGAAGCGGTTGACCAGCTTGCGCCGCTGGTAGATCGGATTGGTTGCACGGGCGTTGTTCATGTCTTGGACCCCTCGCCCTTGGCCAGGCGGTTGAGCAGCACTCTCGACGCCGCGAGCACGCAGAAGGTGAGCAGGAAGAGGATCAGGCCGAGCGTGATGAGCGCGGACAGATGCGCCGGATCGCTGGCCTCGTTGAACTCGTTGGCCAGCGACGAGGCGATCGAGTTGCCCGGCTCGAAGAGCTTGAGCGAGATGTTGTAGGCGTTGCCGATGACGAAGGTGACCGCCATGGTCTCGCCGAGCGCACGGCCGAGGCCCAGCATGATGCCGCCGATCACCCCCGTCTTGGTGTAGGGCAGCACGACGTTCCAGACCACTTCCCAGGTCGTGGCACCCACGCCGTACGCCGACTCCTTGAGGATCGGCGGTGTGGTCTCGAACACGTCGCGCATGACCGATGCAGTGAATGGGATGACCATGATTGCGAGGATGAAGCCGGCGGTCAGCACGCCAATGCCCATCGTCGGCCCTTGGAACAGCGTGCCGATCAGCGGCAGCTGGCCGATCGTCTTTTGCAGAAAGGGCTGGATGTAGTCGGCGAACAGTGGCGCGAAGATGAACAGGCCCCACATGCCGTAGATGATCGAGGGAATCGCGGCGAGCAGTTCCACCGCCGTGCCCAGCGGTCGCTTGAGGATCGGCGGGCACATTTCGGTCAGGAAGATCGCGATGCCGAAGCTGACCGGCACGGCGATCATCATGGCGATGATCGAGGTGATCAGGGTGCCCCAGAGCGGCGCCATGCCGCCGAACAGGCTGCGCACAGGATCCCATGTTTCGTCAAGGAGGAACTTCGGCCCGACCTGGCTCAGCGTCGGCCAGGCACCGATGATCAGCGAGCCGATGATCGCGGCGAGCGTGACGAGGACAAGAACGGCAAAGAACTGCGTGGCGCGCGAGAACAGCGCGTCCTGCCAGCCGAAGGCTTCGGTTTTGTGTGATCCGCTCAAGGGAGACTCCGGTGAGTGCGGTTCTGAAGACGGAAAGACCCCTTGCGGGGTCCTTCCTGAGTCAGGGCATTGGCGAGATCAGAACACGGCCTTGCCGGAGGCGTCCGTGATCTTCTTCCACTCCTCGCGGACGAGCGCCTGCGTTGCCGCGGGCAGGTGGACGTAATCCAACTCCTCGGACATCTTCGAGCCGTTCTTGAACGCCCAGTCGAAGAACTTGAGGACTTCGCGCGACTGGTTCGGGTTGGCGGGCTTGGCGTGCATCAGGATGAACGATGCACCGGCGATCGGCCAGCTCTCGCGACCCGGCGCGTTGGTGAGCACCACACCCATGCCCGCCGTGCCCTTCCAGTCGGCACCGGCCGAAGCGGCGGCGAACGCCTTGTCATCCGGTTTGACGAACTGACCGTCGCGATTGCGCAGCTGGATGTAGTCGAGCTTGTTCTTCTTTGCGTAGGCAAACTCGACATAGCCGATCGAACCCTTGATGCGCTGCACGTACTGGGCGACACCTTCGTTGCCCTTGCCGCCCACGCCCTCGGGCCAGCTCACCGCCGTGCCCACGCCGACCTTCTGCTTCCACTCCGGTGAAACCTTCGAGAGGTAGTCGACGAAGAGGAAGGTCGTGCCCGAGCCGTCCGAACGACGCACCACGGTGATCGGCCCGTCGAGCTTGAGACCCGGGTTCAGGTCGGTGATGGCCTTGTCGTTCCAGTTCTTGATCTTGCCCAGGTAGATGTCGGCAAGCACTTCACCGCTCAGGCGCAGCTGGCCGGGCTGGACGCCGTCCATGTTGGTGACCGGCACCACGCCGCCGATGATCGCGGGGAACTGCACGAGGCCGTCCTTCTGCAGCTGCTCGGCCGACAGCGGCGCATCGCTCGCGCCGAAGTCCACCGTCCGGGCGGTGATCTGGCGAATGCCGCCGCCCGAGCCGATCGACTGGTAGTTCATGGAAATGCCGGTGGCCTTCTTGTACTCGTCGGCCCACTTGGCGTAGAGCGGGAACGGGAAGGTCGCCCCGGCACCGGTGATGGTCTGGGCACCCGCGGCGCCAACCACGAGTGCGGCAGCGGCGATTCCGGAGAGAACGCTGCGAAGTTTCATGCTGTCTGTTCCTGTGTGGAGGGAAAGGGGGTTGCGGCTGACGGACTGGGCCGTCTTCACGCGCCGAAGTATGTGACGGCTCTGTTACGGAAATATTGCTGCGCCCTCCGTCCCGGCTGGTCCGCACCCACGGCGTTCGCGGCGTCATCAGGGCTTCATCTGCCGTGGCTACGAATGCCGGTCGTTCCCTTCTCTGCTTGCGTTCCATGCCCCGACTCCTGCACCCAGCTGCCCGCCTGGGCCGCGCCTCCGCGGCGCTTTTGCTTTCGCTCTGCGCTGCCATGGCCACCTTGGCCCAGACAACGATCACCGAGTGGACGTTCGAGGGGCCGCCCTCGTCGAACACGAGTCCTGCACCGTCCACGGGATCGGGCACGGCGACGCTGGTTGGAGGAGCGACACCATCGACCGGTGGAGCCACACCGGGTTTTGCCGCAGGGATCGCGCCAACAGCGACTTACGGCTGGAACACGACCGCATATCCAGCAGCAGGCACGGGCAACAAAACTGCGGGTGTTCAATTCGAGGTTTCGACTGCCGGCCACACGGGGGTTCGATTCCGCTTCGATATCCGCCATAGCAATACGGCCGCGAACACGATCGTCGTGCAATATTCGGCTACGGGTTGCTCAGGCCCGTTCTCGGATGCCCAGATGTTCACGTTCACCCCGGCCGCGACCGGTACCGGTGACACGTGGTATTCGAGAGAGGTTGATTTCTCGAGCATTGCCGCGGCGAACAACAACGCGAACGCCTGTTTCCGTGTCGTCTCGGCGTTCGATCCCGTCACGGGTGACTACCGGGCGTCAAGGAGCACGAGCTCCTATGGCAGTGCCGGCACGATGCGTTACGACAACGTACGCATCTACAGCCAGCCGCCGGTCACCGACGCGCCGCCTTCGATCACCGCGGTCAGCCCGGCGAATGGTGCAACCAACGTTCCGACGTCCTCCACGATCGCACTGACGTTCTCCGAGGCGGTCGATGTCGCCGCGGGCGGTATCACGCTCGTCTGTGGCAGCGCGTCGCAGGCCTTCTCGGGCGTGCCGGCGAGCAACGTGACCTCCCTCACGCTCACCCCGAGCGCCGCGCTGCCCGCGGGGGCGAGCTGCACGCTCACCGTGCAGGCCAACGCCGTCACCGACCGCGACGGTTCCGCGGATCCGATGGCGGCGGACTACACGTCTTCCTTCACGACGGCCACGAGCGGCCCGTCGAACACGCCGCCGTCGATCGCGGCCGATCCAGCCTTCTCGCCGCGGCTTTTCGTGAATGCCGCCTCACCCTCAAGTGTCAGCGGCGTCATCAGTGACCCGACCGATCCGGCGCGCACGGTCGGCATCCGTTTCAACATCGCTGACGCCGAGACCGCCGCGACTGCGCTCTCCGTGACCGCGACGAGCTCCAACACGACGGTCGTGCCGGCCTCGGGCCTGGTCCTCACCGGCAGCGGCGCGCAGCGCGTGCTCACGATCACCCCCGCTGCGGCCGGCACGACGACGATCACCGTCACGGTCAGCGACGGGACCGACACCGCGAACTACACGATCAATTACGCCGCCTCCGCCGCGAGCGCCGTGCCCGCACAGTCGCGTTTCATCACCGGGGCCTGCGATGCCTCTTCGGCGGCCCGCATCGACAACGATGCGTTCGTGATTGCGAACGATGAGGACCAGCGCTTGCGCATCTTCCCGGCGACGGGTTCGGGCGCGCCGGCGGGCGGCCTCGCCAGTGGTCTCGACGTGACCAGCCTGCTCGGCCTCACCGACTTCTCAGGCGGCCAACCGCGCGAGGTGGACATCGAAGCGAGCGCCCGCGTCGGCAACCGCATCTACTGGCTCGCCTCGCATGGCAACAGCTCGGGCGGTGCGAATCGGCCGAACCGCTCGCGCCTTTTCGCCACCGACGTCTCGGGCAGCGGTGCGGCAGCGACACTCACCTTCGTGGGCTACTACGCGAACCTCAAGGCCGACCTGATCGCCTGGGACGAAGCAAACGGCCATGGTCTCGGTGCAGGCGCGTTGGGCCTCGCGGCCTCGGCGGCGACGGGGCTTGCGCCCGAGGCCGCGGGCGGCAACGGCTTCAACATCGAGGGCCTGACCTTTGCGCCGGACAACACGACCGCGTGGATCGCCTTCCGGGCACCGCTTCAGGACACCGCCGCCCGCAATCGCGCGCTCCTGATTCCGGTGACCAACTTCACCTCGCTCGTCTCGGGTTCCCCAGCCACGGGCCCGGCCAGCTTTGGCGCGCCTGTGTTCCTGAATCTCGGCGGACGCGCGATCCGCTCGATCGACCGCGCGGCCGACGGCCGGTACCTGATCGTCGCCGGCCCGCATGATGCGGCCACGGGCGTCGCACCGAAGGACTTCCGCCTCTTCCGCTGGAGCGGCAACCCGGCGGATGCGCCCGAGATGTTCCTGACCGACCTCACCGCACGCGCGGCGGTGGGCAGCTACGAAGGCATCGTCCGGCTCCCGGACTCGCTCACCCCGGGTCAGACGATTGAGCTCCTGACCGACGAGGGTGACACGAATTTCTACGGAACCGGCATCTGCAAGGACCTCGCGAACGCCGAGTGGAAAAAGGCGCGGGTCGAGACCTTCACGCTCGAGGGGCCGGTGACCCGCATCCACGCGGTGCAGGGCGCGGGCGCGACGAGCCCGCTCGTCGGCCAGACGGTGACCGTGGAAGGCATCGTGACCGGGGATTTCCAAGCGACGGGGCAGTTGGGCGGCTACTTCATCCAGGAACCGGACGCGCTTGCGGATGCCGACCCGATGACCTCGGAGGGCATCTTCGTCTTCCACACCGCCACCGCTGTGAACGTCGGGGACCTCGTCCGCGTCACCGGCACTGTGGCCGAGTTCGCCGCCGGTACCGGCACCCTGACCCAGATCACACCCGCCTCAGCCGCGTCGGTGCAGGTGCTCTCGTCCGGCAATCCGCTGCCGACGCCGGTCACGCTCACACTCCCCGTGCCTTCGATGGCGCACTTCGAAGCGCTCGAGGGCATGCGGGTCACGATCGCCGCGCCGCTTACCGTGAGCGACAACTACAACCTCGCGCGTTTCGGCGAACTTTCGCTCGCGCCCTCGCGGCTCACGATCCCGACGGATGCGATCGATCCGAACGATGATCCGGCCTCGGGCACGAACACCTCCGGCACGAGCAACGTCGCCGCGGTTACGGCCGCGATCGATCTCATCAACCGGAGCCGCATCATCCTTGACGATGCGAGCAACGTGCAGAACCCGCCGACGATCCCCTACTGGGATACGGCGAACAACACGCTGCGCGTGGGCTCGGAAGTGACGGCGCTCACGGGCGTGCTTTCCTTCGGCTTCTCGGCCTTCCGGATCCAGCCGACCGCGCCGGTCGCGTTCAACTTCGCACCCCGACCCGCCACGCCCCCTGCGGTTGGCGGCAGCGTGAAGGTGGCGAGCTTCAACGTACTCAACTACTTCAACGGCGACGGCGCCGGTGGTGGCTTCCCCACGCCGCGCGGCGCGACCAATGCGACCGAACTCACCCGCCAGACTGCGAAGACCGTCGCCGCGATCAACACGATGGATGCCGCCGTGACCGGCCTGATGGAGCTGGAGAACGACGGCGACGGGCCCACCTCGGCCATCAAGACGCTGACCGATGCGCTCAACGCCGCCGCAGGCAGCGCCAAGTGGGACTACATCCGTGATCCCTCGGGCTACACGAGCCTGCCCGGCGGCACCGACCAGATCAAGGTCGCCTTCCTCTATCAACCCGCGCTCGTGACACCGGTCGGTGCGGCTGTGGCCTGCAGCGACAGCGCCTTCGCGAACGGTCGTGCGCCGGTCGCTCAGCTCTTCGAACACACGGCCTCGGGCGGTCGCTTCATCGCCGCGGTCAACCACTTCAAATCGAAGAGCACCAGCACCACACCCACGGGGGCCGATGTCGACCAGAACGACGGCCAAGGCGCCTACAACGCCTCACGCAAGGCCCAGGCCGCAGCGCTCATCGGCTGCGTGAACACCTGGCGCAGCACGCTGGGTGATGACGATGTGCTCCTGATCGGCGACTTCAACGCCTACAAGGAAGAGGACCCGATGGACACCTTCCGGGCCGCGGGCTTCACGGTGCTCGACAAGGGCGCGCACAGCTATGTGTTCGAAGCGCAGTCGGGTTCGCTCGACCACGCGGTCGCCTCGCCCGCGCTCCTGCCGCAGGTGAGTCAGGCGCGCGCGTGGCACATCAATGCGGATGAGCCGCGTATCCTCGACTACAACCTCGAATTCAAGGGCGGCACCCAATCGCCCGATTACTACACGCCGTCGCCATGGCGCTCCTCGGACCACGATCCAGTGCTCGTCGGCCTCAACCTCGTGGCCGACAGCGCCGCCGTCTCGGTCGAGCCCGCCACCGTCGTCGAAGGCATGACCGCGAGCGTCACGGTGCGCCTCTCGCGTGCAATCGGGCGCGATGCGGTCATCACCTGGAACGCCTTGGTCGCGAGCGGGGACACGGCCTCGGCCGCGGACTTCACCGCGGGCAGCGGCTCGCTCACGATTCCGGCGGGTCAGACCACCGGCACGATCACGATCGCGACCACGCAGGATGCACTGATCGAGGGCAACGAGACGTTTACCGTCACATTGACGAGTGCCTCGGCCGGCCTCACGGTGGCGACGGCGAGTGCCCACGTCACCATCGTCGATGATGATGGCGCGCAGACGGTTGTCCTATCGATGGCGCCGTCGTCGGTGGGCGAAGCTTCGGCCTCGTCCATCGTCTTCACCGTGACGCGTGCGGGTGGCAGCGCCGAGCAGCGCGCCGAAGCACTTGCGGTGTCGATCACGCCTCCGGCCACCAACCCGCGCTATACGACGACCTGCGGCAGCACGCTCGTGATCGCTGCGAACGAGACGGCGGCCACCTGCACGGTGACGCCGGTGGACAATGCGGTGATCGATGGCAACATTGATGTCACGGTCACGGTGACGGCACCGACCGGTGCGGGCTACACGCTCTCGGGGGCCGCGACCGCGACGGCGACGATCACGGACGACGATGCGGCCACGCGCACCCTGACGGGGCTCGCCCTGCCGGGTTCCACCGCGACCGCGAGCGTCACCTTCACGGCGCAAGGCGGCTGTGGCATCGAGGTGACGACGGCCCGCTTCGTCGCCCTGGGGGCCACGAGCGTGACGACGCCCGCGCCCAGTGCGGGGCCCACCGGCATGACGCTGCCGTACGGGCTGTTCGAGTTCGACGCGCGGACCTGCGTGGGCGGGTCGGTCGAAGTGGCGATCACCTTGCCGGCAGCCGTCACGTCGGCGATGAAGTGGGGCTATGCCACGCCTGCCGCATCGTCACCGAGCTGGTTCAGCGTGCCCGGCGCAACGACGGCCGGCAGCGTGCTGCGTTTCGTGGCGACCGACGGGGGCGCGCTCGACAACGACCGCACCGCCAACGGCCGCATCATCGACCCGGTGGCCGTGGTGCAGCCGACCGATGTCGCAGGCCCGGTGCCGGTGCCGATTGCGGGTGCGCCGTTGCTTGCACTCCTGATGCTCGCGCTCGCAGGCATGGGCGGAATCGCACGGCGCCGCGTGCGCTGAGGCGAGACGCGCCGACCGGACGATGTCAAGCGGGCGTCATCGTCCGGTCACCAGAGCGTCACGCGGCCGCCCAAGAATGCCGCGCATCGCATCGCCCATCCGGGTTCGCGCTTGCATCAATACGTTCTGCGCCACAGCGGTGAAGCCGTCGACGAGCAGCTGCTCGCCGACCGGGTGATCCGCTTTCTCTACAACCGCTCGCGCGAGGAACCGGGCGCGCTCCTCTCGATGCTGGCGAGTGCTCGGGTCACCGACTGGCTCGCGCACTGGGAGTTCGATCGGCCGCTTCGCCGACCCGAAGTCACGCTTCGACGGACGATCGAGCGCCTCGGGATCGACCCGAGCGAGTTCGTCGATCCGATCGAGTCGATGTCGACGCTGCGCGACCTGTTCGAGCGGCGCATCCGCTACTGGTCGCTCAGGCCGCTGCCGGAGTGCCCGCGCTCGATCGTCTCGCCGGCTGACGGCAAGGTGCTGCCGTTTGCCAGCGAGGGCGAGGCGGCGCTGCCGATCAAGGCGCGCTTTCTCTCGCCGGCCGGCGTGCTCGGGGAAGCCAATCCCTGGCAACGCTGGCCTGATCTGCCGCTCGCTGGCGTGATCGTGCGGCTCACGCCCGACGTGTACCACTACACCCATGCGCCGGTGGCGGGCGTGGTCAAGCGCTACACGGTCATCGAAGGCGCCTTCCACAGCTGCAATCCGCAGGCGCTCACGACCTTCACCCGCTCGTACGAGGTCAACCGCCGCGCGGTCACCGTCTACGACACCGATGTGCCTGACGGCACCGGCGTGGGTCTCGTGGCACAGGTCGATGTGGCGGCGATGATGATCGGGCGGCTGCAGCCGGCCTTCAGCGAGCGCGGCTACGAAGCACCAGCCGCCCTCCGGCCGGGCCAGTTCGTGCCCCGGGGCGCCCCCGTGTCGCTCTTCCGGCCCGGCAGCAGCACCAGCGTCATCCTCTGGCAGGCCGCCCGGGCGCGGCATGCACCGGAACTCCTCGCCAATGCCGGCCGCGGCGATCTGCGCTCGCGCTTTTCGGACTGGCTCGGTCAACCCTGGGTCGAAACCGCGCTTCGCGTGCGTGAGGCCATCGCGCGCGCCGTCGATGCACCCTCCCCCTCTTCGGAGTCACCGTCATGATGCACCTTCCCATCGAAGCGGGCCTGTTCCTGCTTTGCCTGATCGTCTGGCCCATCTTCCGCTGGGGCTTCCGGCACCTGCCGGGCGAAGGCTGGCAGATCGCCTGGGTCATCCCGGCGCGCAACCCCGCGGGCGACGGGCTCTCGTGGCCTGCCGTCAACATCACGTTCTACGGTGTCATCTCGGCGCTGGCTTATTCCTTGGCCGCACTGGCGTACTTCTTCCTCATGGGCGCGCTCGGCCAGCCCCTCGCGTCGGCGGCGCTCTATGCGGGGATGCTGCTGGCCATCGGCGTGCCGGCCTCGAAGCTCGTCAATCGCTGGGTCGAAGGCGTGCCGGGGCATACGATCGGTGGGGCCGTGTTCTCTGTCATCGTGAGTGCCATTCCGGCGCTGCTCGTGGCACAGTGGTTCGGCTCTGCGCTGTTCGGCGAAAACCTGCACGCAGCCGCAACCCTGGCGGCCACCGGTGCCTGCTATGTGCTGGGCGAGTCCATCGGTCGCATGGCCTGCCTGTCGTTCGGGTGCTGCTACGGCAAGCCGATCGCGCAGTGCTCGCCGCTCCAGCAGGCGCTCTACGGCCCGTCGGCCACCGTGTATCGCGGCCGCATGAAGAAGATCGCCTACGCCAGCAATCTGGCCAACCAACCGGTGGTGGCCGTGCAGACCATCGCCTGCGTGCTGCTGTTCGCACTCTTCGTGGCCTCCGTCTGGCTGATCTGGAAGGGCCATTTCCTCGCCGCTCTCGTGGTCACCATCTCCGGTTCACAGCTGTGGCGGGCCTACTCGGAGACCCTGCGCGCCGACTACCGGGGCCGCGAGGGCTTCACGGTCTATCAAGGCATGGCGCTGGTTGGCGCCCTGCTTGCGCCGCTCTACGGCATCTGGGCCGCGTCGGTATCGGTCGGCGCGCCGTCCGCCTCGGCGCTGCGCGGCTGGCAAACAGCGCTTTCCGCGGAAGTCTTCCTCGCCTGTCAGGCACTCGGTCTTCTCATCCTGCTCTACATGGGCCGCAGCTACATCACGTCGGCGCGGCTCGACTTCTCCCTGCATGTCTCGCCGCCTCGTTGATCGCTTCTGCGCTGCCCTTCTGGGCGCGCTCTTCGCTTGCTCCAACCCCCTTTCCGCCAATGAGATCGTGATCGGACAGACGCTGGATCTGTCCGGCGCGACGAACTTGCCCAAGGACTTCTCGAGCGGCCTTCGTGCCTACTTCGACGCGGTCAATGCGCGCGGCGGCGTTCGGGGGCGGAAGCTCAGCTTCGTTCAACTGGACGATGGTGGGCAGCCGACCGCGGCGGCGAGCAACGTCGAAAGGCTCCTTCGGGAGAACCGCGTCCAGGTCCTGATCGGTCCAACGGCAACCGTGACGCTTCAGGCGATCGCCGAAAGCCCGGCTTGGAAGGTCTCCAGCGTGGCACTGCTCGGTGCGCCCACCGGCCTGCCTGATGCGCTCTCGGCCGAGTCCCGGCTCGTGCATGTCAGGGCGAACGTTCGTGATGAAGCGCGCGCCATTGTGGACTTTGCGCAAAAGACACTCGGGCTCAAGGATTTCATCCTCGTGCGAGGCGAGGGCGCCGAAGCCGAAAGCGGCGCTCGCGCGATCATCGAGGAGCTGCGCGCGCGCGGTCTGGCGCCGAAGCTGGATGCGCGAATCGGCGCCCTGCGCCTTCCGCCGACGAGTGCCGGAGCAGGCGGCGAAGCGGTGATCGTCACGGGAGACGCGATCTCGGTGAGCGAGGCGCTTCGTGCGCACCGGGAGCTGCGCTCGCGTGCCTACCTGTTCGGCCTTTCCACCGTGGATCACCGTACCTTGGTGGAATTGCTCGGCCCGCGTTCGACGGGTGTGGTGCTTGCGCAGGTGCTCCCGTCCGCGGACAAGGCCGTCCACCCCTTCCAGCGGGAGCACCGGGCGCAGATGAAGACTTATCGCGACGAGCCGCCGTCGATGCACAGCCTCGAGGGCTATCTCGTCGCACGTCTCCTCGTCTCGGCGCTCGAGCGCGTCGAGGGTGAGCCGACGCCCGCCCGCATCCTCGCCGCGCTGCGCAGCCTGCCCACACTGGCGATCGGTCCGATGACGGTGAGCCTGCGCGACGCCGGCAGCGCCACACGCTTCGTCAACCTGATGGTCGTGTCACGCAACGGCGGATTGCTTGACTGAAGTCCGGCAACGCGCCCTCGCCGATCCGGTCTCGCGCCTCAATCCTTCTTCGGGCGCCCCGTCTTGAGGGTCGGCACGGCAGACAGGGCCTTGAGCAGGGCCTCGTCACTGGCCTGGGCGAGCACATTCAGTCCGGCGCGGATCAGCTCGCTCTTCTTGGCCGGGCGACCGAGCTTGGCGCTGCGCAACTTGAGCTCGTCGATGCGGGCGTACTCGTCCTTCGGCATCGTGAAGCCGTCGCGCACGAGCTTGGGCTTCTTCGGCTTGGCTTGCGCCGCTTTCGGCGCCGCCTTCGCAGCGGCCTTCGCAGCGGACTCTGCTGCGGCCTTTGGTGCAGCCTTGGGCGTGCTCGTCGGCTCGG
>CAZSTF010000048.1:0-1986 GCA_964609555.1 uncultured Alcaligenaceae bacterium | reverse complement strand
TGGCTCGAGCGCAACCTCCCGGCATCGCACCGCGTGTTCATGAGCGAAGCGCGCCGGTCCCAGCAGACGGCCCGCCATCTGGGCAAGAAGGCCAAGGTGCTGCCGGCACTCAATCCGGAGAGCACACCGGACCTCGTGCTCGCCGCGCTGGAGTGGGAGCGCTACGCCGAGCCCTGCGTCGTCGTCGGACACCAGCCGTGGCTGGGCGGCGTCGTGCATCGCCTGCTCACCGGGAGCGATGGCGAGATCTCGGTGCGCAAGGGCGCACTCTGGTGGCTCGCCCGCCGCAACGAGGGCGATCGCGCCGGCATCGTCGTCCGCGCGGTCATTTCGCCGGATCTGCTGTAACCGGGTTGCAATCCAGGTTTCACGGCGCTGTCATCGCCGCCCGAAACACTCGTGCTGCCAATCAGCGCAAGGAGTTTTTGTGGCACGCGACCTTCTCGACGACGACGGCGTCAGCAATCCGTCTTTGAATCCTTCGCTCGACCAGGTGGTCGAGCAGTCCATTGCAGCGAACCCGCGCCGCCGCGCCCTGCTCAAGGCGGGCCTGGGCGTTTCCGCCATTCCCTTCGTCGGCGGGCTGGCCGCCTGCGGCAGCGATTCCGACCCGGTCACCTTCAGCGAAAAGATGCTCGGCTTCGAGGCCGTGCCGATCTCGACCGCCGACACCGTGGTCGTGCCGGCCGGCTACGTGGCGACCGCCTTTCTGCCCTGGGGCGAGCCGATCAACACGTCTGCCCCCGCGTGGAAGTCGGACGCCACGAACACCGCGGCCGAGCAGGAGCAGCAGGTCGGAGACAACCACGACGGCATCTTCTTCTTCCCGTTCAACCTGGCCCGCACCGGGTTTGGGGAAGCGAGCGAGGAAGGCCTGCTCGTGATGAATCACGAGTACATCAATCCCGAGTATTTCTACGCCCCGGGCAGCGACGCGAGCGATCACCTCCTCCCCTTCACGCCGGAAAAGGCCCGCAAGGGCCAGGCCGGTCACGGCGTGACGATCGCGCACATTCGCCGCAACGCCGACGGCAGCTGGGAGCACGTCAAGAACTCGGCCTACAACCGGCGCATCCATGGCAACACGCCGATCGACATCCAAGGTCCGGCCGCCGGTCTCGACGCGATGAAGACGGCGGCGGATCCGACGGGCACGCGCGTGCTCGGCACGCTCAACAACTGCGGCTCGGGCATGACGCCGTGGGGCACCTACGTCACCTGCGAAGAGAACTTCAACGGCTACTTCGGCTGGAACGGCACCCGGACGCCGACCGCGCTCGAGAACCGCTACGGCATCACGCAGAACGGCTTCGGCTATCGCTGGCACACGGTCGATCCGCGCTTCGACGTTGCGGTCAACCCGAACGAGCCCAACCGCTTCGGCTGGGTCGTGGAGATCGACCCCTTCGCGCCGAACTCCACGCCGGTCAAGCGCACCGCGCTCGGTCGCTTCAAGCATGAGGCGGCCGAGGTCGTGGTTGCCGCGAACGGCAAGGTCGTCGTCTACATGGGCTGCGACGAGCGTGGCGAGTACATCTACAAGTTCGTCTCCGCAGGCACCTTCGACCGCACGAACCCGACCTCGGCCGCCAACCGCCGCCTGCTCGAGAGCGGCACGCTTTACGTCGGCAAGTTCGAAGCCGGCGCCACGGTCGGTGACAACATGGGCACCGGCCGCTGGATTCCGCTCGTCTTCGGCCAGAACGGCCTCACGCCCGAAAACGGATTCGCGAACCAGGGTGAAGTGATGCTTAAGGCACGCATGGCCGCCGACCGCGTGGGCGCCACGATGATGGATCGCCCCGAATGGATCGCCGCCAACCCGAAGAAGGCGGGTGACGTCTACATCGCGCTCACCAACAACAACCGCCGCGGCACCACGCCTGAGAGCGTCAACCGCCCCGACGGCACGACGACCGCCGGAAGCGGCCGTCCGCCGGTGGATGATGCGAATCCGCGCCCGAACAACCTCTGGGGCCATGTGCT
>CAZSTF010000047.1:0-17114 GCA_964609555.1 uncultured Alcaligenaceae bacterium | reverse complement strand
TCGACCAACTTGGACAGCGGCACGTCATCCGCTTCGGTCCAGTTCTGCAACTGGGTGAGCAGCACGTCAGCCTCCTGCGCCGTCTTGTCGCGGAGCGCCAGCGCCTGCGCGCGGTCGTGGCAGGCCTTGCCGAGCCGCTTGTCGGAATCACGCCACTCGAGGTAGAGCGCATCGAGCAGTGGGGCATCGTTGCAGGCGTTGATCGCCGCGAGCTTCGCGCTCACCGGCGCGCCGGAGGCGAGCCACGCCCGCAGATCGTTCAACGCCACCGACACCGCCGCCTGCCGAAGGGTCTCGGGCGAATCCTCGCGCAGGGCGAGCGCCACGACTTCAAGCGGTGTGCCGAGCGGGATGTCCTCGCCGAGCTGCTTCGCCCAGCCGCTCGCGGCAGCCGCGCGCACGCGGGGCTCGGGGTCGGCCAGACCCCGTTCAAGGATCGGGCGCGCATTCACACGGGCGATTGCAGCCGCGCGAACATCGGCGTCTGCGTCGGTCGTTGCGAGTTGCGCGAGCACCGGATCGTCGGCGGGCAGGTCTGCCACCGCCGCAAGGCGGATGGCCGGATCGGGGCTCTGCCATTTCGGCGAGCCGCCAAAGAGCGTCTTGAGCACGGGAAATCGGGGGAATCGACTGGGTCAGCCGATTCTATTCCCCGCCCCTCCGGCCCTCTGGCGCGACCTAGAATCAGCCCGGTGTCCAGCGACCTCGCCCGCCTCTTCTCCCCCGACGGCCCGCTTGCGAGCGCGCTGCCGCAGTACCGGGAGCGCCCCGGACAGTTGGCGATGGCCGAGGCGGTCGCCGAAGCGATCGCGCAGAACAACGTGCTCGTCGCCGAAGCCGGCACGGGCACCGGCAAGACCTTCGCCTATCTCGTTCCGGCGCTGCTCTCGGGCGGGCGGGTGATCATCGCCACCGGTACCAAAACCCTGCAGGATCAGCTCTTCGCGCGCGACCTGCCGCGGGTGCGGGACGCGCTTCGGGTGCCGCTGACCACCGCGCTCCTGAAAGGCCGCGCGAACTACGTCTGCCACTATCACCTCGCCCGCGCGCGGGCCGAGGGGCGTTTCACCTCGCGCGAGGCGATCCGGCACCTCGACCGTGTGAGCGCCTTCGCGGAGCACAGCGCGACCGGTGACCGCGCCGAGTGCATGGCCGTGCCCGAGAACTCGTCCGTCTGGCCGATGGTGACCTCGACGCGCGAGAACTGCCTGGGCACCGACTGCCCGCACCAGAAGGAGTGCTTCGTCTTCAAGGCCCGGCGCGAAGCGCTCTCGGCCGACGTGATCGTGGTCAACCATCATCTGCTCTTTGCCGATCTCGCGCTCAAGGACGACGGCCTCGGTGAACTGCTCCCGACCTGCAACGCAATCATCGTCGATGAGGCACACCGCGTGCCCGAGGTGGCCACCCAGTTCTTCGGCGAGCGCGTCTCGGCGGCCCAGCTCCTCGACCTCTGCCGGGACGCCGAGGTCGTGCAGCGGGCCGCCGCGCCCGAGGCGGCACCGCTCGCCGACGCGATCCACGCCGCAGGCCTCGCCACCCGGCAACTGCGCCTCACCCTGCCCGCCGTCCCGCCGCGGCTCACGCACGAGGCCGTCCTCGGCCAGGCGGAGGCGGCGGAGGCGCTTGCGACCCTGATCGCGGCCGTCTCCGCGCTGGGCGATGAACTCGAAGCCCAGGCCGAGCGGGATCCGCTCCTGCCCGGACTCGCGCTCCGGGCGCGCAACCTCGCGGGTGACCTGTCCGACTGGCAGGATCGCGGGCGCGACGATCTCGTGCGCTGGTGTGACGTCTCCGCGAGCGGCTGGACGCTCGGAGCGGCGCCGCTGTCGGTCGCGCCCCGCATGCGCGAGCAGACCGAAGCGAAGGCCCGGGCGTGGGTGTTCACGAGTGCCACGCTCTCGGCAGGCGGCGACTTCTCGCACTTCCAGCGCCAGCTCGGGCTTGAGCATGCCCGCACCGAAAGCTGGCCCAGCCCCTTCGACTACCCGAACGCTGGCTGGATCTACGTGCCCGAGAACCTGCCCGCCCCCAATTCGCCCGCGCACACCGAAGCCGTGATTGAGCACGCGGTCGCGCTGACCGCGCTCTCGGGTGGCCGCGCCTTCCTGCTCTTCACCTCGCTGCGCGCGATGCGTCAATGCGCCGAGGCGCTGCCCGCGCGGCTCGCCGCCCGCGGGCTCGACTTCCCCGTGCTGGTGCAGAACGAGGAACCGAAGCACGAGTTGCTCCGGCGCTTCCGCGCGTCCGGCCGGGCGATCCTGATCGGTTCGCAAAGCTTCTGGGAAGGGGTGGATGTCGCGGGCGATGCGCTCTCGCTCGTGCTGATCGACAAGCTGCCCTTCGCGCCGCCGGACGACCCGGTGCTCGAGGCGCGGCTCCGCGCGCTCGAGGCCGAGGGCGGCAGCCCATTCACCGACTGGCAGCTGCCTGCAACCGCGGTTCTGCTCAAGCAGGGCGCCGGGCGCCTGATCCGCAGCGAAACCGACCGCGGCGTGCTCGCGATCTGCGACGACCGCATCATCACCAAGGGCTACGGGCGCGTGCTCCGAAAGAGCCTGCCGCCGATGCCGTGGACGCGCCGGATCGAGGATGTGGCCGCGTTCTTTGCCTGCCGCAGCGAGGTGGCGAACGCCCTCTGAGGATCGTCCGCTACCAGAAGAATCGCCACCACCCCCGCCGCTCATCCGCGGGCGGAGCCTTGTAGGTGGCCACGTACACACGTTCGGCGTCTTTCGCGAGTTGCTCGTTGCCGAGCGCGCGGTGGCTGGCGATCAGGATGCGCAGCGCCTCCTGGTTGGCCTGCGTGTTCGGGTAGGTGGTGATCGACGCCTGGGCGCGGTTGATCGCGGCCTGATACGCGCCGCGGTTGTAGTAGTAGCGCGCCACGTGCACTTCGTTCATCGACAGCGCATTGACGAGATACACCATGCGCTGACGCGCGTCCGAGGCGTATTTACTCGACGGAAAACGCTCGACCAGCGTCTTGAAGGTGGTGTAGGCCTCGCGCGCCGACTTCTGGTCCCGCTCGGAGAGGTCCTGCGTGGCGATGAAGGAGAGCAGGCCCAGATCCTCGATGAAGTTCGCCAGCCCGCGGATGTAGTAGGCGTAATCCACCGCCTCGTGATTGGGGTAGAGCTTGATGAAGCGGTCCGCCGCGGCCACGGCCTGCGCGCGCTCGCCGAGCTTGTATTGCGCGAAGGCGGTGTCCAGGATCGCCTGCTGTGCCTGGATGCCGTAGGGAAAGCGCGATTCGAGCGTCTCGTAGAGCTTGATCGCCTCGCTGTAGTTCTGGGCGTTCAGGGCGTCCTTGGCGCGCCGTGCGAGTTGCTCGACCGCCATCTTCTGCGGGTCATCGCTCTTGGTGAATAGGTCGCCAAACCAGCCACAGCCGGAGAGCAGAACGGCCGACAGCGCGAGCAGCATCCCGACCTGCAGGCGACGCCCGAGACGCGAGATACGCCCGGGACCGGCGGGCGATGATGGGCTGTCGATGGATGCGAGCAAGAAGGGCGTCATGGTGGCAAGGCCGACGGCGTCGGGCGCGTGGAGCGCTCGCCCGAGGCCGGAACAGCCGGAACGGGGACAATTGAGGCAATCGAGTTTATAGGAGCACCCATGCGGCTGGCCGTGCCGCCCGAATTGGCAGACGTTCGACTGGATGCCGCCCTGGCGCGGCTCCTGCCCGAGCATTCCCGGAGTCGGCTCTCGGAATGGCTGGCCGAGGGCCGCATCCTCGTGGATGGCCAGCACCTGCCGGGCAAGACACGCCTTGCCGGCGGCGAGACGATCGCGCTCGCGCTGCCCGCGGCGCGCACGGACACGGAGAATGCACCCGAGGACATTCCGCTCGACATCCTGCACGAGGATGAGCATCTCCTGATCCTCGACAAGCCGCCCGGGCTCGTCGTGCACCCGGGCGCGGGCAATCCGGACGGCACGCTGCTCAACGCGCTTCTGCACCGCGCACCGCACCTCGCCGACATCCCGCGGGCCGGCATCGTGCACCGGCTCGACCGCGACACGAGCGGCGTGATGATGGTGGCCAAGACGCTCACCGCCCAGACCGCACTCGTGCGGCAGTTGCAGGCCCGCACCGCCTCGCGCGAGTACCTCGCGCTCGTTGATGGCGTGATCGCCCGACCGGGCACCGTCGATGCCGTGATCGGCCGCCATCCGCGTGACCGCACGCGCATGGCGGTCGTCGTCGGCACGAGCGGCAAGCCGGCGGTCACCCACTACCGTCCCCGCGAGCGCTTCGACGGCCCCGGCATGGCGGGCCGGAATGCGACCCTCGTCGAATGCCGGTTGGAGACTGGCCGCACGCACCAGATCCGCGTCCACATGGCCCACATCCGGCATCCGCTCGTCGGCGATCCGGTCTACGGGCGACGGGGTGATGACCGCTTCCACCGTCAGGCGCTTCATGCCTGGCGGCTCACGCTCGCGCACCCGGCGAGCGGCGAAACCGTGCGCTTCGTCTCGCCGCTGCCGCCCGACATGAAGGCGCTGCTCAAGGACCTGCGTCGCCAGCGCGATCAGCGCGCCGACATCGACGAAGAAGATGAACGTTTCGACGACGATGGAGTCGAGATCATTTATGTCCGTGACTGACCTCGACTGCGCGCCGCTGGTTCGTGCAGCATGCTTTGGCCCGCGCATCCGTGCCGCGATGACCGAGCGTGCCAGGGGTGTCAGTCCGCCGCCCTTCGCGAGCCTCAATCTCGGCTACGCGACCGAGGACGCGCCCAGCAACGTGCAGGAGAACGAACGCCGGCTCGCCGCGGCCTTTGGCATCGCGCCCGAATCGATCCGCTGGGTCCGCCAGGTGCACGGCGACGGGATCGCCTTCGCCGAAGCCCTGCCACCGACCGTCGGCACCGGGGCCACGATCGAAGCCGATGCGGTGATCGCCGAAACCGCGGGCCTCGCTGCCGCGATCAAGATCGCCGACTGCGCGCCGGTGCTCGTCGCTGCGGAGGACGCAAGCGCGGTGGCCGCGATCCACGCCGGGTGGCGCGGCACCGCGGCCGACATCGTGGGCAAGACGATCTCCACCCTGCGCGCGCGGCATCCCCGGGCCCGCTGGCGCGCCTGGATCGGTCCCTGCATTGGCCGGGGCGCCTTCGAGGTCGGCCCGGAGGTGGTCGACGCCCTCGTTGCTGCAGGCGCGGCGCCGGGCGATTTCTCCGAGCCTTACGAACGCGCAGGACAAAGCCGGCGGCGCGCCGACCTCAAGGCGATCCTCGTGCGCCAACTCGAACGCGCTGGTCTCGACCCGCGCCAGATCGCGGTCGATCCGGCCTGCACTTTCACGGAGCGCGAGCGTTTCTTCTCGCACCGGCGCGACGGGCGGACGGGGAGAATGGCCGCGCTCGTCATGATTGCATCATGACCCAAGGCACGGCAGGACACGTGACCGGCACACATCGTCATTCGCTCTCACCAGCAAACGCAACGAACGTGAAAACGCGATCGGCAACGACGGGTCACCGCTTGGCATCGCTTCTGGCCGGCCTGCCGTTTCTGATCGTTGCAGCGCTGGCACTCTACCTCGGCATCCAACGCCCGTTCCACAACTGGGACATGATCGGATACATCGCCGCGGTGAAGGCCTTCGACTCGAGCGACGCCGGAGAAATTCATGCCTACACGTACCAAAGCGTGCGCAAGGCCGTTCCGGCCGAAAAGTACCGTGAGTTGACCGAACTGGATCACTACCGGCGGACGATCAGCACCGACCCCTCGGCGCTCAAAGAGCATTTGCCGTTCTACCAAATCCGCCCTGTCTACAACGGACTGATCCTTGCATTGCACCGACTGGGCATCGACATCGTGCTCGCCACGCACCTCATCTCCGCGGTCAGCGTTGCACTTGCGCTTGCCGTGCTCTGGCTCATGGTCTCGAGCGTTCTCCCCCCACCCTGGGCAATGACGCTCCCGGTTCTCGCCGTGATCTTCGGGGCGCTGCACGTCGCCGTGCTTTCGACCCCGGACGGCTTGGCGTTCCTCATTACGATCACCGCCGCCTGGCTCTACTGGTCGTCACGGCACACGTTGCTGTTCTTCATACTTCCAGTGCTCGTTGCCACGCGAACCGATTTCATTCTCTTCGCCCTGCCCCTGCTGCTGGCCGTCTTGGCGCTCGAACGGCAGCATAGGGTTGGCGCAATCGTCTCGTTCCTCGCCTGTCTCGCCACGTACCACATGATCGTTAGCTACTGGGCGAACCCCGGCTGGGCGAAGATCTTTCACTTCGCATTCATCCAGATCCTTACGCACCCACTGTCTACGCCTACGACCGTGACCCTAGCGCAGTATCTCGAGGTGCTCGGGCAAGGCATGCTCGGCCTCTTGCACGACAAAGCGTTTCTGCTTTACCTGATCTTCGCCATCTATCCCTTGGTTCGCCTGGTGGCGGAAGGAAAGTCGATGCTCAGCAATTCACCCGGGGTTTCGCGGCCGCTCTCCCTCTCACTCGTATGCACGGTATTCGTGGTCCTTCACTTCCTCGCCTTTCCGGTGACATGGGACCGTTTTTTCGCGGGCACTTATCTAATCGGATGCGTGGCCTGCCTCGCCTTGGTTTTGCCACGTCCTGCCACATAGTTCACACGCAGCGGCTTGGAGACGCCTCGCACAAGCCCTCTCTGCCCTCCCGCGCGAGCCCCCTTCTGGCCCAACGGATAATCGGTCTGCATGAGTGACACGGCAACCTTGGATGCGGTCCACGACTGGCTCGCCGATCGGCTGACCCCTGCAGATCGCGCACGCCTGACGGCGGCTGGGCAACTCGCCGCACGGCTCAAGCTCGATGGCCCCTCGGAGCGCGCCGCCGAGCTCTGCGTGCTGCCGGAAGCGCTCGTGAGTGACGAGGATCTCTCCGCGCGCTACCCCGCCGAGGTCGCCGGGCTCGTGCAGGGCGTCCGTCGCATGGCCGCGCTGCAGGCACTCTCCACGAGCGGTGACACGAAGGCCGCCGACCGGGCGCAGCAGCTGGAAGTGCTGCGCAAGATGCTGCTCGCGATGGCGGACGACATCCGCGTCGTTCTGGTCAAGCTGATCGAGCGGCTCATGAGCCTGCGTGCCGTGGCCCTCTCGCCCGAAGCCCGGCGCGGCACCCAGGCCACGGCCGAGGCGCGGCTCGCCCAGGAGATCTTCGCGCCGCTCGCGAACCGCCTCGGGGTGTGGGAGATCAAGTGGGAACTGGAGGATCTGTCGCTTCGGCTGCTCGAGCCCGAGCGCTATCACGCCATTGCCCGCTACCTCGACGAGACACGCATCGAGCGCGAGGCGTATATCGACACGGCGAAGGCGATCCTGCGCGAAGCACTCGCCGAGGCGGGCATCGAGGCCGAGATCAGCGGACGACCCAAGCACATCTACTCGATCCACGGCAAGATGCTCAGGAAGCGCTGCGCGATCGAGGAACTCTACGACATCCGCGCGGTGCGCGTCCTCGTGGCCGATGTGCGTGACTGCTACGCGGCGCTCGGCGTGGTGCACGGCCTCTGGAAGCCGATCCCCGGCGAGTTCGATGACTACATCGCCAAGCCCAAGGCCAACGGCTACAAGAGCCTGCACACGAGCGTGATCGGGCCCGCCGGCCGGGCGCTCGAGGTGCAGATCCGCACGCACGAGATGCACCAGACGAGCGAGTTCGGGGTCGCTGCCCACTGGGGCTACAAGGAAGGCGGCGCGGCGGCACGCGATCAGCAGTTCGCGAGCAAGCTCGCGAACCTCCGGCAACTGCTCTCGTGGGGTGATGAGGTGAGCTCGCCCGGCGAACTGCTCGCCGGGTTCAAGTCCTCGCTGTTCGATGACACGATCTTCGTGCTCACGCCGCAGGGCAAGATCATCGATTTGCCGAAGAACGCGACCCCGATCGACTTTGCCTATGCGGTGCACACGAACCTGGGCCACCGCTGCCGTGGGGCCAAGGTGGACGGCGCGATGGTGCCGCTCAACACGCCGCTTCGCAACGGCCAGCGGGTGGAGATCGTCGCGGCCAAGGAAGGCGGACCCTCTCGGGACTGGCTGAACCCGGACAACGGCTACGTGCAGTCGAATCGCGCGCGGGCCAAGGTGCGCCAGTGGTTCAACGCGCTCGACCTCGCCGAGACGCTGGCCCAGGGCAAGGCGACCGTGGAACGGGAACTCTCGCGTCACGGCCAGACCGCGCTCGGCCTCGATCGTCTGGCCCACGAGTTGGGCCAGAAGAGCGTCGATGATCTCTACGCCGCGGTGGGTCGGGCCGAGATCAACCACCGCGAACTCGACCAGGCGATCCGTCGCGCGGCCGGGCTCGCGGCCCCGACCGAGCCCGCCGATACCCGCGAAGTGCATACCGCGAAGAGCCGCGCGAGCGGCGGCGGGGGCGGTATCCTCGTCGTCGGCGTGGACAAGCTGATGACGGGCCTTGCCCGCTGCTGCAAACCGGTGCCGCCCGACCCGATCGTCGGCTTCGTGACACGGCTCAAGGGCATCACGATCCACCGCGCCGACTGCCCGAACGTCGCCCGGATGGAGTCGCGCGAGCCCGGCCGCATCATCTCGGCCGAGTGGGGGCAAGCGGCCGCGGGCGACCTCTTCAGTGTGGTGATCGAGGTCATCGCGAGCGACCGCCAGGGACTCCTGCGGGACGTCTCGGACGTGCTCGCCCGCGAGCGCATCAACGTGACCGCCGTGAACACGCTCTCGCGCGACTACATGGCCAAGATGAAGTTCACCGCCGAAGTGAAGAGCCTCGACCAGCTGCAGCAGGCGCTTCGGCAGGTGCTGCAGGTGAAGGGCGTCCAATCGGCCGCGCGGGCCTGAGCGCGAGGGTGATACGGCAGCGGCGCACGGTGGCGGGCAACCGCTAAAGTTGGCACACACTGGCACGAAAACGCCGGACAAGGAGGCCTCCCCATGCACCGCATCGTCACGCGCCTCGGCGCCCTGTTTGCCTTCGCCCTTGCGAGCACCGTCGCACTGGCCCAGTACCCGGCCAAGCCGGTCCGCATCATCGTGCCGTTCCCGGCGGGCGGGACGACCGACATCCTGGCGCGGGCGATCGGCGACGAATTGCAGAAGTCCCTCGGGCAGCCGTTCGTGATCGAGAACCGCGCGGGTGCCGGCGGCAACATCGGTGCCGAGGCCGTCGCCAAGAGCGCGCCGGATGGATACACCCTGCTCATGGGCACGGTGGGCACGCACGCGATCAACGTCTCCCTCTACCCGAAGATGCCCTATGACGCCGTGCGCGACTTCGCTCCGGTGTCGCTGGTGGCCGGTGTGCCCAACGTGCTGGTGGCCGCGCCATCTTTCGCGCCGAGCACGGTGCGCGAGGTCATCGATGCGGCCAGGAAGGAGCCGGGCAAGCTGACCTTCGCCTCGAGCGGCAATGGCACGTCGATCCACCTCTCGGGCGAGCTGTTCAAGCTGCTCACCGGCACCCAGCTTACGCATGTGCCCTACAAAGGCTCCTCGGCAGCCCTGCCCGACGTCATGAGCGGCGCGGTCAACATCATGTTCGACAACGCGCCTTCGGCCATGCCGCACATCAAGGGCGGCAAGCTGAAGGCGATCGCAGTCACCTCGGCGCAGCGCTCGCCTGCCCTGCCCAACGTGCCGACGGTGGCCGAGGCCGGTGTGCCCGGCTTCGAGGCCAGTTCCTGGTTCGGCGTGCTCGCGCCGGCCGGCACCCCGAAGGAGATCGTCGATCGGCTCTCGCGCGAGATCGCCCGCGCCCTGGCCACGCCGGAGATGCGCGAGCGGCTGGCCGGACAGGGCGCGGAGCCCGTGGGCAGTACGCCGGAGCAGTTCGCGGCCCACATCCGGAGCGAAATCGACAAGTGGGCCCGTGTGGTCAAAGCCTCGGGTGCCAAGGTGGACTGAGCCTTGTCCGAACCACCCCGCCCACCGCTCGAGGCCACGTCCTGCACCGCGCGGCCCGCGATCACAGCGCTTCGCAGTTCGGCCATCCGCACGGTCGCAAACGCCGGCATCGGCCGCGCCGATGTGCTGGCCTTCTGGTTCGGTGAACCTGACCAGCCGACACCCGTATTCATCCGCGAGGCGGCAGCAGCCAGCCTGGCCGCGGGCGAGACGATCTACAGCCACAACCTGGGCCTCGCCGAACTTCGCGCAGCACTGGCGCACTACCTGAGCCGGCTGCACCCGGGCGCAGTTGTCGATCCATCGCGGGTGGCGGTCACCTCCTCCGGCGTCAGTGCGCTCATGCTCGCCGCGCAGGCGCTGGTCGCGCCCGGCGACACGGTGGTGTGCGTCACGCCGCTGTGGCCGAACCTGGTCGAGATCCCGCGCATCCTGTCGGCACACGTCCAGACGGTCAGTCTGCGCTTTGACCCGGCCCGCGGCTGGCAGCTTGACCTCGACCGGTTGCTCGCGGCCCTCAAGCCGGGCACCCGCGCGCTGTTCATCAACGCACCGAACAATCCGACCGGCTGGCGGCTCTCGCGCGAGGAGCAAGCGGCCATCCTTGCCCACTGCCGCCGACACGGCATCTGGATCCTCGCAGATGATGCCTACGAGCGTCTCATCTTCCCGCCCTTGGCCGACGAAGGCGCGCCGCGCGCGGCGCCGTCGTTCCTGAGCCTCGCGGACACCGATGACCGACTCGTGAGTGCCAACACGTTTTCCAAGGCTTGGTTGATGACCGGGTGGCGCCTGGGTTGGCTCGTCGTGCCGCCCGGCCTGACCGAAGCCATCGGCAAGCTCATCGAATACAACACCTCCTGCAGTCCGGTCTTCGTCCAACGCGCGGCCCTCGCCGCGCTCTCGGCCGGTGATGAGACGACCGAGGCCTTCCGACGACGTCTGGCCGTGGCCGGGCAGCACCTGACCTCGGCGCTCGCGCAGCTTCCCGGTGTCGAGGCGCCTGCACCGGGCGCGGCGATGTACAGCTTCTTCCGCATCGACGGTGTGAACGACACCCTCGCGTTCTGCACGTGGCTCGTGCGCGAGGAGGGGCTGGGGCTGGCGCCCGGCGTGGCCTTCGGGTCGGACGGCGAAGGTTTCCTGCGCTGGTGCTTCGCAAGCGATCTCGTCCGCCTCGATCAGGGCGTCGAGCGGTTCGCACGCGGCCTCTCACGGTGGAGGCAACTGGGGGCGTCTCTTCCGCGCTGAGCTGTCATCAACGTGTCATCGAAGCGGTGTGTTCTTCCGGACAAAAGAACAAGAAGCATCCCAATGACAACAAGAAAGGAGATGACACGATGACGCCATTGATCCTCGCCCTGCTTTTCGTGGTGGCCGGAATCGGCATCACGATTGCGCTCAGGTCGGTGCAACACCGCCGAGACGAAACACGGCGACAGCGGCTCGACTTCATCCGCGACTACCGCTTCCCGCTCGTACTCGAAAACCGGCTCGCGGACGCACTGCCCGCGCTCGACCGAGGCCAGCAAGACCAGGTGCTCGAGCACCTGCGGGTCTGGTTTCTGATCCTCGCAGCACGGCCGCGTGAGCCCTTCGGCATGCCCAGCAAGGCTGTCGATATCGCCTGGCACGAGTTCATCCTGCTCACGCGCGAGTACACCGCGTTCTGCGAACGCGCCTTCGGTCGCTATCTGCACCATGAACCCGACGGCCGTGGCCGTGCAGCGGAGGAAGCAGCCAAGGCCCGACTGGGCAGCACCTGGCTTGCCGCGCGCGATCCGGCGGTCATCGCAACCCTCACCGGGCTCGGACTGTCCGGGGCGCTGGCCGCCGGGCTCTTCGATCTCGACCGGCACCTCGGACTCGCCCACGGGTTCGTGCACACACCGGCGGACATCGATGCCTATGTGAGCGCCCACCACGCACGCGCATCGAGCGGCGGCGACGGCGGGAGCGGGGGCGCCGACACCGGCCGTGCCGATGCCGATGGCCACGGCGGCGACGGCGGTGGCGATGGCGGTGGAGGATGCGGCGGCGGGTGCGGCGGCGCCTGACAAAGACTGTCGGCCGCTGAGCCGAGGGTGACCGCCTTGGGTTGCCGACGGCGCGTGTGCGTGGAATCATGCGCCGATGGCCAAGCGCACCGTTCAAGTGGACCTGTTCTCTCCTGCCCCGGACGATGCGGCAGACACTGGACACGCGTCCGATGAAGTCGCGCCGCGGACTGAAGCACGCGTCAAGGCACCGCGGGTGCAGTCGGCCACCATCGCACCGAACATCGCCGCCCTGGCAGCGCGCATCCCGCCGCGGATCCATCTGGGCACCTCGTCGTGGAGTTTTCCCGGCTGGGCCGGGCTCGTCTACGGCGATGCGCGAAGCGAAACCGATCTTGCAAGGCACGGACTCGCGGCCTACGCCTCGCATCCGCTGTTCGGCGCGGTCGGGATCGACCGGACTTTCTATGCCCCGATCAGCAAGGATGCCTTCGCTGCCTATGCGCGACAGGTTGCGGCCGTGCGACCCGACTTCCACTTTCTCGTGAAGGCGCCGATGCTCTTCACCGGCCCGCGTCTTCGTGATGACGCCGGGCGCTGGAGCGACAACCCGGCGTTCCTCGACCCGGCACTCGCGACGACGCAATTCGTCGAGCCGGCGCGCGCCGGGCTGGGCGCGCACTGCGGCCCGCTCGTGTTCCAGTTCCCGCCGCTCGGCCCGCGCTTCACGAGAAACCCACTCGCCTTCGCCGACCGGCTGGCCGAGTTCCTGCTCGCCCTGCCGTCGCCCGATCCCGCGCAACCGCTGGCCAGCTACGCGATCGAAGTGCGCGACCCGGAGCTCCTGACCGATGACTACCTCGCCGCGCTCTGCGCCGGTGGAGCGACCCACTGCGCAGCCATCCATGCGCGCATGCCGCCGCTGTCCGAACAACTCCGCTTCTGGCGCGAGGCAGGAGCGCACCCGCTCGTCATTCGCTGGAGTCTGCACTCGGGGCTCAAGTACGAGGAAGCGAAGGAACGCTATGCTCCGTTCGACCGCCTGTGCGACGAGGATCCGGCCGGCCGTGCGGCGATTGCCGATGCGCTCCTCGAGGCGGCAGGACTCGGCCGCGACGCGATCGTCATCGTCAACAACAAGGCCGAGGGTTCAGCCCCGCTGTCGATCGTGAAGCTCGCCGAACTGATCGCGCGGCATGGCCACACGATCATCTCCGCTTGATCACGAGGCCCGCCGAGCGCGCTGACCCGGGCACCTACAATCCCGCGCAGTCACGCATTCACTGGGGGGATTCTCGTGTTCGGCCGGCTGCTCCCGAAGGAGCGCGAATACTTTCGTCTGTTCGATGCCCACGCCGCCGAGATCGTCAACGGCGCGCGTGCGCTCGCGGCACTGATGAGGGGCTTGGGCGAGGGCGCGTCCGACCTGCGGGAGCTTGCATCCTCCATCGATGCGATCGAGAAGCGTGCCGATGGCGTGACCCGACAGACGGTGCAGCTCTTGCACCGGAGCTTCGTCACACCGCTCGACCGCGAAGAGATCCACAAGCTGATCTCGGCGATGGACGACATTCTCGATCTCATCCAGGATTGCGCCGAGTCCGTCTCGCTCTATGACGTCAAGCGCGTGCCCGTCGAGGCGACGCAACTGGCCGAGATCGGCCTCGGCTGCGCCGAGCGCGTCCAGCAAGCCGTGGCTCTCCTCGCGAACGCGGAACGCAATGGCGACACCATCATGCGCCTGTGCGAGGAGATCGATCGCCTCGAGACGGACGCCGACCGCGTGATGCGAAGCGCCATCTCCCGGCTCTTCCGAACCGAGCGGGACGCCATTCACCTGATCAAGATGAAGGCGATCTACGAACTGCTCGAGACGGTCACCGACCGCTGCGAGGATGTGGCGCACATCCTCGAGGGCATCGTGATCGACGTGGCCTGAGGCGCAAACTTTGGCTGAAGGCGTCGCCATTGCCTGGGCCCTCGTGGGCGTCGCCGCGCTTGCGCTCATCTACGGCTTCGTCAACGGCTATCAGGATGCGGCGACCCTGGTCGCTCCGATCGTCTCGACCGGCGTGCTGCGCCCGGCCGCTGCCGTCGCGTGGACGACGCTCTTCACCGCCATCGGCGGGGTCGCATACGGACTGCAGGTCGCCTGGACACTGGCCTTCGGCTTGGTTCAACCCGGCGGGACGGCGTTTGCACTGCTCGGCGCTGCACTGGTCGGCGCACTCGTGTGGCTTGCCTTCGCCCGTTTCGCGCACCTGCCGAGTTCGGCGTCCCATGCCCTGATCGGTGGCCTCGTCGGGGCGGCCCTCGCCCAAGACGGGCAGGTCGTGCTCTGGGGTGGACTCAAGGTCCTCGTCTGGGTGATCGTCGGTCCGTTCCTCGCCTTCACGCTATCGGTCGGGCTCGCGATTGCGCTCGCGTGGTCGCTGCGCACTGTCCGCCCGTCACGCGTCGATCGCTGGATGCGGCCCGGGCAATTGGCCAGCTGCGCACTCACGGCACTGGGCCATGGCGGGAACGACACCCAGAAGGTGGTGGCCGTGATCTGGCTGGCGATCACGTCCGCCGGCGCGGCGGGGGTGACGGGAAGCCACCTGCCGGGCTGGGTGTCTTACGCAGCGGCGGCGTCTCTCGCCCTGGGCTGCGCACTGGGCGGCGTGCGACTGATCTCGGGCAAGGGCGAGAAGATCGCGCGATTGAGGCCGTCGGACGGCTGGTCAGCCGAGTCCGCAGCCGGCCTCACGCTGGCCGCGGCCTGTGCTGCAGGTGCACCCGTTTCGAGCACCCACGTGATCATGGCGGGCGTATTGGGAGCGGATGCCATGCGGGCGGACCGGGGTTTGCGACGCAACATCCGGGGCGTGATTCTTTGGGCCTGGGCGGTGACCGCCCCGGCGGCCGGCATGCTCGCGGCGCTCGCGAGCGTTGCCTGGGCCGGCGCACGCTGAGAACGCAGGCGGGAAACGACCGTCCTCAGTCTGTTGGATGCTGGATGTTGGCCGGCCGGACCGCTGCCCCTATACTGGATCGGCCCGAGCCAGCGACTCCCCATGTTCACCATTCTCATCGTCACGCCCAAGGGCGGTGCCGGCAAGACCACGATCGCGACCAACCTGGCCGCTTATCTGGCCGGCAAGCGTCAGCGCGTGGCGTTGCTCGACCTCGATCGACAACGGTCCGCCTCGCGCTGGCTCGCCCGGCGCCCGCAGGGCTTTCCGCAGATCGTCACGGCCGATCCTGGGTCCGATGTCAAGTCGCTGCGCGCCGCGGGCATCCAGTGGCTGGTCATCGATTCGCCCGCCGGATTGCATGGTGACGCCCTCGCAGAGCGCGTGCGGCAGGCCGACGCGATTCTCGTGCCCGTGGCGCCTTCGACCTTCGATTTCGAGGCCACCGCGGATCTGCTGGCCGATCTGGAGCGCCTGAAGTCGGTGCGCGATGGGCGACGCCCGCTGGCGCTGATTGGTTCCCGGGTCGATGGGCGCACCGTCGCGGCCAGCGATCTTGATGAATTCCTCGCACCGTTGTCGCTCGACGTCCTGACCCACATCCGCGATGCGCAGGGCTACGTGCATGCGGCGCGCGCAGGCCTGTCCGTCTTCGATCTGCCGCGCTCGCGCGGCGAGGAGCTCTGGGAGGACTGGCCGCCGATCTTCGATTGGCTTCAGTCGCTCGTGAGCGCCAGAAAGTAGGTTCCCGATGTTCACGATCCTGGTCGCCAATCCAAAAGGGGGGGCGGGCAAATCCACCCTCACGACCAATCTGGCCGGCATGCTCGCCGCACTCAAGCAGCGCGTCGTGATCATGGATCTCGACAAGCAGCAGTCGGCCACGAACTGGCTCGCGCGACGCCCCGAGGCGTTGCCGAAGATCATGTCCTGGACAGAAGAGACCGATTTGTCCGAGCTGCGCGAGTTTTCTCCGCAGTGGATGGTGATTGATACGCATGCGCGCCTGCGCCGACCGGACCGAGCCTACCTGCTCTCGCGTTCCAACGTGGTGCTGGTCCCGGTCAACCCGTCGGTGTTCGATATCGAGGCCACGGCCAAGTTTCTGCTCAAGCTCCATCAGGATCCGCATGTCCAGTCGGGCCGGGTGTCCATCGGCCTCGTGGGGAGCCGCACCGACAGCCGCACGCGCATGGCCCAGGAACTGGCCAGTTTTTTCCAGCGCAGCGGGCTGCCGGTGGTCATGTTCGTGCCCGACAGCGTCGTCTATCCGCAATGCGCGCGCGACGGCTTCTCCATCTACGACCTGCCCCGCGCCCGGACCGAGCAGCAACTGGACGCGTGGCAGCCCCTCGTCGTCTGGCTGCGCGAGCAACTCGCGAAGAGTCGCGAACAGGTGAAACCCGCAACCGACGAGGCCGTCAATCCGCCGGAGCACGGCGTCGTGCCGGTGGCCTGACCATGAGGGCGACTCGGATGCCGCCGGCGCGCCTACGGGGCGGGGACGACAAATGAAACCTCCCAAGCCTCCCCGCGCCGCGCTGAGCCAGCCGCGGGATGGGTCCGCGTCGCCGCGCGAGCGACGCCGCAGCGACCGAACCGCACCAGCGGAACAGGACCTCGCGGGCGTCTCAATGCCTGCGACGTCGAACGCGCCGCTCGCGAGGGAACTCGCGGATGCTCAGGCGGCCTTCGCGGCCGGACACTGGCTGCACTGCCTGCGTCTCGCGCGCCGCGGCGAAGAAGCCGCGCGACATCAAGGCGACCGTTCGCTGCGCGTCGAATTCCTGCTGCTCGCCGGGGATGCGCACCTGCGTCTCGACGACCTGCCCTCGGCGGTGGAGCGCTTCGAAACCGCGCGGGACGAGACGGCCTCGGCGCCTGCATCGATCGCGCACATCCGCGCACTCCTGGGGCTCGGCGCGAGCTTCGGCGCCCAGGGCCAGCGTGACGCAGCCCTGGCTCATCTCGATCGAGCGCACGCGCTGGCCGCCCAGGCGGGCCATGCCCCCCTGATGGCCGGGGCACTCAACAACCGCGCCACCGTGCTTGCGAGCGTCGGCCAGGGTGTCGCTGCGCTGGCCGAACTCGACCGGGCCGAGCGACTCATGCTGGGCACCCCCGATCCGCGCTGGGAGCCGCAGCTCGCGCACACCCGGGGCGAAGTGTTCATTGCGCATGCGACGCTGGTTGCATGCAACACGGTCCTTCCGCCGCGCGCTGGCCGCCCCGGCGATCGACGCCCACCCGCCGCTGCTCATCCGCACGCACATCGATCTCGCCA
>CAZSTF010000046.1:0-17196 GCA_964609555.1 uncultured Alcaligenaceae bacterium | reverse complement strand
TGGGGGCCGGAGCGGGTGCTGCTGCCGTGGCAGACCCCGAAGCAGGCGACGGCGGGCTCGCCGGGGCCGTCGCGGACCGGGCCGCGTCCTGGCTCGGGGCGGTTGACGCCGCAGTGGTTGCGGCGGGTGGCGTCGGCAGGGACGCGCAGCCGAACAGCACGCTGGTCAGCGCGACGGCGAGGAGGGTGCGCGCAGAAGGTGGAGAGAGGGGGGTGGACTGCATGGAGAGGTCGACTTCCGGAGTTTTCGCCTGCAAGGCCAAGCTGCGTGGGGCTTGAGGCTCAAAAGCTGTTGGCCGATGAGCGGGGAGGCAAGGCGACGAGTGTAGGGATTCGCTCGACCGTCAGCAGCGTGACGTCCCGCATTGCCCGCCCGCGCTCAGCGTTCCGCGACGGGCGGCGCGGCCGCGGGCGACGGGCCGGACGGTGCCTGCATGAGCCTGAACAGTCGGTAGACCAGATAGACGAACACGGCGAAGGCCACGACGGGCAGCGCGCCCGCGAGCGAAATCCACGTCGCCACAAAGGTGAAAACGAGCAGGAGGCCGACGATCGTCGCGCCGACCATCACCAACGCGACGAAGAGGGCAAGGGCACCGATGACGAAGGCGAGCGCGAGAAGGAGCCAGATCTTGAAGAAGGAGGCGATGTCGCCGTGTGTGGCGTCCGAAATCGGCCACGACGCATCGCCCAGGCGCAGCTGTACCGCGCCAACTTCCGGGGCGGCCACCGCGAACAGGATGACGGCCAGGGCGAAGGCGAGCGCGGCGATGCAGAGGGCGGCGAACGCGACGCCCGTGCGGCGCCATCGGCTGCGACGTGTCATGCGGAGGTCCTCCCAGGGGCGCGGTGGCGGGCCCCCTGGCCTCGCCATCGCGTTCAGCGATGCCGGGAGTGTCCGTCGGAGCGAGCGGTCGGCCCAAGCGGCGGGCGACGAACGGGCGGTTGGCGGTACCGAGTCGCGGGACGAGCCGGACGGACGGCGAGGACGGATGGGTTCAGACGGTGACGATCTCGCCGCGCAGGCTGTGCGCCATGGCCTCGGTCACGCGCACGTCCACGTACTGGCCGATCAGCCGCGCGCCGTGCGGGCCGCCCGGGAAGTTGATCACGCGGTTGTTTTCGGTGCGTCCGGCGAGATCACCCTCGCCCTTCTTCGCGCGTGACTCGACGAGCACCCGCTCGGTGCGCCCGACCATGCGGCGGCTGTAGTCGAGGAAGAGCGCGTCGATGCGCTTTTGCAGCTCGGCGAGGCGCGCCGACTTCACCGCAGGCGGCGTGTCGTCGGGCAGATCGGCCGCCGGCGTGCCGGGGCGCGGGCTGTAGGTGAAGCTGAAGGCACCGTCGAAGGCGACCTCGTCGATGAGCTTCATCGTGGCCGCGTGGTCGCGCTCGCTCTCGCCGGGAAAGCCCACGATGAAGTCCGAGGAGATCGAGATCTCGGGCCGCACGGCGCGGAGCTTCCGGATGATCGACTTGTATTCGAGCGCCGTGTAGCCGCGCTTCATCGCGGCGAGGATTCGGTCCGAACCATGCTGCACCGGAAGATGCAACTGGTTGACGAGCTTGCCGACGCGCTCGTAGGCACGAAGGAGCGAGGCGTTCATCTCGCGCGGATGCGAGGTCGTGAAGCGGATGCGCTCGATGCCCGGTATCTCGGCCACAAACTCGATCAGGGTGCCGAAATCCGCCACGCTTTCGCCGGTCGCACCCATGCGTCCCCGGTAGGCGTTGACGTTCTGGCCGAGCAGGGTGACCTCCTTGACGCCCTTCAGCGCCAACTCGGCGACCTCGGTCAGCACATCCTCGAACGGGCGCGAGACCTCCTCGCCGCGCGTGTAGGGCACCACGCAGAACGAGCAGTACTTGCTGCAGCCCTCCATGATCGAGACGAACGCGGAGGCGCCCTCGACCCGCGCCGGCGGCAGGTGGTCGAATTTCTCGATCTCGGGGAAGGCGATGTCCACCTGGGGCCGCCCCGTGGCGCGGCGGCGGGCGATCAACTCCGGCAGCCGGTGCAGCGTCTGCGGCCCAAACACGACATCCACGTAAGGCGCGCGCTCGACGATCGCCGCGCCCTCCTGCGAGGCCACGCAGCCGCCCACACCGATCACCAGGTCGGGTTTCTCGCGCTTCAACGCCCGCACCCGGCCCAGGTCATGAAAGACCTTCTCCTGGGCCTTCTCACGCACCGAGCAGGTGTTGAAGAGGATCACGTCCGCGTCTTCGGCGCGGTCGGTCGGCACGAGCCCCTGGGCCGCGTGAAGCACGTCGGCCATCTTCTCCGAGTCGTATTCGTTCATCTGGCAGCCGAAGGTCCGGATGAAGACCTTGCGGGGCGGGGCGGATGCGGGGCCGGGGCTGGGTTCGGCGGTCGTCGCGGCGGGGGCGACGCGCCCGGTGTCGTGTGCTGGCATGGCGCAGGGGACCGGCTTTATCCGGTGTTGCGTGGCGGGGAATCAGGATGAAAGTTTATCCGCGTATCCTCGCGGCGACGGGCAGGCGCCCATTCGGCGGTCGGTGGGGACCGGCCAGCCATCATCAAGGAGCGAAGCGTGAGGAATTCCATTCAGAACATCGTGCTCGCGGCATCGGCTGCCGTGTTCGCCGCGGGCATCGGGCCAACGTGGGGGCAGACGCCCGCGGTGACAGCAACCACCGTGCGCATCCACACCATGGGACCGCTGACCAAGGGACCCCTCGTGGCGACCCACAAGGAGGCGCTGGCCAATGCCCAGGCCTATGTGGACAGCGTGAACGCGCGGGGAGGTGTCGCCGGGCGAAAGATCGAGCTCGTGCACGTGGATGACCAGCAGGAGCCCGCCCTCGCGGACAGCCAGGCAAAGGCCCTCGTCGAACGGGATGAGGTGCTGAGCTTTTTCCTGGCCCGTACCTCACCGACGAATCAGGCGATCATGAAGCACGCCGAGCCGGCACGCGTGGCGAATCTCGCCGCGCAGGTGGGGCCGAACTTTCTGTACGATCCGAAGCAGTCGATGGCCTTCACGGTGCGCGCGAGCTATGAAGCCGAATTGCTGCGCGCGATCGAGTTGCAACTGCGCTTCGGCCGCAATCGCTTTGCCTTCCTCGCCGCAAACGACTCGTATGGCAATCCGTTGGTCGAGGCGGCAACCCGGGTGCTGACCCCGCTCAAGATCACGCCGCTCGTCGAGAAAGTGGACAACCGCGCGGCTGACATCGCCCCGGCGCTCGCGAGCTTCGGGCGGGAGAAGCCGGAGGTCATCTTTCTCATCTGCAGCGCGGTGTGCGCGTCCGACTTCGTCAAGCGCTACAAGGCGCAGGGTGGCACGGCGCAGTTCGTGACACTGTCGAACAACAGCTCGAACGCGTTCATGAAGGCGCTGGGCGAAGCAGGGCGCGGCGTGATCGTCATGCAGGTCATGCCCCTGCCGACCTCGAAGACGATCAAGGTGTCGCGGGACTATCAGGCCCTCGCGGCCGAGGCGAAGATCGAGCCAAGCTACAACGGGCTCGTCGCGTACGTCGGCGCGCGCGTGCTTGTCGAGGCGCTGCGCCGGGCGGGCAAGAGCCTCACGCGCGAGAGTTTCGTCAGCGCGCTCGAGTCGATGCGACAGTTCGATCTCGGTGATTTCGTGATCGGCTACGGACCCAACGATCGGATCGGATCGAGTTTCATCGAGGAGACGATCATTTCGCGGGACGGCACCTTCCTGCGCTGAGGCGGCTGGCCGAAACCTTAGAATCGGCGCGGTTTTGTCCGACCCGGGCCCGACGGGGCGCGGGTCAGGCGTCCTCATTCCACGAACGCACGCTTCCTCATGCCGCTTTCCGCCGCATCTGCCGCCGACCGCGCCCGCATCCTGGCCGATGCGCTCCCCTACATTCGCCAGTTCCACGACAAGACCATCGTCGTGAAGTACGGCGGCAACGCCATGACCGACCCGGCGTTGAAGAAGAGCTTCGCCTTCGACGTGGTGATGCTCAAGCTGGTCGGCATGAACCCGGTCGTCGTGCATGGCGGCGGCCCGCAGATCAACGAGATGCTCGACAAGACGGGCAAGAAGGGCAGCTTCATCCAGGGCATGCGCGTGACCGATGATGAAACGCTTTACGTGGTGGAGGCCGTGCTGGGCGAGTTGAATCAGGAGATCGTCGGCCTCATCAACCAAGCGGGTGGTCGTGCCGTGGGCCTGAACGGACAGGACGCCGGTTTCATCCGCGCGAAGAAGATGATGGTCGAAAGCGAGACGGAAGCCGGCAAGATGCTCGACATCGGCTTCGTGGGCGACATCGAGACGATCGACCCGCGGTTGATCCACCATCTGGACGCTGCGGATTTCATCCCGGTCGTGGCGCCGATCGGCGTCGGCAACGACGGGCAGGCCTACAACATCAATGCCGATCTCGTCGCCTCGGAACTCGCCCAAACCCTGAAGGCAGAAAAGCTGATCCTGATGACCAACACCCCCGGCGTGCTCGACAAGGCGGGCAACCTGATCACGGGCCTCACCTACGCCGAGATCGAGGCGCTCTTCGCCGACGGCACGATCTCCGGAGGCATGAAGCCCAAGATCCAGGGGGCCCTCGACGCGGTGCAGCATGGCGTGGCCACGAGCCACATCATCGATGGGCGGGTCGAGCATGCGCTGCTGCTCGAAATCTTGACGTCCGACGGCGTGGGCACGATGATTCGCGCCTGACCGCGGATCGGCACCGCGTCGAGAACAATATCGATAAGGGCTCAAGGTGGCACTGAAACCCGGGGAACGTCGCGCGCAGATCCTTCAGGCCCTGGCCGGGCTGCTCGAGACGCCCGAAGGCGAGAAGATCACCACCGCCAGCCTCGCCGCCAAGGTCGGCGTCTCGGAGGCTGCGCTCTATCGGCACTTCGCGAGCAAGGCGCAGATGTACGAGGCGTTGATCGACTTCATCGAAGAGACCGTGTTCTCGCTCGCCAACCAGATCATCGCAGCTGCCCCCGACGGCCGCACGCAGGTGCTCGAGATCGTGAGCATGCTGCTCGCCTTCGCCGAGAAGAACCCCGGCATGGTGCGCGTGCTTGCGGGCGATGCGCTCACGCACGAGGACGCGCGGCTTCAGGCCCGCATCAACCGTCTGCAGGACCGGCTCGAGGCGACCTTCCGTCAATCGATGCAGCTCGCCGGGCACCCGGCCTACGCGACGGTGGCGAGCGTGGTGCTCGCCTTCGTCGTCGGCCGCTGGCAGATCTTCAGCAAGAGCGCGCTCAAGCGTCGGCCCACCGAGAACTGGGACGCCCTGGCCAAGGTGCTCGCTTGATCGAGGCCGGGCGATGACGCCGGGCACGGGCCCAAGCGTTGATGCGCGCGAGGCTGTGCGCTACGGGCTGTTCGATGACCTGCCCGCGATCCTCGTGCGCACGCCGCAGGCGACCGCGGCGATCAGCCTGTTTGGGGGGCACGTGCTCTCCTTCGCCCCCGCGGGACAGACCGACCTGCTCTGGATGTCGCCGATCACGGCCACGCCGCCCCGACCGCTGCGCGGGGGCATCCCGATCTGCTGGCCGTATTTCGCCAGGCAGGGCCAGCCTGCCGATGCGCCCCAGCACGGGCTCGTCCGCACCGAACACTGGAAGTTCCTTACCGCGCAGATCGAGCCGGATGGGCGCGTCGTCGTCGCGCTTGCCGCCCCTGCGCTGGCCGGCGTGGGGCTGGATCTCGTGCTCACGCTCTCGATCGGCACGTCGCTCGGCATGGCGCTCACCACGGTGAATGTGGGCAGCGAAACCGTGCGCATGACCCAGGCCTTCCACACCTACCTGCGCGTGGGGGATGCCACCCGCTGTGCCATCGACGGTCTCGCCGGGCTCGCCTACAGCGACAAGTTCGACAACTTCGCCCGGCATTTGCAATCAGGCCTCTGGACACTCGCCGACCCGCGCGACCCTGGCCGCTCTGATCGGATCTATCACGATGCCGAAGGGCGTTATCAGCTCATGGACCCCACACTCGGCCGCGTGGTCGACATCGCCTCCACCGGCTCGCGCTCGGTCGTGGTGTGGAACCCCGGGGCCGAGGCGGTGCAGGGCTTCGCCGACATTCCGCACGATGCGTGGCGGCACTACGTCTGCATCGAAGTCGCCAACTGCGGCGAGGACATCGTCGAGATTCCACCGGGCGAGGCGCATGTGCTGCAGCAGACGCTTTCAGCCCGAACCACCTGACGGCCGCACGACGATGATCGATGCTCTCCTCGCTTCACTGCACCACCTGCTCGCCTTCGGGCTCGTCGGTCTGCTCATGGCGGAGTGGGCACTCCTGCGCGGCAGCGCGAGCGCGGAGGTCATTGCCCGACTCGCGCGGATCGATCTCGCCTACGGCATCGTCGCCGGCATGCTCCTCGTCGTGGGCGTGCTGCGCGTCATCTCCGGCGTCAAAGGCGCGGCCTTCTACACCGGCAGCTGGGTCTTCTGGCTCAAGGTGGCCGCGTTTCTCGCGGCCGGGCTCATCTCGATCCGCCCGACGATGGCCTTCATCCGCTGGGCCCGTGCCACGAAGGAAGGCGGCGACTTGCCGCAGACCGAGGATTGGCTCGCGACGCGTGGCATCGTGGTCATCGAGCTGCATCTGCTGGCGGTCGTGATGGTGGCGGCGGCGCTGATGGCGCGTGGCGTCGGTCACTGATCCGCCGCGGCCCGCGCCACCGGCAGCCGCAACCGCGCCACCGTCCCGCCGCCTGAGCGGGGCAGCAGTTCGAATCGGGCGTCGTGCCACGCGGCCAGTCGCTCGACGATGGCGAGCCCAAGCCCCGCGCCGGGCGGGCCCGAGCGGGCCGCCTCCCCGCGCACGAACGGGGCCTTGAGCGTTTCCGCCCGCACGGGGTCGATGCCCGGCCCGCGGTCGAGCACATCGAGCACGACCTCGCCGTCGCGCCGCGAGAGTTCGATCGCCACGGGCGGCGCGCCATGCGTGAAGGCGTTGTCCACGAGATTCGCGAGCAGGCGCTCGAAGGCCGCGCGGTGAATGCCCGCGTGCATGACCTCCGGTGGCGGGCTGAAGGCGATCTCGCGGCCGCGGGCGCGTTCGCGCTCGACCCATTCGTTGACGAAGGCCGTGAGATCCACGACTTCTCGCGCGGCCGCCGGTGGCGTGCCCCGGGCAAAGTCGAGAAACTGCCCGAGCACCCGTTCGATGTCCTCGAGGTCGGCGATCATCGCGCGGCGCTCCTCGTCCGAGGACACGCCAAGCTCGGTGGCGAGCCGAAGCCGCGTGAGGGGTGTGCGCAGGTCATGCGAAATGCCCGCAAGCATCACGCCGCGATTGGTTTCGAGCCGATCGAGGGCGGCCGCCATGCGGTTCACGTTTCTCGCCACCTCGGCGATCTCGCGCGGGCCGGTCTCGGGCAGCGGCGCCGGGTGGCGCCCGCTCGCCACCGCCTCCATCGCCTTCGAGAGATCGGCGAGCGGCTGCGTGAGCCGTCGTGTGAACCACCACGTGAAGGCGAGCACGAGCGCGAGCGTCAAGGCGAGCGCTGCGATGAGCGTCCGCGGCAGTTCGCCGCGCTCGGCCGCGCGGATCGGCACCCCGAGCCATACCGCGCGCCCTCCCTCGCGCCCCACCGGCAGGCGCAGCCACGCGATCGGCTGGTCGAGCCGCATGCCGAGCCGCACCTCCACCTCGGCACCGAGCCGCTCGGCCAGCCGGGTGCGGAGCTTCTGGAAGGCCGGACCGCGCGGCAGCGCGCCGATCTCCGGTCGCCGTTCGGCCGGGATCAGGAGAAAGCCCGCCTCACGCGCACGGCGCTGCACGTCGAGCCAGCCCGCGCCGAAGGCGGCGAACGCCCCGCTCCGGCCCAGCCCTGGCATGTTTCCCGGCCCCATGGGCGGACCATGCGGACGCTCCGTTGCCGTGGCGTTTGCGTCATCCGGCAGCGCGCGGAGCGCATCCCGCAGCGCCTCGATCTGCTCGAGCCGGGTGTCGGTGAAGCTGCGTGCCACGAGCGCCGCGCGGTCTTCGCGAAAGAGCCACACCGTCGTGACGATCGCGGTCGCGAGCGCCGCGAGGAGGAGGAGTGCCAGCCGCCCAAACAGCGTCTGCGGCAGCCAGCGTGTCATGGGGCCTCGGTCGCGTTGGCCGTCCGGTCGGGCGTCCCGTCGGGTGGCGCGGGCGAGACTGACGCGGGCGAGGGCACGAACACATAGCCGCGGCCCCACACCGTCTGGATGTGCCGCGGTCGCGCCGGGTCGGCTTCGATCAGCTTGCGCAGACGCGCGATCTGCACATCGACCGAGCGGTCAAACACATCGTAGGGCTTGCCGCGGGCGAGCATGGACAACCGGTCGCGCGACAAGGGCTCGTTCGGATGCGTGGCGAGCACCCGCAGCATGGCGAACTCGGCCGTGGTCAGATCCACCGTCTCGCCCCCGCGCTTGAGCGTGCGCGTGGCGAGGTCGAGCACGCATTCGCCGAACGCGATCGGCGCATCCGTGGGCAGCGGTGCGCCCGGGGCGGCGAGCGCGGCACGCCGAAGCAGCGCCTGGATGCGGGCGAGCAGCTCGCGCGGATTGAAGGGCTTGCCCAGGTAGTCATCGGCTCCGCCGTCCAGCCCCTCGATGCGCGCTTCCTCCTCGGCCTTGGCCGTGAGCATGATGATCGGCGTCATGTCCCCGCTCGCACGCAGACGGCGGCAGGCCGCAAGCCCGTCCTCGTGCGGCATCATCCAGTCGAGCACGATCAGATGCGGCGGGTCGCGTTCGAGCACGCGCGCAAGCTCCCGCGTGTCCGGCAGCGTGGTTACCCGAAAGCCCGCTTCGCCCAGGTACTGGGCCAAGAGCCGCGCGAGGCGTGCATCATCATCGACGACGAGCAGATGGGCCGACGGACGGGGAGCGGTGGACATGGGCCCGACGATACCAGCGCCGCGCGCCGGGCGACCGCGCGGAAACATTCCGTTGCAAATGCGCCTTGGCGTTTCCCCTTAGGGATAACCATCAGGAACCAAGGGCTGGCGAGTGCTGTCATGAATTCGTTGACGCCAGTCCTTGTGTTTCCTCCGGCGGCAACCTTTGCTCATTGGCGACCCGGCTTCGGCCGGGTCTTTTTTTGTCCCGCCGTGCACGCAGCCCGCGAATTCGCTACAATGGCGGGCTTTCGTGGGACGTTAGCTCAGTCGGTAGAGCAGCGGACTTTTAATCCGTTGGTCGCAGGTTCGAATCCTGCACGTCCTACCAGTCCTCCAGAGTCGAAAGCAAAGCCGCCTGCCGAGTTGTCGGAGGCGGCTTTCGTGTTTTTGGGGCTCCCGTACCGGCAGACCAGCGTTCGGCAGCAAGGGCGGATCAGGCCACCTCCCACCGCCTTGCCTCGACGCGGCGGGTGACGTGACCGCCATAGGCGATGCGAAAGAGGTGCAGCCAGCCGTGGTCGACGAGTTGACGCACGAGGGTGTGGTTGGCGATCACCTCTTCGATCGCGGCCTCCGGTGCTTCGATGAAGACGGACAGGCGGATCGGTTCGTGCATCCAGCGTCGTCCGTCGTGCAGCGATTGCAGCGGCAGGCCCACGCGCAGGTCGCCGCCGTTGCCTTCGAGCACGCCGATCGCGCCGCCCACGACGTTGTGCAGCACCTTGTTGCCGCTGCCGAAGCGCCGGTTGTCGATGACCGAGCCGTAATACTGCATGTTGATCCAGTTGGCGACGACCATCGGCGCGGTCATGATGAGTTCGAGGATCTTGAAGCCCGCATCCTGCTGCCAGACGTATTCATGCAGGAAGGCGCGGCCCGCGAGGTCGAGGCCTTGCGTGCGGGCGCGGGGCGCGGCGATGAAGGCGGCGTTGTTGGCGAGCGCCCATTCAGGCCGCACCTGCGACCAGTCGCGGCTGAGGGCGCGCACCTGCTCGATCATGCCGGCCGCCGTGCGGCGCGCGATCCCGAGGTTGAGCGCACGCTCGAGGCGCGTGAGCTCGCCCGCCTGGGCGAGCCACTGCCCAAGTCGCGCAAGGTCCGGCGCGAGCGCGCTCTTGAGCGCCGCGGGCATCGCCTCGGTGTCGAAGAGCGTGACCTCGTCAGTCGTCGTGTCATGCAGCGCGGGCACGAACCAGGTGTCCTCGGGAATCACGATGCCGCGTGAGATGAGGCCACGCCGCACGTCGGGGTCGTTCAGGAGGGCGGCGACGACGCGCGCGCTTGCCTCGCCCGTCTGCCCTGCGCAGGCACCGCAGTCGAGGCTCGTGGCGTGTGGGTTGTTGACCGACGTGCTGCCGTGGCCGGCGAGGAGCACGAGGCGGGCGAAGCCGCGCGTCATCGCCATCGCGCGCAGGATGCGCTCGGCGTGATTGACGCGCTCCCCCGGCGGAATGCCGGCGGCGAGGCCCCGACCGGCGGGGTCGGCCGCGCCGAGCGCAGGGCGAGGATCGATCACCGGTGCGATGCGGCCGCGCTCGAGCCGGGTGAGCCCCTGGCCAAGCGGCTCGGGCACCGGGCGCGTCCAGCCCAGGCTGTCGGTGAGGAGCTTGGGGGCGTAGAGCAGGCCCGCCGCCTCGACGAACGAGAAGCAGGAGGCGGCCGAGAGCTTGAAGCCTTTCCAGCCCTTTGCGCGACGGATGCGTTCGCGGCGTGTCTCGGCGAGGCGGGTATCGCCGTCGGTCGGTTGCTCGTCGATGCGCGAGGCCGCGTTGAAGATCACCGGCACATGGCTGCGCGTGACTTCGGCACCGAGCGGAGCGACTTCGATGAAGATGCCGAAGAAGCCCGCAAAGCCAATCGTCTGCACGTCGGGGGCCACCGTTTCGAGCGACCGGCGGAACACTTCGGAGCGCACGTCGATGCAGAACGCGGCCTGCACCGCGGGCCGCCGCGCCGATAGCGTGGACAGCGACGGCAGCCGGGCCGGTGCCGCAGTGGCGAGGCCGTGGATCACGCTGCGCTGGAAGCCGATCTCGAGTGCGGCGAGCAGGATGCGATCGATCTCGGCCGCGGCCTGCCGCTTGGCCGAGGGCGGGCGCATGCTCGCGGCGAGCATCTCGCGCCAGCGGGCTTCGAGCGCCGGGCTCCTCTTCTCCTCCAAGAGCAGCACATCCCACATGACACGCACGGCGAGCAGATCGACGATCGCGTCATCGCGCCTGCCCTGCAGCTCGGCCTGCCAGCGCAGATAGCGCGCCCAGGCCGCCCAGCCGCCAATCGAAAGCAGCGCCGCGTGCAGATAGCGCTCGACGGCCGGCTCGGGGATGCCGAGCCGCCCGAGTGCCCAGGCGATCGCCGCGCGCGGCGCTTCGGGCAGACCGTTCACGCGATCGCGGAAGCCATGGAGTCCCATCATCGCGGGGCTTCGGTCGATGCGCGCAGCTTCGCGCCAGGCCGCGTAGAGCGGACGATCCCGCCACGGCATCGGCACGATCGCCTGCCCGAGGTCGAACCAGGCCGCGCAGTGCAGGCTCACCCGTTCGGTTACGAACGAGGCCCAGAGCCCGCCCTCGACGCAATCGAGCACCTCGGCCACCGAGGCCATGCCCATGCGGGGCTTGGGCGCGGGTGTCTCGAGCGTGCGCTCGACGTCCTCGACGCCGAGCGTGCTTCGGCAGCGTGCGATCGCCTGGGCGATGTCGGCGCGGGTGATCCGGCCGTTCGCGATCTGCTCGCGATACCACGCCCACGGCATGTAGAGGCTGCCGCCGGTGATGCGGGCGAGCGTGTCGGAAGCCGCCTGAAAGGGCAGGTCCACGAGCCCGAAGAACGGGTTGACCGCAACAAAGTGCTTGAGCGGCCAGAGCGGCGCGATGCGTGCGCAGGCAGCATCGATGCGCTGGTCGAGCTGGACCTGCGCAAAGTTCTCGAGGGCGATGTCATCGAGCTTCATGAGGGGGACTCCTCGGGATGGGGAATGAGGGGACGTCGGTCAAGGCGTCATCCGGGCGGGCGCCGGCCACACGCGCTGCAGGAGCCGCGTGATGAAGACATCGATGTAGAGCCCGTTGTAGAGATGTGCGTAGACCCGTTGCATGAGCGGCGATCCGGCGCGCCGCATGAGCCGCTGCATCACGAGGAGCGCGATGAAGGTCGCAACCACGAGCGGCACCAATACGCCGTGCGCTTCGGTTGCGGCGGGCTGTGGGGGCAGCACGCTTCCGGCGAGGAGGCGGTCGAACACGGCATGGAGCGCGAAGTACGCGCCGAGCACCGCGGCCGAGAGCCCTCCGGCCCAAAGCCAGCGACCGCGGCCGACGGTTGCGGTCGCACCAACGATGAGCTGACTCGTGGCCACGGCCACGATCGCGACCGCAGCCACGAGTGCGGGCTCCGCGTCCCAGCGCACGCCCGCGAGCCATGCAATGGCTAGCGTCAGCCCCACGCCGACGGCGAGCGCAGGGATGAGCTGTCCCAGATCGAGGCCCGCCGACGTGGGGTGCGCCGCGGTAACGAGCGGCGCACGAAAGGCATCCACACCGCTGCCCGAGGCGAGAAAGGCGTGTGCCTTGTAAAGCGAATGCGCGACGATGTGCAGGAGCGCGAGGCTGTAAAGACCAAGCCCGCATTCGAGCAGCATGAAGCCCATCTGAGCCACGGTCGACCAGGCGAGCGAGACCTTGATGCTGGTCTGCGTGAGCATCACGAGCGAGGCGAGTGCGAGCGTCATGAGCCCGCCCGTGACGAGCAGGATCGGTGCCCACTCGGCGTGCGACATGATCGGGCTCATGCGGATCACGAGGAAGGCGCCGGCGTTGACGATGCCCGCGTGCAGGAGCGCGGACACCGGTGTGGGCGCCTCCATCACCTGGATGAGCCAGCCGTGGAACGGAAACTGGGCCGACTTGAGCGCGGCGCTCACGACGATCAGCACGGCCGCAGCCCCGAGGCTCGCCGGCAGCGGGCCCTCATGCGCCGCCATGCGTGCGGCAATTGCCTCGAACTCGAGCGTGCCGAGCGTGCCGCCGATGAGCACGATTGCGGTGAGCAGGCTCGCATCCGCGATTCGGCTTGCGATGAACTTCTTGTGTGCCGAGAGCGCCGCTGCGGGTCGCTCGCGATAGAACATGAGCAGCTGGTGGAGGCACAGGCTCGTGGCGACCCACGCGAGCGCAAAGAGCAGCAGGTTGCCCGAGACGATCAGGGTGAGGATGGCTGCGAGCGTGAGATTGAGCCATTTGTGGAAGCGCCCGTGGTTCGCATCCCCGTCGAGATAGTTGCGCGAGTAGCGCGTGACGATCGCGCCGATGAAGGAGACGAGCAGCAGCATCACCACCGTGAGCGCGTTCACGTAGGTGGCCAGCGAGAAGTCGCCCACATCGCCGGGAAGCGGCACGGAGAACCCAACCCAGCTCCGGGCCGGGTCGATCGCATGCAGGGCCGTAAGCACGACGGCCACGGCAAAGGCGAGCCACGCCACGCTTTCGCTCACGCGCGCCATGCGACGTGGTCTGCGGTTGGCCCAGCGCGACGGGACGAGTCCGGCGAGCAGGAGCACGAGCGGTGCAGCAAGCGCGATCGCCGGGACGAGCGAGGGGGAGACTTCGGACGACATGAGCACTCTCCTCGACGTCATCGGGCGTGACGTCAACGGGCCGAAGCGTAGAGCGATCAAGGAGCAAAGGAAAATCGATTGTTTAACTGTTATCCATAGAAGATTTACTATGTTTTGGTCATGCTCTGACGCGTGATAGGCCGGCCAGTGCGTGCCGCCGCACTGCTTGCCCGCAGTGGCGGAGCTAGGTGAGGTGTCGGCCATTTCCTTGCGACAGGTCAAGGCTTGGTGCTGCCGGACAAGGCGTCCCGGTGGACACTGAGGCAGGTCAATACGGGTTCCCCCGCCCTGGCGTGCAATGGCCTCATCGCGAGGGCGTATTGCCCGCGCGCCTGTTCATTCACCTCAGAGAGGTTTCCATGAAACGCCTGCCTGTCCCCTTGCCTGTTCCCGTCGCCACCGCGTTCGCGGCTGTCGCGCTCTCTGCCGTAGCGGGCGCGCAGGTCGCGTTGCCCGGCCCGCTCGTCTCGACCCAGTGGCTCGCTGACAACCTGTCGAAAGTGCAGGTCGTCGAAGTCCGTACCGACCCGCGCACCACGCAGCGCGCAGCCGTTCTGGGCCTGGACGACCGTGGCCAACGCCGCATCGTCGAGTTCGGCGGGCACATCCCGGGCGCCAAGATCGTGCCTGCGGCCACGCTGCGCACGAGCCGCGTCATCGACGGACGCAAGATCGACCTCGTGCTGCCCAACCGGAGCGAGTTCGAGGCCATCGCCCGCGCCGGTGGCGTGGAGGCCGATCGCCCGATCGTGGTCGTGGGCGAAGGACGCTCACCCTCGGACCTCAATGACGCGGCGCGCGCCTACCTCGCCTTCAAGCTCTATGCCAACGAGCCAGTCGCAATGCTCGACGGCGGGATGGCGACATGGCTGAATGAAGGTCGGCCGTGGTCGATCAAGACTGCCCCGGCCAAAGAGGGCACGTGGCTCGCCACGGCCGACCGGAGCGCGCAGTACCTCGCGACGTCGGGCGACACCTACGCCGCGGCCGCGCAGGCCAAGCAGATCGCCGACATCCGGCCCGCGCCGATGTTCTACGGTTTGACCAAGCGCGACTTCGTCTCGGCCTATGGCCACATCCCGGGCGCCAAGATGGTGCCGCCCGAGGTGCTGGTCGCGCCCCGCGGCGAAGCGCTCGTGTTCCGCAAGCCCGATGAATACAAGGGCATGCTTGCGACCTTGGGCATCGATCCCGCAGCCCCGGTCATCACCTACTGCAACAGCGGGAACGACGCGGCGCTCGCGTGGTTCGTCTTCTCCGAGATCATGGGCAACCGTGAGGCGCGTGCCTACGAGGGTTCGATGCACCAGTGGACCGCGGAGAAGCGACCGACTGTCGCGGTGGTGCCGCCGCAACAGTGAACCCCTGACATTGCGGGCCGGGCGCCGCGACTACGCGGTGTCCGGTTCCAGTTCTCGTTATCCCGCTCCTTCGCCGTCACTCCCGCCAGTCACAATCCCGTCATCTTCGGAGAAGTCGCATCCCTATTTCTCCGTTTTTGTTTTTGACTGGGGGATCCATGTTCGATACACAGCTTGTCGCCCGGGGGTGGCGACGCGGCGCGGCGTTGCTGGCCGCGGTCGGTGCGCTCGCGTTCGGCGCGCATGTCGGCGCACAAGACCTCGACGAAGTACCAGCGCGTCTCACCTCGCCGACCGAAGGGCCGGTCGCCGTGCTCGTTCAACTGCGTGGGCAGCCCGCGGCGGTCGTCTACGGACGAACATTCGACGAAAACCGGCCAGCAGGTCGTGCAGCGGCTACGGCTGCAGCAGTGGCCGCCGGTCGATCCCAGATCGCACTCAACCGCGCCGAGCAGGCGGCGGTCGAGGCCGCCATCCTGCGCGCCGGCGTTTCCGTGCGTCCACTTTATTCGGCCGTGCGTGCCGTGAACGGCCTCGCCTATCTCGTGGATCCGGCACGAATCCCCGACCTCACCAAGGTGGAAGGTGTGGTCTCGGTCATGCGAATCGATGCCGAATTTCCCACCGTATCGAGCAGTGTGCCCTCGATCGGTGCCCCAACGGCATGGTCGGGCGCTTCGCCCTTGGGTGTGACCGGCAGCGGCATCAAGATCGGCATCATCGATACCGGAGTCGACTACCAGCACGCCACCTTCGGTGGCACGGGCCTCCTGGCCGACTACCAGGCCAATGACCGGACGGTGGTCGATGCGTTCTTTCCGAACGCGCGCGTTGTTGGAGGGTACGACTTCGCAGGTGACACGTACACCGGCTCGGGCTTGGGGGCTACGCCGGCACCGGACCCCGATCCCATGGACTGCAACGGTCACGGCACGCACGTCGCATCGACCGCCGCCGGCGGCGGTGTCAACGCCGACGGCACACCTTTCACTGGCCCGTACGATGGCAGCGTTCCTTTCGCCACGATGCGCCTTGGTCCCGGCGTGGCGCCACAGGCCAGAGTCTATGCGTTGCGAGTGTTCGGCTGCACCGGCAGCACGTTCCTGACAGTCGCTGCCATCGAATGGTCGCTCGACCCGAATGGCGACAGCGACATGTCCGACCGTCTCGACGTCATCAACATGTCGCTGGGCTCCAATTACGGCAGCCTGGGCAATGCATCGAGTATCGCTGCAGACAACGCGGCCCGCATGGGCGTCATCGTCGTGGCCTCGGCGGGCAATGCCGGCGACACCTACACGATCAGCGGTTCCCCGGGCGCAGGTCAGCGCGTGATCTCCACGGCGGCCGTCGGCGATGACGGTCTCGCGGGGGCCGTACTACGGGTCAACGAGCCCGCAAGTGTTGCAGGCAACTACACCGTGGGCGTCAGCACGATGGTCAACGACGCCTCCCCTGCGGTTCCCACCGCACCCGCCGCGGGACAGACCGGCGACCTGATCGTCGGCTTGGATGCCGCCAACGCCTCGGGCCCCAGCACGTTCGACGGCTGCACAGCCCTCACCAATGCCGCGGCGGTGGCTGGCAAGGTCGTGATGATCGACCGGGGAACCTGCGGCTTCGCGATCAAGTACCAGAACGCACGGGATGCGGGCGCCATTGGTCTGATCGTCGCCAACAATGCGGCTGGCGCGCCCATCAACATGGGCGGTACCGTCGTCGGGGGCGTTCCCATTCCCGCGGTCATGGTGTCCCTTGACGTGGCGAATGCACTCAAGGCGCGACTCACGGCAGGCGACGTCGTCAACGTCACCTTCGTCGCGACGACACAGAAGGACGTGCTGGCCACGTTCTCGTCACGTGGCCCGCGCGGCGGTTTCACGGGTGTCAAGCCCGACCTCGCCGCTCCAGGACTCGCCATCACCGCAGCACAGACGGGGGTGACCTGCACGAGCGGTGCCTGCCAGACGCCGGATGCTTCGGGCTTCCGCGCCGGCAGCCAGAATCTCGTGCTTCAGGGCACGTCCATGGCCGCGCCCCATGCGGCAGGCCAGATGGCCCTCATGCGCCAGCGCTTCCCCGATCGCAGTGTCGAGGAACTGAAGGCGATGGCGATGAACACGTCGCTCAATGATGTCTACCAGTTCATGGGCAACATCAATCGGATTGGCGTCGACCGTTCCGGTGCCGGTCGGATCGACCCCGTCAAGGCGCTGCAGTCGACCATTTCTGCGTTCAATGCCGATGAGCCGGGGGCGGTGAACTTGGCCTTCTTCGGCGAAGTCGTCGGCACGGCCACGCAGACCAAGCGTGTTCGCGTGGTCAACTACGGGACCACCGCGCAGACGTTCGCGCTCGA
>CAZSTF010000045.1:0-17400 GCA_964609555.1 uncultured Alcaligenaceae bacterium | reverse complement strand
TACGGCAACATCGCGCGTGCGTTTCGGCCCGGTCATGCCGACTACGCCTACTGGATGAAGTACGGCGTACGCGATCATCGCGGCGGGGGGCGCTCCTCGGCGCGGCTCACGGCGCCGATCGTCGCCGCGGGCGCGGTCGCAAAGAAGTGGCTCGCCGAGCGCTTTGGCGTCACGGTGCGCGGCTGCTGCGCGCAGATCGGCACGGTCGCGATCCCTTTCGAGACGTGGGCGGGCGTGAATGCCAATCCCTTTTTTGCTCCGGTGCCCGAGGGTTCGCCGAAGATCGCCGAACTCGAGGCCTACATGGACGCGCTTCGCAAGAGCGGCGATAGCTGCGGTGCGCGGCTTTACGTCGAGGCAACCGGCGTGCCGGTCGGCTGGGGCGAACCGCTCTATGACCGGCTGGATGCCGACATCGCGCATGCGATGATGGGGCTCAATGCCGTGAAGGGCGTGGAGATCGGGGCGGGATTCGCAAGCGTGACCCAGCGCGGCACCGAGCACTCCGACCAGATCGTCGAGGGCCGCTTTGCAAGCAACAACGCGGGCGGCGTGCTCGGAGGCATCTCGACCGGGCAGCCGATCAGGGTGTCGCTTGCGATCAAGCCGACGAGTTCGATCCGGCTCGACCGCGAGACGGTGAACACCGAGGGCGAAGCAGTCACGATCAACACCGAGGGCCGGCATGACCCCTGCGTCGGCATCCGGGCCACGCCGATCGCGGAGGCGCTGCTCGCGATCGTGCTCATGGACCATGCGCTCCGGCATCGCGCGCAGTGCGCGGATGTGCAGGTGGCGACGCCGGTCGTCCAAAGCTGACCGGAACCGCCGTGCTCGATGGCCTTTGGACCGCGCTGCAGGCGCAATTGCAGAACCAGATCGTCGCAGGTGGCCTCGCACTCGGGCTCGCGGGCGTGCTCATCGCGGCGCTTCGGCATCTGCCGGCCTTCCTCTGGTCACAGATCAAGCGCTTCTTCGTTGCGACCGCGGTCATCGACAGCCGAAACGACATCTTCAACGCCTACGTCAACTGGCTCAACGAGCTGCCGTTTGGCCGAAAGAGCCGTCTCTTCACCGTCGTGCAGGCCCCGGCCGATGCGCTCGAGACGGTGGGGGAACTGCCGCGGCTCGTCTTCAGCCCTGCGCCAGGCCTGCACATCTTCTGGCATGACGGCCGCGTGATGTGGATCGAGCGCGAGATCGCGATGAACCTGCAGGTCGTCGAGACGATGCGCATCTCGATGCTTTTCGCCCGGCGGGCGCGGCTCGAGGCGATGCTCGCCGACGTGATCGAACGGGCGCATGCCCGCCTCGCCGGTCGCACGCAGCTCTACACGGTCGATCAGTGGGCCACGGGATGGCGGCTCACTGATGCGAAGCCCCGGAGGCGGCTCGATTCGCTCGTGCTGGCACCGGGGATCCGGGAGACGATCGTTGCCGACATCCGGCAGTTCTTCAGTCGTCGGGCCTGGTATGCCGAGATGGGCATTCCGTGGCGGCGCGGCTACCTGCTCCATGGCCCGCCGGGGACGGGCAAGACGAGCCTCGCCTTTGCGCTCGCGGGCGAGCTCGAGCTCGCACTCTGCGCGTTGTCGCTCCTGAACCCGAAACTCTCGGACGCGGGGCTCTCGGAACTGCTGCAACGCACGCCCGCGCGTTCGCTGATCCTGATCGAGGATGTCGATGCGTTCTTTACCGAGCGCGACAAACAGGACGACCGGATCGAGATCAGCTTCTCGGGGCTTCTGAATGCCCTGGACGGTGTGGCGGCGCAGGAGGGGCGCATCGTCGTGCTCACCACGAACCACAAGGAGCGGCTCGACCCGGCGTTGATCCGGCCCGGCCGCATCGACGTGCCGATCGAGATCGGTCGCTCCGGGCCCAACGAGGTGGCCGCGCTCTTCCTGCGCTTTCACCCCGAGGCACCGGCGCTCGCCGAGCGCATCCGGCAGGCCTGGCAGGGCCAGTCGATCGCACCGGCGACCGTGCAGCAGACGCTGCTCGCCGAGACGCAGCCCGAGGCCGCGGCGTCGCGCCTCATCGAACGGGCCCAACAGCCCCCGGCGACCCGAGTGGCCGAGGTGCGCGTCGTGTGACGAGACACGGACTGGCGAAGGTCGGTGCAACGCGACAGAATCGACAGCGACGCGTAGCGACACCAACCAACCAACGACGCTCAAAGGGGAGATCCAGTCCATGAAACAGCGCACCCTCGGCCTTGTCTTGGCACCCGTCGCGGCGGCTCTGCTGGCCGCCTGCGGGTCGGACCCGACCTACCAGTTCAATACTCAGCCGAGCTTTCTGCGCGGCACGGTCGAGCGTGTCGTCTATGACGGCACGGCCGATGACCTGCTCACGGCGGGTTTGGGCAAGAGCGGCCTGCAATCGGCGGTCGCGCCCACGATCGCGGATGCGAATGCGCCGACGGCGGCTGAATTGCGACGGCTCGCGATCCATCAGAACTACCGGGCGCTCGCGGACACCACGGCAAGCGGAGGCTTTGGCACGCTCTACGGGCCTAACGTGACGTCGGTCGGCGCGGTCACCACGGGCGAGGGCCGGATCGCAGGTGTCGAGTACATGGCCTTCTCGGACGACGGCAGCGGGCGGGAAAACACGACGCTGCTCGTGCAGATTCCGGCGACCTTCAACCGCGATCAGCCCTGCATCGTCACTGCGCCTTCCTCGGGGTCGCGTGGGGTGTATGGCGCGATCGCCGCGCCCGCGGAGTGGGGCTTGAAGCGCGGCTGCGCGGTGGCCTTCACCGACAAGGGCACGGGCAACGGTGCGCATGACCTCGCGACCAACACCGTGTTCGACATCCGCGGGCGCCCGATTGCGGCCACCTCGGCCAACACGGCGAGCGCACAATTCGTCTCCGATGGCCCGACGGGTGCGTCCGCGAACAACCGCATCGCGTTCAAGCATGCGCACTCGAAGCGCAACCCCGAGCGCGACTGGGGCCGCTACACGCTGCAGGCGATCCGTTTCGCCTTCTTTGCGCTCAACGAGGAATTCGGCGAGCGGGTCAATGGGGCCGCAACGGTGCGCTTTCGGCCGGACAACACGCTGGTCATCGCGGCGGGCATCTCGAATGGTGGCGGCGCGGCGCTCATGGCCGCGGAGCAGGACACCGAGGGCCTGATCGACGGCGTGGCCGTCGCCGAGCCTCAGATCCAGCCCGACGGGAGCATCGGCGTCACGGTGCGCGTCGGCACGACGACGCAAGGCTCGATCGGTCGGTCCTTGCTTGATTACGGTTCGCAGGCGATGCTCTACCAGCCCTGCGCTGCCATCGCGCCCTCGCTTGCCGCCGGTCCGGCCGTGGCCTTCATCAACCGGCCTGCAGCCACGAACCGCTGCGCATCGCTTGCCGCACGCGGGTTGCTCTCGGCGACCACCACCGACGCCCAGGCCGAGGAGGCGCTCGGCAAGCTGCGCGCCGCGGGCTGGTCCCCCGAGGCCGATCTGCTCCATGCCTCGCATTTCGCCTTCGCTGTGCCGGCGATCGCCGTGACGTATGCGAACACTTACGCCCAGGCCGGTGTGGCCGACAATCTCTGCGGCTACGGCTTCGCCACGACCGGTGCCGATTTCCGTCCGACGGCCACCGCACCCGCCGCCTTCGCCCGTCTGTTCGGCACCGGCAACGGCATTCCGCCCACGTCGGGCATCAACCTCGTGAACTTTGCCAATCCGGGCGGGGCAATCATCGAGGGCGCGGGTTCCGCCTCGGCCGGTGGCGCGCTCGACTACAACCTCGATGGTGCACGCTGCCTGGCCGGGATGCTCACGAACGCCACCGTGCAGTCCAACATCAAGGCGGTGCAGCGGAGCGGCAAACTCCAAGGCAAGCCGACGATCATTGTGCACGGCCGCGCGGATGCCCTGGTGCCGGTCAACCACAGCTCACGCCCCTACGCGGCGCAGGCACTCGCGCATCAGGGTTCCAGCGCCAAGCTTTCGTATATCGAGCTCACGAATGTGCAGCACTTCGATTCCTTCATTGGAAACGCTGCGCTGGCTGGCTACGACACGCGCTTCCTGCCGATCCTGCCCTACATGAATCGCGCGCTCGATGCGATGTGGGCCCACCTGACGTCGGGCCAGGCCTTGCCGCCCTCGCAAGTGGTGCGCACGACGCCGCGCGGCGGCACGCCCGGGGCCGCACCGGCGATCACGGCCTCGAACGTACCCGCCTGGGTGGCGGCACCGACCGCGGCGGATGCGATCACCTTCTCGGGGACGACGCTCTCGATTCCGCAGTAGATCGATCCGGACGCGGTAGAGTGGAGACATGACTCGCCTCGGTCTCGCCGCCTACCGCGCCTCGTTCCTGCTTGCGCCGCTCACCGCGCTCTCGCTCGTGCAGGGGGCGCACTGGGCGCTTGCGGACCCGGCCGGGTGGGCCTGGGCCACGTGGTGGCCGATCGTCGTGATCTACGGCATCGTGCCTGCGCTCGATCTGCTCCTCGGCCGCTTGCCGACACGCTTCAGCGACGACGAGCGGCAGCGGCTCGCGCGTGACCCCTGGCTCCGCGCCATGCCGTGGCTCTGTGCGGGCGCCTGGTTGGCGCTTTTCGTCTGGGCGTTCATTCTGTTGCCCACACTGGCAGAACGCCTGCCGTGGCATGCGGTGGTCGGCTTCATCGTCTCGCTCGGAGCGATCGGCGGCATCCTCGCCATCAACACCGGGCACGAGCTCGTTCATCGGACGAGCCGGGTCGAGCGGACACTCGGCGGCGTGCTGCTCTCGAGCGTCTGCTACGGCGTGTTCAAGGTCGAGCATGTGCTCGGCCATCACCTGAACGTGGCCACGCCGGCCGACCCGGCGACGGCACGGCGCGGCGAATCGGCCTATGCCTTCGTGCCGCGCGCCATTGCGGGGGTCTGGCGGCATGGCTGGCAGCTCGCCGCCGAGCGCAGTGCCCGGCGCGGGCACCGGGGGATCGCGGCGCTGCTCCGGAACGAGGTCCTTCAGTGGGTTGCCGTGTCCGTGCTCTTCGCAGCGTGGGCGGTCGGCCTCGCCGGGGTGACGGTACTCGCACTCGGCGCGTTTCTCGCGATGAGCCTCGTCGCGATCGTCGAGCTTGAGTTGGTCGACTATGTCGAGCACTACGGGCTTGCGCGTCGCGAGGGGCCGAGCGGGCGCATCGAGCCCGTCGGGTACGCCCACTCGTGGGACTACGCGGGGTGGCTCACCAATGGATTCCTGCTGAACCTGCAGCGGCACAGCGATCATCACGTGCACGGCGGTCGACCGTTCGGGGTGCTCGAGTCGCGGCCGGAGGCACCGCAACTGCCCGCGAACTACGCCGTCATGCTCGTGTCAGCCTTGCTGCCGCCACTGTGGCGCGCCTTGATCCATCCCCGGCTCGAACGCGTCACCGAGCAGTCATAATCCGACTCGCTGATGCGCCAAGGCGGTGAATATTGCACCGCCTTCGGGCGTGATGCGATTGCGTTGACGCTGCGTCAGCACGAACCATCAGGATGACCGACAAGGGGACCATGAGACTCATTCTTCTGGGCGCGCCGGGTGCCGGCAAGGGCACGCAGGCCAAGTTCATTTGCGAGCGCTTCGGCATTCCGCAGATTTCGACCGGCGACATGCTGCGCGCCGCGGTGAAGGCGGGCACACCGCTCGGGCTGCAGGCCAAGGCGGTCATGGAATCGGGCGCGCTGGTCTCCGACGACATCATCATCGGCCTGGTCAAGGAGCGGTTGAAGGAGGCGGACTGCGCGAAGGGCTATCTCTTCGATGGCTTTCCTCGCACGATTCCGCAGGCCGAGGCCATGAAGGAAGCGGGCGTGGCCATCGACTACGCACTCGAGATCGCCGTGCCGGACGAGGCGATCATCGAGCGCATGAGCGGGCGCCGCGTGCACCTTGCCTCAGGCCGGACCTATCACGTCACCTTCAACCCACCCAAGGTTCCGGGCAAGGACGACGTGACCGGCGAAGACCTCGTCCAGCGCAAGGACGACGAGGAAGCCACGGTTCGCACGCGGCTCAAGGTCTACCACGACCAGACCGAGGTGCTCCTCGGCTACTACGCGCAGTGGGCGAAGACCGGTCTGCCCGGTGCGCCGAAGTACGTGCGCGTCGAGGGCGTGGGGACGGTCGAGGAGATTACCGCTCGGGTGATGGCTGCGCTTGGCACCTGACTCTAGTTGAGCGTCGCCGCCAGCGCCTGCCGGTAGCGGCGCACGAGCTCCGGCTGGTCTTTCGCGAGCGCGAAATACTCGATCATCTGCTTGCGTGCGGCCTGGTCGTTCCAGGCGCGGTCAAGCTGGACGCTTTCGAGCAGCGTCTCGAACGCCCCTTCGTACTGGCCTTCGGCCGCGAGCACGGCGGCGAGTTGCAGGCGTGCCTCGTGATCCGCGGGGTTCGCGGCGATGCGCGCCTTGAGTGCCGTCGCCTCCGGTGAGTTGCCCGCCTGCTCGGCGGCACGGATCTTGGCCTGCACGCGCTGGTATTCGGCATCCATCTGGAAAACCGGCTTGCACTGGGCGAGGTGTGCCTTGGCTTCGTCGATGCGGTTGTCGCGCATCGCGATGTCGGCCAGCATCACGCGCGCTGCGTCGAGCCCGGGGGTGAGCGCGAGCGCCACCTTCAAGTCATCGATCGCGCCTTGGATGTCGCCCGCGTCCAGCTTGGCCTTGGCCTGCGTCAGGCGTTCTTCCCCGGGCGGCGGAACGACCTTGTCGAGAAAGGCGCGCACGGCCGACTCGGGCTGTGCGCCCTGGAACGCCGAGACGGGCTTCTGGCCCTTGAGCGCGATGACCGTCGGCACCGATCGGATGCCGAACATGCTCGCGATTTCCTGCTCCTGGTCGATATTGACCTTGCCCAGACGGAAGCGGCCGCCGTACTCGTTGGCCAGCTTTTCCAGGATCGGCATCAGGCTCTTGCAGGGGCCGCACCACGAGGCCCAGAAATCAAGCACCACGACGCCGGCGTCCGAACCGAGGATCACATCCTGTTCGAAGTTCTCGACGGTGACGTCAAAGATATGGGGTGAGGTAGCCATGCGAAGGAGGGAATCAGTGTGACGATCGCGTCCGATTTTAGGGAGCCGACGGCAGTGACCCGATCGCGCGCGGGTATGCTTCCGGCGGCATGCAAGAGCGCACGCCGCCGCCACCGGCCCCACCCTCGGTCTCGATTCCACTGCCGTCATCACGGTCGCAGCCAGCGCATGAGGCGCGCCGGTTGAGGCGGCGTGCCATTGTCTTGCTGCTGACCGGGCTGTTCTTCCTGATCTGTCTGGACGCGAGCGGCAAGTTCCTCGGCGCGCAGGGCGTGCCAGTGGCCGCTTCGACCTGGTCCCGCTACACCGGGCATCTGCTGCTGGTCCTCCTGCTTTGCTGGCCGCGCGAGCGGCTCTCGGTGTTGAAGGCGCAGCACCCGCGCCTGCAATGGGCACGCGGCGTCATGATGGTCGTGGTGACGCTTCTCTACTTCGCTGCGCTCAAGGCGCTGCCGTTCGCCGAGGCGACGGCGCTCTTCTTTCTCACACCGCTCATCACCACATCGCTCGCGGCGTGGTGGCTCGACGAGCGTCCCGGCCGCTGGACGTGGACCGCGGTCGTGGCCGGCTTCGTCGGGGTGCTAATCGTGATGCGACCCGGCAGCGATCTGCCGCTCGTGGGCGTGCTGCTCGTCTTCGCAGCCGCGCTCTGCAACGCGAGCTATCAGACGATGACGCGGGCCTCCTCGGCGCAGGGCCGAAGCGAGCGCGTGAGCGTGCAGCTGGTCTACAGCGGGCTGGTCGGCGCCATCGTGATGACGCTCGCCGCACCGCTCTGGTTCGACCTCGCCTGGATTCGCGCGATGTCACCACTGACTTGGCTCGTCTTCGCCCTCACGGGCGTGCTTGGTGCCGCGGGGCATTGGCTCCTGATCCGGGCCTACACGCTTGTGCCGGCGAACGTGGTGATGCCGTGGGCCTATCTGCAGCTCGTGTTCTCGATCGTGCTGGGCAGCCTCGTGTTCGGCACCTTTCCCGACGCGGTGTCGCTCATCGGCATGGCTGTGATCGGGCTCGCGCCGCAACTGACACGCCTTGACCATCGCGGGTCGGCCCGGTCGGGATGACACTTTCGTGACGCTTACAATCCGGCGCTTTACGGTTCACGAGACCACACCATGCCGAGACTGCGAGCCCATCTCTCGCTGATCGCTGCCTTTTGCGCCGTTCTCACGATGGCGGGCTGCGGAGGAAAGCAGGACGCCTCACCCACGGCCACCGCCGTCTCCCCGGTCCAGTCAGCCGACGGCAAGAAGGTTCTCCGGCTCGCCTTTCCGGTGCAGGAGTCGGGCTTCGATCCGGTGACGGCGCACGATCTGTACTCCTCGATCGTGATCGATGGCATCTTCGACACGCTCCTGACCTATGACTATCTCGCGCAGCCGGCGAAGATCGTGCCCAAGATCACCGAGGGAATGCCCACCATCGAGGACGACGGCAAGCGCTACACGATCAAACTCAAGCGCGGCATCTTCTTCTCCCCGCATGAGGCTTTCGGTGGCAAGAAGCGCGAGCTCGTCGCCCAGGACGTCATCTACAGCTTCAAGCGCCACTTCGATGACTCGCTGAAGCCGGTCTGGCGTTTCCTGATCGACGGGAAGATCGTCGGGCTCAACGAGTGGTACGAGGCGGGCAAGAAGGCGGGCAAGCTCGACTGGGATGCCCCGGTCGCCGGACTCGCGACCCCCGATTCGCACACGCTCGTCATCCAGCTCACGCGGACCGACTACAACTTCAATTACGTGCTCGCGCATGTGGCCATGGCGGTGATGGCGCGCGAGGTGGTCGAGAAGTATCCCAACGACGTGCAGAGCCATCCGGTCGGCTCCTCCGCCTACATGCTCAAGGAGTGGATTCGCGGCCAGCGCATCATCCTCGAGAAGAACCCCAACTGGGCGGGCGGCACCTGGAACTTCCAGCCCTCGGGCAAGGACCCGTACGACGAGACGATCGTCAAGGAGATGCAGGGCAAGCCACTGGGGCTGATCGACCGGGTCGAGATCTACCCGATCGAGGAGGAGCAGAGCCGCTGGCTGGCCTTCAAGAACAAGCAGCTCGACGTGGTGAACATGCCGGGCAACTTCGCGCCCCAGGCGATCCCGGGGGGCCGGCTCGCCCCGGATCTCGTCGCCATGGGGGTGCGTCGGCAGAGCTTCGTCGATCCCGAATACACCTACCTCTACTTCCAGTGGAACGACCCTGTTTGGGGGGGAGATGAACTGCACAAGGTGGCGCTTCGTCGCGCGGTCGCCATGGCCATCAACCGACAGGAGGAGATCGACGTCATCCGCAAGGGCCAGGCGATCAAGGCGGACTTCCTCGTGCCGGTGGGTGTGGCGGGACACAACGAGACCTACGCGTCCTCCACGACCTACAACCCGGCGCTCGCCAACGCGCTGCTCGACAAGTTCGGCTACAAGAAGGGGCCGGACGGCTTCCGCAACACGCCCGATGGCAGGCCCTTCAGCTTCAAGATCACTCGCCAGGGCAATGCCATCGACCGGGAGTTCGACGAGCTCTACAAGAAGAACGTGAATGCGATCGGCATCCGCTTCGAGACCGAGACGGAGAAGTTCGCGGATTCCTTGAAGCGCGAGAAGCGCTGCCAGATCCAGATTCGGGGTGCAGCCTGGATCGCCGACTACCCGGACGGCGACAACTTCATGCAGTTGCTCTACTCGAAGAACATCGGCGAGTCGAACAACGGTTGCTACAAGAGTGCCGAGTTCGACCGGCTCTACGAGGCCTCCGCGCGACTGCCCGATGGCCCGGAGCGCAACAAGCTCTACCTCGAAATGCAGAAGCAGTTCGAGGCCGACACGCCTTGGGTGATGGGCGTCTCGCGCATCCGCAACCAGATGATCCACCCGTGGGTGCGCGGGTACAAGAAGCATCCCATCCTGCTCGCCGAGTGGATGTATCTGGACGTGAACACGGGGAAGGGCAAGTAAGCCATGACCGCCTACATCATCCGCCGTCTCTGGCAGATCGTGCCAACCATGGCCGGCGTCATCCTGCTGATCTTCCTGCTCTTCAACGTGGTGGGCGGGGACCCCGCGTATCTGCTCGCGGGCAAGATTTCCAACGCCGAGCAGATTGCCAACATCCGCAAGCAGCTCGGCATCGACGAGCCGTACTGGTACCAGTTGCTCCTCTTCGTCAAGCAGGTGGTGACCTTCGACTTCGGGCAAAGCTGGAGCACGAACGAGGCGGTGTCATCGATCTTCGCGACGCGTCTGCCCAACTCGCTCATGATCGGCGTGCCGCTTCTGATCCTCGAGACGATCATCGCGATCGCGATCGCGCTCGTGGTCGCCTACAAGCGCGGTTCCCTCACCGACCGAAGCGTGATGGTGTCCTGCACGGTGGCGCAATCGATCTCGATCCTGGTCTACATCATCGTGCTGCAGTACGTGCTGGCCTACAAACTCGGCTGGTTCCCGGTGCAGGGCTGGGGCAATGGCTTCTTCGAGAACCTCTTCAAGTACGCCGCATTGCCGATCATCATCGCGCTTGCGGTGTCGCTCGCGCCCAATATCCGCCTCTACCGAACGTTCCTGCTTGACGAGGTGAATCAGGACTACGTGCGCACCGCGCGCGCGAAGGGTCTGTCCGAGAACCGTGTGATGCTGGTTCACGTCCTTCGCAACGCGGCGATTCCGATCATCACCAACCTGATGATCCAGTTGCCCGGGCTGCTCGTGGGGTTGTTCCTCATCGAGCGCTTCTTCTCGGTGCCGGGCATCGGTCGCGAGGTCATCCTCGCGGTCGAGCGCTCCGACTTCCCGGTCATCAAGGCCATCACGGTCTACGTGGCGCTGGCCACGATGCTTGCCAACCTGCTTGCGGACCTGCTCTACAAGGCAGTCGACCCGCGTGTCGAACTCAAGTAGGAGGGTCGTCATGTCCGCTGCCAATCCTGTCATGAATCCTGCTGCCGACATCGGTATCGAGCGCTCGCCCGGACTGTGGTCCCTCGCCTGGAAGCGACTCATGCGTGACCGCGTGGCGGTCGCCTCGCTCATCGTCGTCGTGGCCTTCCTGCTGCTCGCCATCGCCTCGATGTTCGGCCTGGTGGCCAAGAACTGGAACAGCGAGATCGCGGTCAACTACGCCCCACCTACGCTGTTCAAGGGCTTCTACGCGGCGGCGACCGAGGCGACCAAGGGAGAAGGCGAGAAGGGGCCCGAGGTCGAAGGCCTGGCCGTGCAGCGCCAGCCCATCGTGAATGACCGGGATCCGCTCCGTGCGACGCTGGATGAATTGCGCGCCCAGGTGGGGCAGGGGGCCGCGGGGGTCGAGGAGATCAAGATCGTCGACCCCCTGGCCGACGTCATCGCGGAGCTCAACAAGAAGCTGGGGCGCGTCGATGGTGCGATCGAAGACGTCGGGGAGGACAAGAAGGCCCGGCACCTGGCCTTCGGTGCCGACAAATGGGGGCGGAGCGTCTGGGACAAGGTGGTTCAGGGCACCGAGACGTCGCTGCTCGTCGGCTTTGCTGCAGCGATCCTCGCCACCGTGATCGGCACGCTGCTCGGGGCGGTGTCGGGGTACTTCGGCGGCAAGACCGACGACTTCTTCAACTGGTTCTACTCGATCTTCAATTCGATCCCGTACATCCTGCTCGTGCTCGCGATCGCCGCGGTGCTGCAGAAGAAGGGCGTGCTCACCGTGGTGCTGATCCTCGGGCTCACGGGCTGGACATCCATCTTCCGTGTCGTGCGGGCCGAGTACATGAAGCACAAGGCGCGGGATTACGTCCGGGCAGCCAACGCGATCGGGGCCACGCACATGCGGCGGATGTTCACGCATATCTTCCCGAACATCTCGCACGTGGTGCTCGTGCAACTGTCTCTCTACGTGGTGATCTTCATCAAGAGCGAGGTGATCCTGTCCTACCTCGGCTTCGGGGTGGGGGTCGATACGGTGAGCTGGGGCTCGATGCTGAACGAGGCGCAGAACGAACTGATCCTCGGCTACTGGTGGCAGCTCGCCGCGGCCACGCTCTTCATGGCGGTGCTTGTCACGGCCTTCAGCCTGTTCACGGATGCGCTCCGCGATGCGCTCGATCCGAAGCTCAAGTAGGGGGGCGCGAGATGAGCAAGCCGCTTCTGTCCGTTCAAAACCTGCGGGTGAAGTTCCGCATCGACCGCAAGAACATCTTCGAGGCGCTCAAGGGCATTTCCTTCGACGTCATGCCCAACGAGACGGTTGCCCTGGTCGGTGAGTCCGGCTCGGGCAAGTCTGTGGCGTCGCTGGCGATCCTGGGGCTCCTGCCCAAGGAGAACGCGATCATCGACCCGGCGAGCGTCATTGAGTTCGGTGGCCGTGATCTGCTCAAGATCACGGGGGCCGAGAAGCGTGCGCTGCGCGGCAGCGAAATCTCGATGATCTTCCAGGAGCCGATGTCGTCGCTCAACCCGGTGTTCACCGTGGGCTACCAGATCTGCGAGGTTCTGCGCGAGCACAAGGGCATGACGGGCGCGGCCGCCGAGCAGCGTGCCGTGGAGCTCTTGCGCGAGGTCGGCATCCCCGAGCCGGAATCGCGCGTCCGCTACTACCCGCACCAGATGTCGGGTGGCCAGCAGCAGCGCGTGATGATCGCCATGGCGATTGCCTGTGAGCCGAAGCTCCTGATCGCTGACGAGCCGACCACCGCGCTCGACGTGACCATCCAGAAGCAGATCCTCGACCTGATCGCGGAATTGCAGAAGAAACACGGCATGAGCGTGCTCTTCATCACGCACGACCTCGCGGTCGTCGGCGACATCGCCGATCGCGTGGTGGTGATGCGCCACGGGGAGATCCGGGAGCAGGGCGAGACGCGTGCCGTCTTCGCGAACCCCGCGGACAGCTACACGCAGGCGCTCCTTGCCTGCCGGCCCGTGGTGGATTCGCGCCCGAAGCGCCTGCCGGTCATCGACGACTTCATGGCCGGGCGGGGCCACGTCATGAAGAGCGAGACGCGTACGCGCGGCGTGAGCGAGAGCGATCCCGTGGTGCTTGAGGTCAAGAACCTGTGCAAGGACTTTCATTCCCGGGAGGGGCTGTTCGGCAAGAGGACCTTCCACGCCGTGAAGAACGTCTCGTTCAAGCTGCGCAAGGGCAAGACCCTCGGACTTGTCGGAGAGTCGGGCTCGGGCAAGACGACCGTGGGTCTCACGCTCATGCGGCTGCATGAGGCGACCTCGGGCGAGGCGTGGTTCGACGGCAAGAACATCCTCGCCCTCTCCGAGCGCGAGTTCCTCCCCTACAAGAAGCGCATCCAGATCATCTTCCAGAACCCCTACGCCTCGCTCAATCCGCGCATGACGGTTGGGCAGATCGTCATGGAGCCCTTGATCGTCCACGGGGAAGGCGGTGACGCGCAGAGCCGTGCGAAACTGGTCTTTGAACTCCTGGCCAAGGTCGGGTTGCCCGAGATGAGCTTCTACAAGTATCCGCACGAGTTCTCGGGCGGGCAGCGGCAGCGCATAGCCATTGCACGCTGTCTGACCATGCGGCCGGACATCCTGATCTGCGACGAATCGGTCTCGGCGCTCGACGTGTCGGTGCAGGCGCAGGTGCTCAACCTGCTGCAGGATCTGCAGGATGAGTTCGGGCTGTCCTACATCTTCATCTCGCATGACCTCGCGGTCGTCAAATACATGAGCGACGAGGTCATGGTCATGAATCAGGGCGAGGTCGTCGAGCATGCCGACTCGGACACGCTCTATGCGTCGCCGAGGGATCCGTACACGAAGAAGCTGCTCGACTCGATCCCGAGAGGCATCCCCGGGGCGGCAGCGCACGCGTGATCTCGGCGCAGGGTGCAGGCGCTCCCTGCGTCGATGCGCTCGAAGGGCAACGTCCAGTCTGTACCACGCGCGCAACAGGCCTAGGGAAATCCTGAGTTTGCCTGGCGGGCGCTGCGCATCTCGCGGCAGGCCGAGAAAATCCTATTCCGATCAAAGAGTTGGCGTCGTTCTGTGACGACGACCCCCCCGGTGTCTGCGCGCTCGACCCGCGCCCCTCTGCCGTGGTGCCGCCCGCGCGACGAATTCCGAGAAAGAATCGTGTCATGGGCTCGGAGAGCCTTTTTTCTTTCACTTTCACCGGGGAGTCACGATGACCCACATGAAACCGATCGCGGTTGCCGTTGCGGCGGCAATCGTTGCCACCGGCGCCTTCGCGCAGGACACCCAGCGTGTCGAGCGCATCGAAGTCACCGGCTCGAACATCAAGCGAATCGACGCCGAGGGCCCGCTGCCTGTCGTCATCATCAAGCGCGAGGACATCCAGAACTCCGGCAAGTCCACGGTCAACGAGTTGCTGTCGACCCTCACGGTCGTCAGCGGGGGCTCGTTCAGCGAAGCGACTGGCGCCGGAAACACGTTCGCGCCAGGCACGGCCGCCGTCTCCCTGCGCGGCCTGGGCGCAAACACCACCCTCGTACTTCTGAACGGCCGCCGTGTGGCCAACTACGGCTTCGCCCAGAACATCAACGAGAACTTCGTTGACCTGAACTCGATTCCGGTGTCGGCCATCGAGCGGATCGAAGTGCTCAAGGACGGCGCCTCCGCGATCTACGGCTCCGATGCGATCGCCGGCGTGATCAACGTCATCCTGCGCAAGGACTTCCGGGGCGTCGAGCTTTCGGCTTCCTACGGTGACTCGAAGGATGGCGGCGGCGGCGAGACCCGCGCAGCCATCGCTGCGGGCTACGGCAACCTTGCTCGTGACCGCTTCAACGTCATGGGCACGATCGACTTCTACAAACGGGACAAGATCAACTCCCAGCAGCGTGACTTCTCGCGGAGCCCCGACCAGCGGGCGCGCGGTGCGGGTCGCGGCGGTCTCGACTTCCGTTCGCCGACCGGCAATCCGGGCTATTGGGCGGGCGGCGGCAACCCGAACGCGGCCTTCACCAACTGCCCTTCGGACCGCGTGGTGTCGGCAGCGAGCTTGGGTGTCGGCGGCGGCGGCACGGTGTGCGCGTACGACTTCGCGCCGGACAACGATCTGATCCCCGATACGCAGCGGATCGGTGCCTTCGGGGCGGCCACGTTCCAGCTGTCGCCGAACTGGACGCTGTTCGGTGAGGTCATGTTCAACCGGAACGAAACCGACACCAGCGCCGCGCCGACGCCGGCCGCCTTCGCTGCGGCCGGTCACCCGGACCGCCCGGCGGGCTCAACCTTCACGTCGGTCGGTTACCGCTTTGTCGAGGCGGGCCGTCGTCTGAACTCGCTCGAGTCCGAGACCACCCGCATCGTCGCCGGCGTCAAGGGCACGGCGGCCGGCTGGGACATCGAGGCAGCGGCCAACTTCGGTCGCAGCGACACGACCAACACCGGCTTCAACTACATCATCCAGGAGCGCGCGACCGAGGCCATGGCGGGCACGCTCGCTGGGTTCACGGGCATCCGTTACAGCGTGCTCAACCCACAAAACAATCCCCCGGGCATGCTGGACGCGATCAAGATCAGCCCAGTGCGCACCGGGGTGTCGAAGGTCGAGGGCGGCGACATCAAGGCCAACCGCGAGTTGTTCGCGCTCGCCGGTGGCAACGCGGCCATTGCAGTCGGCTATGAGTACCGCAAGGAGAACATTCGGGACGATCCGGATCCCCGTGTGGCGCTGACCAACCCGAACCGGGTCACCGTGTCGGGCTCCGGCGGCACGGCGGTTCGTGGCGGACGTGACCTGAACTCGATCTACGCGGAACTGTCGCTGCCGTTCTTCAAGGGCATCGAAAGCCAGATCGCGGTGCGCAACGACCGCTACTCGGATTTCGGCAACGCGACCACGCCGAAGTTCTCGCTCTCATGGCGGCCGAACAGCATGTTCCTCGCCCGCGGCGGTTACGCCGAAGGCTTCCGCGCGCCGTCGCTCGCCGAACTCTACCTTGGTGAGTCCACCTCGTTCCCGAGCGTGGCGGACACGCCGCGCTGCAACGACTACCGCGCCGGATTGGGTGCCACCGATCCGCGTACGGTCGCCGTCTGCGGCGCCACGGGTACCGGTGTCGCGGCGCAGGTCCGCTCGATCTTCCTCGGCAACAGCGCGCTCGCCCCTGAGAAGTCGAAGAGCTACTCGCTCGGCTTCGTGATCGAGCCGAACCGCGACCTCTCGCTGGGCGTGGACTACTACAACATCGAGCACAAGAACCGGATCCTTGCACCGACGGCGCCGTTCATCCTCGCCAACGAGGACCTGTTCCCGGGCGCCGTGATCCGCGGCACCCGCACGGCCGACGACATCGCGGCGAACGCCCGCGCGGCACTGCGCGGCGTGTCGGGCGACCTGCAGCCGGGCATCATCCGCACGTTCTTCAACGCCTCGCAGCAGAAGACGAGCGGCATCGATGTGGATCTGCGCACGAACTTCTCGCTCGGCGGCATGGGCAAGTTGGAGATCGTGAACGCCTACACCTACATGATCGAGCTCAAGCGGCAGATCAACCCGGGTCAGCCGCTGACCGAACTCGTCGACACCTAAGAGTTCCCGCGCTGGCGCCACACGATGAGCGTGGCCTGGACGCGGGGCTCCTGGGGCGTGACGACGGCGTTCAACACGGTGGCTGGCTTCGCCGACTTCCGCACGGTGGGCGGCGTCGAGCAGCGGATCGGCAACCACATGACGATCGACGCGCAGATCCGCTACACCGGGTTCAAGAACCTGACCCTCTCGCTCGGTGGTCTGAACATCACCAACAACAAGCCTCCGTTCTCGAACGAGAACTGGTACGGCTACGTGGCATCGGTGCACAACCCGCGTGGCGCCTACTACTACGGCAGCCTGCGCTACAAGTTCTGACCTGCGCCGACGGTGCACGGAAAAGCCCGGCTTCGGCCGGGCTTTTTTTTGGCCATCCGTCTCGCGCCCAAGTGTTGTTCGACTGCAACGCCTGACCGATCAGCTTTAACCGTAGAACGAAGACAAAACGGGGCTTCGCGGGCGATGAAGGAAAAAGTCGACTTTTGGTGAAAATCGCAGCTAAGCCAAGTAGAAATTGACTTGCCGCAGAAAGCTGTAGTCTTGGCCGCTACACGGGCCAGAAGAATCCTGATGCGGGAGCCTTGGCGGCTTCGGATGGGTGCCTTGGCGGAAAGACTTTTCTTTTCAATGGGTTGCGGATTCCGCCCCGAACGCAATCCTCTGCGTCTTCAATTCGATCTTGCGTTTTCTGCGAGGTTTGACGCGCCTCGCGCCCCTGCGAAACCTGTCGCCATCCTGCAACAATCGCGAATGCGGCAGCAATGCCACCTCCTTTCACCACTCGTGGGACTCAGCACATGATGAAACGAACCCAAGTTGCAATCGCAGTGACCGCTGCGCTCTTCGCAACCGGCGCCTGGGCGCAGCAACAGCAGCAGTCGCAGCG
>CAZSTF010000044.1:13901-17514 GCA_964609555.1 uncultured Alcaligenaceae bacterium | reverse complement strand
TGCTCTGGAAGCGCTCGTTCATCGTGGCGGCCGGTCCCTTGGCCAATTTCATTCTTGCCGCGGTGCTCTATGCCTTCGCGCTGGCGATTCCGGAGCGGGGACTCGATACGGTGATTGCGCCGCCACCGGTCCAGTCGCCTGCGGCGAGCGCAGGTCTGCGGGGCGGCGAACGCCTCGTCGCCATCGACGGCAATCGTGTTCTGCACTGGGGCGATGTGCGCTGGCAGTTGCTCACGCGACTGTTCTCCGAGGAACTCGCGCTCACGGTGGAGTCCGGCGGTGTCGAGCGGGAGGTCTTGCTTCGGCGCGAAAGCGCACCGCTCTCGGACGAAGCGCAGACACGCAGCCGCCTCGAGGGCTGGGGGTTGGCCTTTGACCAGCCTGCGCGAATCGGCTTCGTCAAGGCGGGCGGACCTGCGGCGGCCGCGGGTCTGGCCGCGGGCGATGTGATCGTCGCGATCGATGGGCGAGCGGTCGACCAGTGGCTCGACGTGGCGCAGCGCGTGCGCGCCGCGCCCGACACGGCGTTGCGTCTGACCGTCGACCGGCCCGGACGCGGCCGCTTCGAGGTCACGGTCACGCCGCGCCGCGAGCGCATCGACGGCCAGGACGTCGGGCGCATCGACGTGGGCGTTGCCTCTCCGATGGCCGAGGGCAGCGATCGCGTGGTTCGGGTCGAGCGCGGACTCTTCGAGGCGACCGTGGAGGGGGCAGAGCGCGCCGTCGACGCCACGCTGCTCACGGTGCGCCTGCTCTGGGGGATGGTGAGCGGCGAGGTGTCCCTGCGTCAGGTCTCCGGCCCGCTGACGATGGCCGAGGGCGCGGGCAGCACACTCAAGCAGGGTACGACGGCGTTCGTTCTTTTCTTGGCCATCGTGAGCGTGTCGATCGGGGTGCTGAACCTGCTTCCCGTGCCCATGCTCGATGGCGGACAGTTGCTATATCATGCCGCGGAAGCTGTAAAGGGGGCGCCCCTCTCCGAGCGGGCAGAGCTCATCGGTCAGCGCATCGGTGTTGGATTTCTGTCGGCACTGACCTTCCTGGCCCTTTACAACGACTTTCTACGCCTCTTGTCTTGATGCCCGCTCATTCCGTGCAGCCGTTCCGGCTGAAGCTCCTGTCCGTTTCCGTCCTCGCCGCCACTGCGTTGATTGCAACGCAGGTTGCGGCACAGGGTGGGCCCGCGCAGCCAGCGCGCAACCCCGCGGCCGCGGCCGCGCCGAATGCAGCGGCGACAGCCGCGCCGCAGGCCGTGCTTGACGAGGGCTTCACCGTCCGCGACATCCGCGTGGAAGGGCTGCAGCGCACCGATCCGGGCACCGTCTTCAACTACCTCGGGGTCAAGGTCGGTGATCGCTTCACGACCGAACGCGCGTCCGAGGCGATCAAGGCGCTGTTCGCCACGGGATTCTTCCGCGACGTGCGGATCGAGGCCCAGGATGGCGTGCTGATCGTGAGCGTGGTTGAGCGTCCGACGGTGGCCTCGCTCGACATCACCGGCGCGCGCGAGTTCGAAGTCGATACCCTGAAAAGGGCGCTGCGCGATGCGGGGCTCGCAGAGGGACGCATCTTTGATCGCAGCCTGCTCGACAAGGCCGAGCAGGAGATCAAGCGCCAATATCTATCGCGCGGCCGCTACGACGTGGACGTGACCACGACACTCACGCCGCTCGAGCGCAACCGGACGGGGGTGGCCATCGCCGTTCGCGAGGGCGAGGTCGCCCGAATTGAAGGCATCAACATCGTCGGGGCCTCGGCCTTCAGCGAGCGGACGCTGCGCTCGGAGATGCAGCTGTCGACCGGCGGTTGGCTTTCGTGGTACACGAAGGACAACCAGTACTCCAAGCAGAAGCTTCAGGGCGACCTTGAGGCGCTGCGCAATTTCTACACAAACCGCGGCTACCTCGAGTTCAACGTCGAGTCCACGCAGGTGTCGCTCTCGCCCGATCGTCAGCGGGTCTACATCACGATCAACATCAGCGAGGGGCAGCAGTTCTCGGTGGCCTCGGTGGACGTCAGTGGCGACATGCTGCTGCCGGAGGCCGAGGTCCGTTCGCTCATTCGCGTCAAGCCCGGCGAGACGTTCTCGCGGGTGAAGCTCGCCGACAGTGCCAAGGCGATCAGCGATCGACTCGGCCGCGAGGGCTATGCCTTCGCCAACGTCAATGCCGTGCCCACGATCGACCGCGACAAGCGCACGGTCGCCTTCAATTTCGTGGTCGACCCCGGTCGCCGGGTCTACGTGCGCCGCATCAACATTGCGGGGAACGTGCAGACCCGCGACGAAGTGATCCGGCGCGAGATGCGCCAACTCGAGGCTTCGTGGTACGACCAGGCCAAGATCCAGCGCTCCAAGGTGCGTCTCGACCGTCTGGGCTTCTTCTCCGAAGTGACGATGGACAACCAGGCCGTGGCCGGTGCGCCAGACCAGGTGGACATTGACGTCACGGTCACCGAGAAGAACACCGGCACGCTCAACGCGGGTGCGGGTTACTCAAGCGCCGAAAAGCTCGTGCTCACTGCCTCCGTATCGCAGAACAACGTGCTGGGCACGGGCAATGCGCTCGCGGTGCAGATCAACACGAGCAAGGCATCCAAGACGGCGGTGCTGTCCTATACGAATCCGTACTGGACGGCCGACGGGGTGAGCCGGGGCATCGATCTCTACCAGCGCACCTACGACTCGAGCAGCACCGGGCTTGAGGCCTACGGGCTGCGCACGCTGGGTGGGGCGTTGCGCTTCGGGGTGCCGATCAGCGAAACCGACAGCGTGAGCGTCGGCTTGCAGGCCGAGTCGCAGGGGCTCACCCTCACCGAGGGCATCAGCCCGCCGCGCTACTTCGAATACGTCGAGCAGTTCGGCCGGGTCTCGAACGCCTACAAGCTCTCGGCTGGCTGGCAGCGCGACACGCGCGACAGTCTGACGTTCCCGACCCGGGGCTGGTTGCAGGCGATCGGTGTCGAATCCACGTTGCCGGTCACCAACGTCAAGTACTACAAGGTCAACTACCAGGGCCAGCTCTTCGTGCCGCTCTGGGCCGATTTCGTCTATGGCGTCAACGTGGACATCGGCTTTGCCGGTGGCTACGGTGGCCGACCGCTGCCGTTTTTCCAGAACTACTATGGCGGTGGTGTGGGATCGGTACGCGGGTATGAGACCAATTCGCTCGGACCGAGGGAGAAGGTCACGTCCGTCGTCACCAACCCCGACGGCACGACGACGACCACGGAGTCGTTCACCGGCGGCGCGCTGGGTGGGCGTCGCAAGATCATCATCAACAACGAGATCCTGTTCCCATTCCCGGGCACCAAGAACGATCGTTCGGTCCGCGGCAGCATCTTCTTCGACGCGGGACAGATCTACGAGCGCGGATTGCAGAAGGACAACGAGCGCTTCCATTTCTCGGCGGGGCTGGCCATCGCGTGGCAGTCGCCCATCGGTGCGCTCAAGTTCAGCTACGCCTTCCCGCTCGCGAGCAAGTCGACCGATAAACTGCAACGTTTCCAGTTCCAGGTGGGAACGTTGTTCTGATGGATCGGAGGCGCGCCATGCCACTGAACCCATTGCGTAGTGTCCCGAGGGCTGCGGCCGCGGCGCTTGCCGCGTTGACGC
>CAZSTF010000044.1:0-13801 GCA_964609555.1 uncultured Alcaligenaceae bacterium | reverse complement strand
AACCCATTGCGTAGTGTCCCGAGGGCTGCGGCCGCGGCGCTTGCCGCGTTGACGCTCTTTTTCGGCGCGTCGCCCCACGCGATCGCGCAGGGCGCCCAGAGTGCACAGGCCGTCGCGCGCAGCGGTGAACTCAAGATCGGCTTCGTCAATACCGAGAAGCTCCTTCGCGAATCCGCGCCGGCCCAGCGGGCGCTTCGCAAACTGGAGCGCGAGTTCGCCACGCGTCAGGCCGAAGTCGAGAAGCTGGCCAAGCGTTTCCGCGATGCGACGACCGCGTTCGAGCGCGACCAGCTCACGCTCTCGGACAACGATCGCCGCAATCGTCAGCGCGATCTCGACACCCTGGCGCGCGAACTTCAGCGTGCGCAGCGCGAGTTGCGCGAGGATGAGAACCTGCGCCGGAACGAAGAGCTCGCCGGCCTCCAGGAGCGCCTGCAGCGCGCCATCCAGCAGATCGCCGAGACCGAGCGCTTCGACCTGATCCTCCAGGAAGCCGTGTTCGTGAGCGGCCGGATCGACATTACCGATCGCGTGTTGAAGGCGCTCGCGGATCGTTGATGGCCCGCCGCCCCGTATCGCGGCCCCTGACCGCGGGCGAACTGGTCGAACGTCTGCGCGCCCTCGATCCTGCGGGCCGCCTTGCGCCGGAGCTCGCCGGGGATCCCGCGGCACGGATCGAACGGGTGGCCACGCCCGAGGCTGCCGATGCCGGTGATCTGGCCTTCATTGCCGATGCGCGTCGTCTCGGTGACGCGCGCTGCCGCCCGGCCGCCGTGCTGATCGTCGCCGATGGCCAGGGAGAGTGGGTTTCCGCCGCGCGGTTGATCCACCCGAAGCCGCGCCTGATCTTCGCCCACGCGCTCGATCTGCTGAATCCTCCGCCCGAGTTCGTTGCCGCCGTTTCGCCGGGCGCGCATGTTGCTGCCGATGCCTTGGTGGACAGCGCGCGGGTCGAGGCCGGGGCCACGGTCGGGGCCGGTACGCAGGTCGGTGCAGGCAGCACGATCGGCAGCGGGGCCGCGATCGGCCGCAGCGTGCGCGTGGGCCGTGATTGCGTCATCCACCCGAACGCAACGATCGCCGACGGGGTGGTGCTCGGCGACCGCGTGATCATCCACTCCGGGGCCGTCATCGGCGCCGATGGCTTCGGGTTCGAGCATGATGGCGCGCGCTGGGTCAAGATCCAGCAAATCGGCAGCGTGATCATCGGCGACGATGTCGAGATCGGCGCCTCGAGCACCGTCGACCGCGGCGCCATCGAAGACACCGTGATCGGTGATGGCGTGAAGATCGACGATCAGGTCCACATCGCCCACAACTGCGTGATCGGCGCGGGCACCATCATCGCGGGCTGCGCGGGCGTGGCCGGCAGCACTCGCATCGGTCGCAACTGCATGATCGGGGGCGCGGCGATGATCGTCGGGCACATCACGATCTGCGACCGCGCCGTCGTTTCTGGCGGCACGCTCGTCGCGGCCAGCATCGACGAACCCGGCCAGTACACCGGCGTGTTCCCGACGACGGATCACCGCACGTGGATGCGCATTGCGGCGGCGCTGCGCCGGAGTGGCCAGCGCTGACGGCCGCCTCGTGCCGCGTGCGCCCGCCTCGGGCGATTTGAGAGAATCGCGGGCTTCGGGGGAAGCGTCCATGACCGCAATCAGTCACGAAAGAATCCTGTCCCTTCTGCCTCACCGCTACCCGTTTCTGCTCGTCGATCGCGTGCTGGAAATGGAGGTGGGGCGACGTGTGGTTGCGGTCAAGAACGTCACCTTCAACGAACCGTTTTTCCAAGGGCATTTTCCCGGCCGCCCGGTGATGCCCGGTGTGCTGATCATCGAGGCGATGGCCCAGGCGGCGGCTCTGCTCGCGTTCGAGTCCGACCCAGCCGAGCCTGGCCAGGAGCGGGTGGTCTACCTCGCCGGGATCGATGATGCGCGCTTCAAGCGACCCGTCGTGCCCGGCGACGTGCTGCGCCTCGAAGCATCGGTCGAACGGATCGTGCGCAACATCGGCAAGTTCCGCTGCAAAGCCACGGTGGATGGCGTGCTCGCGGCCGAGGCAACGCTGATTGCGGCGCTCCGGGTTTGAAAGCCGTTCACGCAGCAAACCATGGCTCGCATTCATCCCACCGCCCTCGTTGATCCACGGGCCGAACTTCACGAGAGCGTGGAAGTCGGCCCGTTCTGCACCGTGGGTGCCGACGTCGTGGTTGGCGCGGGATCGCGGCTCGTCTCGCACGTCGTGCTCGATGGCCCGACCGTGATCGGTGCCCGCAACACCCTCTATCCCTTTGCCTCGGTGGGCCTCGCGCCGCAGGACAAGAAGTACGCCGGCGAGCCCACGCGGCTCGAAATCGGCGATGACAACGTGATCCGCGAGAGCGTGACGCTGCATCGCGGCACGGCGAGCGGGGCGGGGGTCACCCGCATCGGGTCGCGCATCCTGCTCATGGCTTACGCCCATGTGGCGCACGACTGCGTCGTCGAGGACGACGTGATCATGGCCAACGCCGCCACGCTGGCCGGTCACGTGAAGGTCGGCCGCTTTGCCATCCTCGGTGGCCTGGCCGCCGTGCATCAGTTCACGCGCATCGGCGCGCACGCCATGATCGGCGGCTGCTCCTGCGTGCTCCAGGACGTCGCACCCTATGCGATCGGGCATGGCAACCCGTTCTCGGTGTCGAGCGTCAATGTCGAAGGGCTCCGGCGTCGGGGCTTCTCGCGCGCGGCGATCCACGCGATTCGCGATGCCTATCGCACAGTGTTTCGCGCCTCGCTGACCCTGAAGGATGGGCTCGCCCAGCTCGAGGCCACGGCCGAGGCGGGCGAGACGCCGGACGACGTCCGCGCGGCGCTCCTGCCGTTGATCGAATTTCTGCGTCTGCCCGGACGAGGGCTCGCACGATAGTGTCCGATGTGGTCATCGTCGCCGGTGAGGCCTCCGGCGACCAGCTTGCTGCCGATCTCGTCCACCGCCTGCGGCAGGAGCGGCCCCACATGCGGTTCCATGGTGTCACCGGCCCGAAGATGCGTGCGGCCGGGGTCGCGTCCTGGGGCGACATCGACACGCTCGCCGTGCGTGGACTCATCGAGGTACTGCCGGCGCTGCCGCGCATCCTGCGCTTGAAGCGCGAGCTTCTCGCCCGCACCGCCGAGCTCAAGCCCGCGGCCTACATCGGCGTCGATGCACCGGACTTCAACCTGCGCGTCGAACGCGAGTTGAAGGCGGGCGGGCTGGCCACGCTGCACTACGTCGCGCCCACGTTCTGGGCCTGGCGACCCGAGCGCGCGGCACGCTTCCACGAGGCGGTCGATCACATGCTGTGCATCTTTCCGTTCGAGCCCGCGCTGCTTGCGCCGCATCGGGTCGCGGCCACGTTCGTGGGACATCCGCTCACCCGGGCGCGGCTCGCTCATGCCGATCGCAAGCGCCTGAAGCGCACGCTGCTGCCCGAGGGCGCCGATCTCGCCACGCCGATCGTCGCCCTGCTGCCGGGTTCACGTGACGGGGAGGTGAACCAGCACGCGCGGCTCATGGTGGACACCATGCAGCGCATTGCCCGCGAGATCCCGGAGGTCCGCTTTGCCGTGCCACTCGTGACGCGCAGCACGCGGCTTCGGTTCGAGACCGAGCTCTGGGCCCGCGCCGAGGCGCTGGTGGGACACACCCGACTGCTTTACGGTCATGCCGACTACGCGCTCCGGGCGGCGGATGCGGCGATCGTCGCCTCGGGCACGGCCACCCTCGAGGCGGCGATGCTCGGCTGCCCGCAAGTCGTGACCTACCGTCTCAATCCGCTCACGGCGTGGCTCGTTCGGCGCAAGCTCAGCACGCGCTGGGTCGCTCAGCCCAACATCATCGCGCAAGCCGATGTCGTCCCCGAACGGCTCCAGCGCGAGGCGACGCCCGAACGGCTGGCGGCCGATGTGCTGGACCTGCTGCGTGACGAGACGCGACGCACGGCGATGCAGGCGGCGTACACCCAGATTCGTGAGCAATTGACCGTGGATAGCCCATCCGGCCGCGATGTTCTCGTCGAGACGGTGCTGCGCGTCCTCGATCGTCGCAGGGAGGCACCCGAGTGATCTGCGGCATCGACGAGGCGGGACGCGGGCCGCTGGCCGGGCCGGTGTTCGCAGCCGCGGTCGTGCTCGGGCCGGAGGGCGAGGCCATCGAAGGGCTCGCTGATTCCAAGACGTTGTCGGCACGCCGCCGCGAGGAACTCGCCCTGGCCATCCGGGCGCGGGCGTTGGCGTGGGCCGTGGTTGCTGCGGACGTGCCCGAGATCGAGGCGCTGAACATCCTCGGCGCCACGCTCGCGGCGATGGCGCGCGCCCATGCGGAGGTCGCGTGCCGTGGCCTTGCGTTCGACCGTGTCGTGATCGATGGCACCCATGTGCCGCGAGCCATCGCCGCGTGGGGGGAGCAGACGCGCACGCCCGTTCGCGCGCAGCCCCGGGCGGACGCCGACGTGAGCGCGGTGTCGGCGGCCTCGATCCTGGCCAAGACGGCGCGGGACGACTACATGATCGCGCTGGATGCGCGCTATCCGGGCTACGGCTTCGCCCGGCACAAGGGCTACGGCACGGCCGAACATCTCGATGCGCTCGCGCGGCTCGGTCCCTGTCCGGAGCATCGGCCGAGCTTCGCGCCGGTCCGGCAGTACAGTTTGTTCTCATGAAGTGGCTGCTGAGGCTTCTCGCTGGGCTTGCCGCGGGCTGGCTCGCGGTCTGCATGCTCATGCTCGTCACGCAGCGCAGCATGCAATACCGACCGAACGGTTCGGCCATGGATCCGGCGCGGGTCGGCCTGTCCCAGGCGAGCCAGTTGGTCGTGGATGCGGGCGATGGCGAGCGGATCGTCCTTTGGTGGATTCCGCCGCGTGATGCAGGCGCGCCCGTGTTCCTCTATCTCCATGGCAATGGCGCCAACCTCGAGGCACGGGCCCAGCGATTCGCGTACCTGACTCGCGCCGGGCGAGGGCTTCTCGCCGTTTCGTGGCGCGGCTACGGCGGCTCGACCGGCTCGCCGACCGAGACCGGCCTCCGCGCCGATGCGCGGGCCGGATACGACTGGCTCTCCGCCCGCGTCGACCCTTCACGCATCGTTGTCTTTGGCGAGTCACTGGGCACCACGGTCGCCGTGATGCTGGCGGCGGAGATTCCGGTGCGCGCGCTGGTGCTCGACTCCAGCTTTTCGTCGGCCCTCGATGTGGCGCGCGGCGCGTACCCGTGGCTGCCCGTGTCCTTTTTGATGCTCGATCGCTACCTTGCGGTCGATGCCGCGCCGCGCGTGCGCGTCCCGGTGCAGCAGTTCCACTGCGATGATGACCCGGTCACGCCCACGCTGCTCGCGGAGCGCCTGCACGCTGCACTGCCGGCCGCGCGGCCGATCCACCGCGTGTCCGGCCGCTGCCATGTGCCCCCGGTCACGCGCTACGAGCCTGCGCTCGAGGGGTTTCTCGCCGAACTGACTCGCTTCTGATCTGCGGCGACCGGTCTAGGCTGTCTGGAACTGGCTGCGAAAGAAGAGAAGCGGTGCCCCGGGCCGGGTCTCGACCGAGAGAACCTGACCGATGAACAACTCGTGGTCGCCCACCCGGATGTCATTGACCTTGCGGCATTGGAAATGGGCAATGGCATCGGCAATGAGGGGCGGGCTGTCGCCTCCTCCAGACGCAATGACCAGGTCCACGCCCGCAAATCGATCCGCGACGCGCGAGGCGAAGCGCCGCGCGAGCGATTCCTGATCGGACCGGAGGACGCTCACCGCAAAGCGCTCGGCACGCACGAACACGGGGTGCAGTCCCGAGTTGATGCGCAGGCTCCACTGCACGAGCGGCGGATCGAGCGAGATCGAGCCGAATGAATTGGCGGTCATCCCCACCGGTGCGCCCGCATCGTCGATCGCGGTGATGATCGTGACGCCCGTGGCGAAACTGCCGAAGGCACGCCGAAGCGCGAGCGGGTCGAAGGTGTGCGACTTGACGATGGGGAGCCCCGGAATGCGCCGTGCGCGGACAGCAGCCGACCGTACACTGACTTCTGCTGACCGACTCGACAGGGATGAATGCTTCACGCAATTATTCAACACGGAACACGCGGGCAATGGGCGCGTGAACGCGCCCCGGATGCGCGCTGACCGTGGGTGCGCGGCTCGCCGTTCCGGCGTTCATCTTCATCTGGGCCTCGGGATTCGTCGTGGCCAAGCTTGCCGCCACTGATGCCGAGGCGCTCTCCTTCCTGCTGCTGCGCTACACCGGGGTGACGCTGCTCATGACGGCGCTCGCTCTGAGCGCCCGTGTCCGCTGGCCGCGCGGGCGCGAGCTTTGGCACGTGGCCTGGGTCGGGGTGCTCCTGCAGGCCACTTACCTCGGCGGGGTGTGGGTTGCGATCCGCGAAGGCATGCCCGCAGGGCTGGCCGCGTTGATCGTCAACCTGCAGCCTGTGTTGACCTTGTGTCTCACGGCGTGGTGGGGCGAGCGCGTGAGCGCGCGGCAGGCGGTCGGCGTGCTCATCGGCTTCGTGGGCGTGGTGATCGTGCTCTGGAGCAAGCTGTCTGCGGTGCGCCTTGGCGAGGGCGAGGCGGCGGGCATCGTCGGGCCGCTCGCGCTTTGCGTACTTGCACTCGTCGCGGCCACGCTCGCCGTGCTCTACCAGAAGAAGCACGTGGCCGAGGTCGATGCAAGGAGCAGCCAGGCCGTGCAGTTCGCGGCCTCGTTCATCGTCACGCTGCCGTTTGCCTGGGCGTTCGAGAGTTTCAGTGTGCGGTTCACGCCGGACGTCGTCATCGCACTGCTCTGGAGCATCTTCGTCCTCTCGGGTGTGGGCATGTCGCTGATGCTTTACCTGATCCGCACCGGGACGGTCACGCGCCTGACGAGCAGCATGTATCTCGTGCCCGGCATCACCGCGCTCATGGCGTGGGTTCTCTTTGACGAGCGGCTGTCGTGGAACATCGCCCTTGGGATGGCGGTCACGCTGGCCGGGCTCTACCTCGTGGTCCGAGCGCCTGCCAGACCTTGACCGCGGCCACCGTCTCCGCCACGTCGTGCACACGGAGGACCGTGGCGCCCTGGGCGAGGCAGGCGAGTGCCGCGGCGATGCTCTCGGTGACCCGCTCCGCGGGGGGCTTGGCGAGGCCGGTATAGCGGTCGAGCGAGCGCTTTCGCGACCAGCCGGCCAGGATCGGCCGCCCGAGGGTGGCGAGCATTGGCAGGCCGCGCGTGAGCTCGGCGTTGTGCTCCGGTGTCTTGCCGAAACCGAAGCCCGGATCGATCGCGACGCGGGCCGGGTTGATGTCGGCGTCGGTGCAGGCGGCCAGCCGCTCGGCGAGGAAGGCCCGCACCTCGGTGACGACGCCTTGCGGGTAGTGGGGATTCGCCTGCATCGTTTCCGGTGTGCCCTGCATGTGCATGAGCACGATTCCGCAGTCGCTGGCCGCGATGACGTCGAGCGCACCCGGGGCCTGCAGTGCAAACACGTCGTTCACGATGGCCGCACCCGCCGCGAGCGCACGGCGCATGACCTCGGGACGGCGGGTGTCGATGCTCACGCAATGACCTTCCGCGGCGAGCGCCTCGACCACGGGGAGCACGCGACGAAGCTCCTCATCCAGGGATGGGGCTGTCGCGCCGGGTCGGGTCGATTCCCCGCCGATGTCCAGGATGTCGGCCCCGGCGGCCGCGAGCGCGCGGCCGTGGGCGATGGCGGCGTCCGCCGTTGCGAATTGACCGCCGTCAGAGAATGAATCCGGCGTGACGTTGACAATCCCCATGACCAGCGGACGCCGTGTCCACGCATCGCCCGTCTCGGACGTTTGTGCATATTCGTCACCGCGCATCCAGCGGAACCGGCCGCAAATCCAGTCGATCGGGCCGCTCATAGAATCAGGAGTCGTCATGAAACCGTTGTCGGGCAGTGGCAGGGAGGAATCGGCGCCGGGCCGGAGTGAACGGTTCGGGCAGTCGGAGACGCCGCGCCGGACGATCGATATCGCAATGAACACTGCGCCCGCCCGACCGACCTCAAGCTATTCTGCCCGCTTCGCCGAGCGGATCTCGGCCCTGAAGCGCGAGGGCCGCTACCGGGTGTTCGCGGAGCTCACCCGGCCCTTGGGCAACCACCCCTACGTGCTCTGGCAGGGCCCCGCCGGTCCGCGGCGCGTCGTGACTTGGTGCTCCAACGATTACCTGGGCATGGGTCACCACCCGCTCGTCAACGCCGCGATGCAGCAGGCCGTGGCCGAGGGGGCCACCGGCGCCGGCGGCACGCGCAACATCGGCGGCACCAACGCTCGGCATGTCGCACTCGAGCGGTTGCTGGCCGGGTTGCATGGCAAGCAGGCCGCGCTCACCTTCACCTCGGGCTACAGCGCGAACCTCGCAAGCCTCTCCGTGCTCGGCTCGCTCCTGCCGCACACGGTCATCCTGTCGGACGCCGACAACCACAATTCGATGATCGAGGGTATCCGCCGTTCGGGCGCCGAGAAGATCATCTTCGAGCACAACAGTCCGCGCGACCTTGAGGCGAAGCTCCGCACGATCGCGCCGGATCGGCCCAAGCTCATCGTCTTCGAGAGCGTGTACTCGATGAGCGGCAACATCGCGCCGATCCGCGAGTTCGTCGCGCTCGCGAAAAAGTACAACGCGATGACCTACATCGACGAGGTGCACGCCGTGGGCATGTACGGCGCCCGCGGCGGTGGCGTCACCGAGGAGATGGGCATCGCCCACGAGATCGACGTGATCCAGGGCACGCTCGGCAAGGCCTTCGGCATGCAGGGCGGCTATGTGGCTGGGGATGAGCCGGTCGTCGACTGCATCCGCAGCTTCGGTGCCTCGTTCATCTTCTCGACCTCGCTCGCTCCGGTGCTCGCGGCCGGCGCGATCGCAAGCATCTCGCACCTGATGGCCTCGCCGGTCGAGCGCGCTCGCCAGCGAGAGCACGTGGCGCTCCTGCGCAAGCGGCTCGTCGAGGCGAACCTGCCGATGATGCCGTCGCAGACGCCCGCGGGCTTCTCGAGCCACATCGTGCCCGTGTTCGTGGGTGACCCGGTGCTCGCGAAATCCGTGTCCGACCGGCTGCTCTCCGAGCACTCGATCTACATCCAGCCGATCAACTACCCCACCGTGCCCCGGGGCACCGAACGGCTGCGGATCGCACCCGGCCCGGCGCATGTTCCGGCGCTGATCGACGAGCTCGTCCAGGCGCTCGATACGCTCTGGCGCGACATGCAACTCCCGCGCCGCGTTCCGGCGCTTTCCGAGGCCGCAGCCCCCCAGCGCGCGCGCGCCTGAGGCTCGCACCGGTCTCGTTGGCAGCCTTCTGATTGCTGCGCATTTTCGCCCGCGTTCCGACTCAGAGGGTGAGAAAAATTCGTCGCGAGTGCAGCCAAGACGAGGCGCGAGCGAGCGAAAGGCGGGACATACCTGGTGGGTAGGCGATGCCTTGAGTGAGCGAGCAACAACGTATTGGCAAGCGCAGCAGAATTCCTCTCACCCTCTCACTCACCATGGGCGTCCTCCCGCACAAGGCCCGGCCGCGCGGCCGCTTTCCGCACATCCGGCGTGCGGGCGATTTTCTGTTCGTCTCCGGGACGAGCTCGCGTCGGCCGGACAACAGTTTCGTCGGCGTCGAGGTCGATGAACTCGGCACCACACGGCTCGACATTCGCGCCCAGACCCGCGCGGTCATCGAAAACATCCGGGACATCCTGGCAAGCGAGGGTGCAACACTCGCCGACTGCGTGGAGATCACCGCCTACCTCGTCGACATGAACGACTTCGGGGGCTACAACGAGGTCTGGGCAGAGTTCTTCGACGAGGCCGGCCCCACGCGCACGACGGTTGCGGTGCATCAGTTGCCGCATCCGCACCTGCGCATCGAGATGAAGGCCGTGGCCTACAAACCCGCTGCGCACGGTCAGTAGAGGAGGATCCTCATCATGCTCCCGCAACCGATCCACTTCCCGGACTGGCTCGCCGAGAAGGCGCACCTGCTCCGACCGCCGGTCGGCAATCAGCAGGTGTGGCAGGACACCGATTTCATCGTCACCGTCGTCGGCGGCCCCAATCAGCGCACCGATTTCCATGATGATCCGCTCGAGGAATTCTTCTGGCAGTTCAAGGGGAATGCGTTCCTCAACATCATGGACCGCGGAAAGCGGGACCGGATCGAGCTTCGGGAGGGCGCGATCCTGCTTCTGCCGCCGCATCTGCGGCATTCGCCGCAGCGGCCCGAGCCCGAGTCGCGCTGCCTCGTCATCGAACGGCAGCGCCCCGCGGGGCTGAAGGATGGCTTCGAGTGGTATTGCCCGCGCTGCGATGGCCTCGTGCACCGCGTCGAGGTTCAGCTGCAGAGCATCGTCAACGACCTGCCGCCGCTGTTCGAAGCGTTCTATGCGAGCGTCGAGGCCCGGACCTGCCCGCACTGCGGGCACGTGCAGCCCGGAAAGTCGGGCTGAGGGCGACGGCGCGGCCCGCCGACCGGGGCGGGCTCACCAGCGTCCGGTGATCGAGAGCTGCGGATTCAGAACGCAGTTTCCTCCGGTGACCTTGCCGCTCTCGTCGAGCACGCGGAAATTCCCGCCCGACTGTCGCTGGTAGGCCATGCCCTTGCTCGGGCCCGTTGTCAGGCGCAACACGCCGGTCGCCGGATCGAACTGCAGGTTGCCCGTCTTGCCGTCGAAGTTGCGATAGGTTCGCGCGTCGACGATGCCGAAATTGGCTCCAGTGAACAGGCCGATGCCCGGCAGCGTGCAGCGATAGACACTTCCCGGCACGAGCGCGCCGCTGCCAGTCGCCGAGGCGACGCTGGCCACGGCGCACGCGCAGGCGAGAAGCGTGTTGGTCAAAACGCCGGGTCGCCGACGCGTTTCGTCTCGGCGCTCCGTGGCGATCAAGTCAACTGGGCAGGTGTGTTGCATGCGGTCTCCGCTGGTAGTCGAGGTGTCACCCGATGTGCCCGATGAACACCCGAGTTGCGCGGTCATTCTGCGCCCCGTCAAGCGTACACCCTCGATGAGCCCTGTGCGCCCGAGGGAGACCGCTTCTGTTGCATGCCCGCGCCCCGCGGGCCTGGCGAGGCTGTCACGAAACGGCAACCGTTCCGTCATCGATCCGGAACGTGCGGTAACCATCATGGAGGGCTTCCGATCGTCATGCTCTCAAGCACATGTCGCACCTTCCATTCGCTCGTCGCGCCCTCCACGTCGGTGCCGCTCTCCTTGCCGCGTTCTCGCTGGCCGCATGCAGCGGCTCGGATGAGGGCGGCACACCGCTCGATCTCAAGATCCTGCACGTCAATGACCACCATTCCCGGCTCGACGCCGAGACGACGACGGTGCGTCTCGCGAACGCGACCGGTGCGCGTGAGTCGGTGACCGTCGATCTCGGCGGTTTCGCGCGTGTCAAGCAGGCGATCGACGATCTCGCGGGCACGAACCCGAACGTGCTCCGGCTACATGCGGGGGACGCGATCACGGGCGACCTCTATTTCACGCTCGATGAAGGCAAGTCGGACGCCGCACTCATGAACACGGTCTGCTTCGATGCCATGGCCGTCGGAAACCATGAGTTCGACAACGGCGATGCGGGCCTCAAGAAGTTCATCGACTTCCTCTGGAGCGGCACCTGCCGTACGCCCGTGCTCTCGGCCAACGTTCGTCCCGCTTCGGGCTCGCCGCTCGGCACGACGGGGCAGTTCGTCCAGCCCTCGGCCGTGCTCTTCCGGAGCGGCCAGCGCATCGGTGTGGTCGGCCTGACGGTCGCTGACAAGACGGCCAACTCGTCGCGGCCGAGCGCGGGTACGACGTTCGAGAACGAACTGACTGCGGCGCAGCGCGAGATCGACCGCCTCCGCGGTCAGGGCATCGACAAGATCGTGCTGCTCACCCACCTCGGCTACAGCGCCGATCGTGCGCTGGCGCGTCAGCTCTCGGGCGTGGACGTGATCGTCGGGGGTGACTCGCACACGCTGCTCGGCCCGACCAACCTCGCCGACTACGGCCTCACGCCGGCGGGCGACTACCCCACCCGGACAACCGACAAGGACGGCAAGCCCGTCTGCATCGTGCAGGCGTGGCAGTACAGCTACGCCGTAGGCGAACTGAACGTCAAGTTCGATGGCAACGGAGACGTCATCGAATGCAGCGGCACCGCCCACATTCTCGTGGGCGACACGCCGCGCCGTGGCAGCACGGCGGTGACCGGCGCCGACCTCGCCGCGATGCGCAGCGACATGACAGCCTCGAAGGTGCTGCGTGCAACCTCGCTTTCCACCACAGCGACGGCGGCGCTCGCGCCGTTCAAGGCGGCCAAGGATGCCTTCGGCAACGTGAAGGCGGGCGTGGCCTCCGAGAACCTCTGCCTGCGCCGCGTGCCGGGGACGAAGCGTGACACCTCCCGCTCGGCGCTCGGCGACGTCTGCAACAAGGATCCGCGTGTCAACGCGAACGGCGGCGATACCCAGCAACTCGTGGCGCAGGTGTTCCTGGATCGTGGCCGCCTGTTCGGCGGTGCCGACATCGCGCTTCAGAACGGCGGCGGTGTGCGCACCGACATCGCGGCAGGCGACATCACCGTGGGTCGCATCTACTCGATGCTGCCGTTCAAGAACACGCTCGTCCGGCTCACGATGACCGGCACCGAGGTCAAGGCCGCGCTCGAGGACGGGATCGCCTTCGTGCTCGCCGCGTCGGGCAACACGGGGGCGTATCCGTACACCGCGGGCCTCCGCTACACGATCGATCTGAACCAGCCCAAGGGCGAGCGTGTGCGCGACCTGCAGTTCAAGAACGCCTCGGGACAGTGGGTGGCCTTCGATCTCGCCGCCAATTACCGCCTGATCACCAACAACTTCCTGGCCGATGGTGGTGACGGCTACGCCACGTTGAAGACGATCACCGGCACGCGACGCGAGGACACCTTCCTCGACTATGCCGAGCCCTTCCTCGACTTCGTCCGTGCGCGCGGCACGATCGGGCGGCTTCCGGTCGCCGAGTATTCAACGCAGAACTTCATCGATACCCCTTGAGAGGGTGCGAGAAATCCTGCTGCGCTTGCCAATACGTTGTTGCAATCTTGCTCAAGGCGTCGCCTACCGTCGAGGTATGTCTCGCCTTTCGCTCGATCGCGCCTCGTCTTGGCCGCGCTCGCGACGAATTTCTCTCACCCTCCAACGTCGTTGTGACGCAGCACGCGCGGCGCCTGCTCAGCCACCGATGAAGGACATCTCCACCTTGCGCTGCTTGGCCGTTTCTTCCGTGCGGATCTCGCTGTAACGATCCTCCCGCGCGGCCCAGACGCCGGCCAGCAGGGCGGCGATCTCCTGATCGGTCGCGCCCCCGCGGAGGAGAGCGCGGAAGTCGACCCCGCGATCGGCGAACAGGCAGGTGTAGATGCGGCCGTCGGTCGCGAGCCGGGCGCGCGTGCAGGTGCGGCAGAACGCCTGGGTGACCGAGGAGATGACGCCGATTTCGCCCGCGCCATCGAGGTAGCGCCAGCGCTCGGCCACTTCCCCGGTGTATTCGGGCTCGACCGGCGCCAGCGGAAACACTTCGTTCACGCGACGGATCACCTCGGCCGAAGGCACGACGTCGTCCATGCGCCAGCCGTTCGTGGCGCCCACGTCCATGAACTCGATGAAGCGCACGACGACACCGCTGCCCCGGAAGTGGCGCGCCATGTCGACGATGCCCTGGTCGTTGACGCCGCGCTTCACCACCATGTTGACCTTGAGCGGCGTGAGTCCGGCATCGCGCGCGACATCGATGCCGCGCAGCACGTCGGCCACAGGAA
>CAZSTF010000043.1:13817-17589 GCA_964609555.1 uncultured Alcaligenaceae bacterium | reverse complement strand
GCCTCGAGCACGGGATCGTTCCAGCTCCGCCACCACGCGGCGGCTGCGACGACATCGGATGCTGGCGATGGCGCCGTATCCCAGGTCGTGGCAACGCGGGGCGGCTCCGCGGTCGGCAGCGGCGCGATGGCGCAGCCGCCGAGCGCAAGGAGCGTGGCCACGAGGGGCACGCGCAGGCACGGGCGGGCGTTGCGGGGCAAGGTCATGGGGCGGCGTCTCCAGAGTGCATGCAGCCGGTGGCGGAAGGCGAGTACGGCCGCTCGATCGTGCACGGCTCCCCCCCGCCCGACTCGCGCGCGCGGATCGCCGCGACCAGCACATCGATCGTGTGCGCCACCGCCTGTCGCGCGTTGGCGAGCGACTGCTCGCTCATCTCGACCACGTCCTGATGCAGGGCACCGGCGTAGACCATGTGCAGCACGAGAATGTCCGCCTCGGTGGCCGGGATGCCGAGCGCCACGAAGCCGTCCCGGATGCGCGCGCGAACGTTCGCATCGAACTGTTTCAGCCAGTCGCGTATGCCCGGATCCTCGGCGCAGGCGGATCCAAGTTCGTTCATCAGGCGACACCAGCCGCGGTCTTCTGCGCTCGGCAGCAGGCGCGCCTTGTACTCCTCAAGCGTCAGGCGACCGAGCGTTGCTGCGCCGGTGATCGGGGCCAGCACCGCCTCCATGCCGAACTGCGCGGTCGCCCGCAGGAGCGCGGCCCGCGTGGGGAAGTAGTAGGTCAGGTGCGACTGGCGCACACCGGCGCGACGGGCCACGGCGCTCTGCGTGAGTCCGGCAAAGCCCTCGGTCTCGAGCAATTCGACGGCGGCCGTGAGCAACCGGACGCGCATCGGCGCATCCTCGGGCAACTGGTCGAGTCGTGGCACCGCGCCCGGGGCTGAAGGCAGCGGTGTCGCATCCGGCGCCGTGGCTGCACTGCTGACCCCCCGGTGGGCTGCCGGTCGGTGAGCTTGGGTCTCCATGATTTGGTAAGCATACCAAACTGGTTGGTTAACCAACCAAGGCCCCTCTGAAGCTTACATCTTCTCTCTGGAATCCCCATTCTGCGGGGCGTCGAAAGGAGAATCGCGACAAGTCGACTTTTCCGGAAATGCCGTTTCTCACCTCATCGAATGGCGAGTGCGGCCAAAAGTTGTTGCTTCCATTGGCCCGCGAGAAACGACCCGGCACGCGCCGGGATCAGGTGGCGCGATTGCGTCGTGCGGCCTTCTTGACGGTTCGCCCGGCGGTGGTCCCCGCGCCCCCCGCAGCGCCCTTGGCGGTGGATCGCGCCCCGCGTGTTGCGGCCGTGGCGCTCGCGACCGCGTCCGCCATGCTCTGCGCAGCAGTCTCGACGGCCGAGCGCATCGCCGCCTGCGCGGCCTGCGCCGCCTCACGCCCCTTGGCCAGCGAAGCGTAGGCATCGCGCTGCATCTCGAGCGTGCGGATCGTCGTCTCGATGCCAGAGAGGCTCATGCGCATCCAGGCCTCGACCACGCGCAAGTCCTCGATCCGGCGGGTGATCGTTTCGGGATCGATCAGCTTCATCCACTCGCCGACCTGAGCCGCGGGCGAGCCGCTCGCCGTCCCCGGCGCACCGGGGAACGGATTGACGTGATTGGGATTCGCGAACCAGGTTCGCATGGCATCGGTCCACGCGGCCCAGGGCTCGGCCGCCGCTCCGGGCGACCCGGATGCGGTTGATGTCCCCTGCCCTGCGGTCTTGTCTGACGGGCTCATCCTCGAACCTCCTGGCGTCATCGACGCCCTATCCATCTTTCGCGCCTTGGACGCGCCTCCGACGACCTGTGCACACTGGTAGACTGCCCTGCCAGTGCACCCAGCGAGTCACAGCGAGCGAGTTTAGGGCAGCGCGCGCACCCGCTCGACGCGATCGACCGCGAGCCCCCAACCGAACGCATGGGCAAGATCATCTTCTGGATCGTCGTTTTCTTCGTGGTGCTGTTTGCACTGCGGCTCGCATCCATCCTGGGCAGCCGTCGGCGCCCCGACGACGAAGGTTCCGATTCACGTGACTCCGGCAGCGCGAAGCCGCGGGCACCGCTCGCGCCGGGCACGCCGACGGTGCGCTGCAGCCAGTGCGGCGCCTTCATCCCGAAGTCCGAGGCGGTGCTGCGACTGACCGGGTACCGCTGCGCCGATTCGGGCTGCGCCGACCGAAAACGGTGAAGCCGGACGAGGATTCGACGACAGTCGCGACGCGGCTGCTTCGCCTGCTCGCACTCTATCGCACGGTCGTCGGCGTCGCGCTCGCCTCGGTCGCCTACGGTGCCAGCGCCCCCACGGCGGCACTGGCGGCCGCCGCTGCGTACTCCGGAGTCTCTGCGCTCAACTTTGCGCTGATCGGACAGCTGCGCGCGCACCTGCCCACCCTGCTCTTGATCCTTCTGGGCGTGGATCTGGGCTTCGTGATGATGATCCTGGTTGCCTCGGCCGCCACCCCGGTGGCGACCACGGCCTACCTGCTGCCGATCGTCGCAGCCCATGGCTACCTGCTGCGGTCGAGAACCGCATTCGCGCACGCGGCCTTCGCCACGATCGTGCTGCTCGTCACCGAGGCGGCGACGCGGCCGCTGTCGACCGCCTCGCTCTTCACCGCGGCCGTCGTGGGCACGGGCTTCTTCCTCGTGGCGGCGATCGGGCGGCTGCTCGGTCGCAATCTCTCCGACGCGGAAGCGCTGGCCGAGGCCCGGAGCGACGCGATCCGACGGCTCGCGCACGTCAACGAACTGGTCATCAACGAGCTCGACAGCGGGGTGCTGCTCGTGGCCTCCACCGGCCGGATCGTCATTGCGAACCCGCAGGCGCGGCGCTGGCTCGCGGGTGATGATGCAATCCTGCTCGCCGATCGCTCGCTCGGCGACCTCTCGCCCTCGCTCGAAGCCGAGTGGCAACGCTTTCTTGCCGATCCGGGCAGTTGGGACGGCCAGCCCCTCGCGCTCGAACGTGCGAACGTGAGTGTGCTGCCGCGCATGGCGCCGGTCGCGCTCGACACCGAGGCGGACACGCTGATCATCCTGGAGGACGTGACGCTGATCGACCTGCAGGCCCAGCAGATGAAGCTCGCGGCGCTGGGTCGACTCTCGGCGAGCATCGCCCACGAAATCCGCAACCCGCTCTCGGCCATCAAGCAGGCGGCGCAGCTGCTCGGCGAAAATGCCGATCTGGGCGACGACGTCCGCGCGCTCACCCGCATGATCGACAAGAACACCGAGCGGATCGATCGCATCGTGCGCGATGTCTCGCTGCTCGGTCGGCGCGACCGCGGACAGCCGCAGCCGGTGGTGCTGGGCGAGCGGTTGCGCGAGCTCGTGCACGAGACGGCGGGCATGATCGGTTCCACGGCCGACGGCGTGCTGCTCGAGCCCGGGCCGACGCCGCGCATCATGGTGGACTGGGGACATCTGGAAGAAATGCTCGTGAACCTGATCGGCAATGCCTGGCGGCACTCGCGCAAGCAAGGAGGCAGCGTGCGCGTCGTGGTCAAGACGGGCGAGGTCCCCGAGCGCGCCGTGATCGCCGTGAGCGACGACGGTCCCGGCGTGCCCGCGGAGCATCGCGACAAGCTGTTCGAACCGTTCTTCAGCGGCAGCGGCAGCACGGGCCTGGGTCTCTACATCGTGCGCGAACTGGCCCGCGCCAACGGCGGCCGCATCCGGCTTGCACCGTCGGAGCGCGGGGCGACCTTCGCGCTCGAACTGCCACTGGCCGAGGAGGTGATCCATGCGCCGGGCTGATGTCACCCAGCGCGTCCTCGTCGTCGA
>CAZSTF010000043.1:0-13717 GCA_964609555.1 uncultured Alcaligenaceae bacterium | reverse complement strand
CCCTTCGTTGCGGTCAACTGTGGTGCCATTCCCGAGAACCTCATGGAAAGCGAGTTCTTCGGCTATCGCAAGGGTGCCTTCACCGGTGCGGACGCGGACCGCGCGGGCTATTTCCAGGCAGCCTCGGGCGGCACGCTGTTCCTCGATGAAGTGGCCGACCTGCCGCTCACCTTGCAGGTCAAGCTGCTCCGCGTGATCCAGGACAAGCGGGTCCGGCGCGTGGGCGCCACGCAGGAAGAGGATTGCGACGTGCGCATCGTCAGTGCCACGCACAAGTCGCTTCCGCATGAAGTCTCGGCCGGTCGATTCCGGCAGGATCTCTACTACCGGTTGAACGTGCTGCAGCTCGACATGCCGCCGCTGCGCGAGCTGGGCGACGACGTGGAGCTGATCGCGCAGGGCATCCTCCGGCGCATCACCGGCATGCGTGATGCCGGCTTCACCGAGGCGGCGCGCCAGGCGCTCCACGCCTACGACTTTCCCGGCAATGTGCGGGAGCTCGAAAACGTGCTCGAGCGCGCAGTGGCGCTCGCCGAGCGGCCCGACCGCATCGACGTGGCCGACCTGCGGCTCCGCCCGGACGACAACCCGGTCATGCGGGCGGCGCAGGCCGGCCCACCGGTCGAAGCCGGAACGCTTGCCGGGCGCACGCCGCTCCAGGACTATCTCGACCGCTGCGAACGCGAGACGCTCGAGCTCGCGCTCGCGCAGACGCGCAACAACCGCACGCAGGCCGCGAAGCTGCTCGGCATCACCTTCCGCTCGATGCGCTACCGGCTCGCACGCCTCGGGATGAATGCAGACGATGAGTGAGGGCTGGCTGCCGGGCGCGCGTGTCGTCGAAAGCCCGAACGCGGATGAACGCCCCGAGGATGCCGCGATCGATCTCATCGTGCTCCATCACATCAGCCTGCCTGCGGGGCATTTCGGCGGAGACGCGATCGAGCGCCTGTTCACGAACACGCTCGACGCCGCCCTCTGGCCCGAACTCGCCCCGCTGCGCGTGTCGGCACACTTCCTGATCCGGCGCGACGGCGAAATCGTCCAGTTCGTCGACATCCGGCGGCGCGCATGGCACGCGGGGGTGTCCGCCTGGCGCGGGCGAACGGCGTGCAACGACTTCTCCGTGGGCATCGAACTCGAGGGCGATGCCGCCACGCCCTTCGAGCCCGCCCAGTACGCGCAGCTCGACCCCCTGCTCTCTTGGCTCCACGCGCAGACCGGCGCACGCGCCCTGACGACGCACAGTGAGATTGCCGCGGGTCGCAAGATCGACCCCGGCCCGACCTTCGACTTCTCTCGCTTGGCCGGGCCGCCGGATGGGCGTCGCTGGCAAATCTAAAATCCCGCCGATGCAATTCGTCCTCGAATACGCCCCGATCATCCTCTTTTTCGTGGCGTACAAGCTCCACGACATCTATGTCGCCACAGCGGTCGCCATCGTCGCCTCGGTGGTCGCGATCGGCTGGTCGGCCATCGCCACGCGCAAGGTCACGTCCATGCAGTGGCTCTCGCTCGTAATCATCGTGGTCTTCGGTGGCGCCACACTGCTTCTGCACGACGAGACCTACATCAAATGGAAGCCCTCGGTGCTCTACGGCGCATTCGCGCTCACGCTCGCCGTCGGCAAGCTCGTCTTCGGGCGCGACTGGATCCAGGTGCTGTTCAAGCAGGCCGCAATCGATGCGCCACCCGCCGTGTGGACCCGGACCACGTGGGCCTGGATTGCCTTTCTCTCCGGCATGGCGGCGTTGAACCTCTACATCGCGCATCACTTCAGCCTTGACGCTTGGGTCAACTTCAAGGTCTGGTGGGCGACCGGACTGTTCCTCGCCTTCACGGTGGCGAACGTGCTTTGGCTCATGCGCTATCTGCCCGCCGGTGACACGCCGTCGGAGCCCGGTGCCCCGCCGCGCCCATGACACAGGCGCTGACGGAAGGGCCCGCAACGGGCCTCACGGACGAACTGACCGAGGCCGTGCGCTCTCGCCTCGCGCCGCTCGCGCCGACGCTCCTTGAGCTCCGCGACCTGTCCGAGCGGCATGCCCACCACGCGGGGCACGGCGGGGGCGGGCACTTATCGGCGAAAATCGTGTCCAACGCGTTCGCAGGGCAGCCGCGGGTTGCGCGGCATCGCACGGTGTATGCGCTGGTCGGCGATCTGATGCCCGACCGGCTGCACGCCCTCAAGCTCGTCACGCTCACTCCACAGGAACACGAAGCACAGGAAGGTTCATGAACAACAACAAGCACATCGTCGGCCCCGTGCTGGCGCTCACCCTCGGCGCGCTCTGCGCCTCCGCGTTTGCGCAGACGCAGCAGCGCCGACCCGCCGCGACGCCAGCACCGGCAGCGGCAGCCGCGGCCAAGCCCGGCGAGCTCTACTCGCAGCAGCAGTTCGATCTGATCCTTCAGGAACGCCTCGCACAAGGGGCGCCGGATGGCCCGGAGCTTCGCGCCGCACTGCGCGAGGAACTCATCAACCGCGAGCTCCTCGTGCGCGCGGCCAAGGCCAAGAACCTCGACAAGGAATCCCTGGTCAAGACCCAGATGCAGGTGGCTTCCGAGTCGGTGCTGATCCGTGCTTACCTCAGCGACTTCTTCCGCACGAGCCCGATCTCGGACGACGTGCTGCGCAAGGAGTACGACACGATCAAGTCGAGCCTGGGCGACAAGGAGTACCGCGCGCGCCACATCCTGGTCGAGAAGCGTGATGAGGCCGAGGCCATCATCAAGCAGTTGCAGGGCGGGGCCAAGTTTGCCGACCTGGCCAAGGCGCAGTCAAAGGACCCGGGCTCCAAGGACAACGGGGGGGATCTCGACTGGGCAGTGCCGTCCAACTTCGTCAAGCCGTTTGCCGATGCCATGGTCGCGCTGGAGAAGGGCAAGTTCACGGCACAGCCGGTGCAGTCGCCCTTCGGCTTCCACGTGATTCTGCTCGAGGACGTGCGCGCGGCGCAGGTGCCGCCGTTCGAGGAGGTCAAGGGCCAGATCGCACAGCGTCTGCAGCAGCAGACCGTCGAGAAACATGTGGAAGAACTGCGCAATCGCGCGGGCGTGAAGAACTGATCCTCGCGCATCCCGAGCCGAGGGCGCCGCGTGGCAACGTGCGGCGCCCTTTTCTTTTGCCCGCAACGCCTCCGACCGTGCATCTCCCGCCGATCCCATTGCTGGCTTTTCACTGACAGCGAGCATGGTCATAATGCCCGCCGACCCTGCCGGAGGGGCAGAGAGTGCAAGGGGGAGGAGTACCTTTGAATCAGTTCCTGAAGAACAAGGATCTGCTCGCGGGATTGATGTTCATCGCGATCGGCCTGATCTTTTTCGTCGGCGCGTACAACTACACGATGGGCACCGCAGCCCGCATGGGACCGGGCTACTTTCCGCGCATCCTGGGCGGGCTGCTCGTGTTCATGGGCATTTTGGTTGCAGGCGTCGGGCTCAAGAATCAGGCCAAGGTGGCCGCATCCGAGGGCATCGGCTGGAAGTGGACACCGGTTGTCCTCGTCACGTTGGCTGTCATCCTGTTCGGACTGGCCCTGCCGCGCCTCGGCATGGTCGCGGCAGTGATCATCCTGATTGCCCTGTCCGGTTTTGCCGCGCATGACAAGAACTACCGCGAACTGGCCCTGATCGCGATCGGCATGTGCGTGTTCTGCGCCGCGGTCTTCATCTGGGGGCTCAATCTTCAGATGAAACTCTGGCCGTGGAGCTGATGCGATGGATCTGATCACCAATCTGGGCGTCGGCTTCTCGGTCGCCCTCACCTTCCAGAACGTCCTCTACGCGCTCATCGGCTGCCTGCTCGGCACGCTGATCGGCGTGCTGCCCGGCATCGGACCGGTCGCCACGATCGCGATGCTGTTGCCCACCACTTACGTGCTGCCGCCGGTCTCGGCACTGATCATGCTCGCGGGCATCTACTACGGCGCGCAGTACGGCGGCTCGACCACGGCGATCCTGGTCAACCTGCCCGGCGAGTCCTCATCGGTGGTGACGGCCCTCGACGGCTACCAGATGGCCCGCAAGGGCCGCGCGGGTGCGGCCTTGGGCATGGCGGCCATCGGCTCGTTCATCGCCGGCACGTTCGCCACACTGCTCGTCGCAGCCTTCGCGCCCCCCCTCTCGGAGGCTGCGCTCAAGTTCGGCCCCGCGGATTACTTCTCGCTCATGATCCTCGGCCTGATCGCCGCCGTGGTGCTCGCGCACGGCTCGGTGTTGAAGGCAATCGCCATGATCATCCTGGGCATCACGCTCGGGCTCGTCGGCACGGATGTCAACTCGGGTGTGGCGCGCTACAGCTTCGACACACCGGAACTCACCGACGGGATCGGCTTCGTCGCGGTGGCCATGGGCATCTTCGGGATCGGCGAAATCCTCATCAATCTCGAACGGGGCGAAGCCCGCGAGGTCTTCACCTCGAAAGTCGGCAAGCTGCTGCCGAGCTGGCAGGACTTCAAGCACTCCTTCGGCGCGATTGCCCGCGGCACCGGCCTTGGTTCGCTCCTGGGCGTGCTGCCGGGCGGCGGTGCCCTGCTCGCCTCGTTCTCCTCGTACTCTCTCGAGAAGAAGCTCGCCGGCGCGAATGCCGATCCCCCGTTCGGCAAGGGCAACATCCGCGGTGTGGCGGCGCCGGAATCCGCCAACAATGCGGGCGCGCAGACCTCCTTCATTCCGCTCCTGACGCTCGGCATCCCGCCCAATGCGGTGATGGCGCTCATGGTCGGCGCGATGACGATCCACAACATTCAGCCTGGCCCACAGGTCATCACGGCGAATCCACAGCTCTTCTGGGGGCTGATCGCCTCGATGTGGGTCGGCAACCTGATGCTCGTGATCCTGAACCTGCCGCTCATCGGCATGTGGGTGCAGCTGCTCAAGATCCCGTATCGCCTGCTCTACCCGATGATCCTGGTCTTCTGCTGCATCGGGGTCTACACGGTCAACAACAACACCTTCGACGTCTGGGTGATCGCGGCCTTCGGCGTCATCGGCTACATCTTCGCGAAGCTCGAATGCGAGCCGGCACCACTCCTGCTCGGCTTCATCCTCGGGCCGATGATGGAGGAAAACCTGCGTCGTGCGCTCCTGCTCTCGCGCGGCGATCCGATGGTCTTCCTGCAACGGCCGATCAGCGCGACGATGCTCGCGCTCTCGCTCCTGCTCCTGATCGTGTTGGCGCTGCCTGCAATCCGCAAGAAGCGCGAGGAGACCTTCGTCGAGGACTGAGGACTCTCGATCGAACAAAAAGAGAGGGGGCCGCGGCCCCCTCTCTGCTTTTGTGCTCCTTGTGCGCCGAGCCGACGCCGAGCATCAATCGTCGATCGGAGTCGGTGCCGCGCTCATCGCTGCCGCAGGCGACGCCTGGGCCTGGCCGCCACGATCGCCTCCGCGATCACTACCCGGCCGACGATTGCGGCGTGAGCGACGCTTGTTGCCACCGGCGCCCTCCGCACCGCGTTCGCGCGGCGGTCCACCCTTGGCACCGGGTGCACTGCTCCCGCCCGATTTGGCCTTGCCCTTGCGACGTGACCGCCCCGGTGCTGCGGGCAGACGGTTGCCGTCGACCTCGCCCCCTGGCCCCATGACTGGCCCAAAGCCCGACCGCCCACCGCGACGACGTCGGCCGACCGGGGCCGCTTCTTCGAAGCCGCCGAAACCGGGAAACTGCTGTTGCTGCAGCGCCGTCGGTGCCCGGTCGGCCCCCATCGGCCCGATCGCGCCGCGCCGGAGCGCACCGCGGCCGCGCCGGGTCGTCACCATGGCGCCCCCTTGCGCGAGCCAGGCATCGGCGTGTTCAGTCGCCGAGCGCATCGGACCGATCGGGCCCACCGGCAGCTTGCCGCGTGCACCGCCAAAGCGCGCCGCCTTCTCGAGCTTCTTGCGCGAGCGCAAGCCCACCGATTCGAGCAGCGCAAAGGTTTCGTGCTCATCGAGGAGCTTCGACTGCCCGCGCTTGAGCCAGGAGGGCATCTGCACGCTGCCATAGCGGGTCCGGATCAGGCGGCTGACCGTGAGGCCCAGATGCTCGAACATCCGGCGAACCTCGCGGTTTCGGCCTTCCTGAAGCGTGAGCTTGTACCAATGGTTCGCCGAGTCACTGTCCGCATCGATGCGCTCGAGCGAGGTCACACGCGCGGGCCCGTCCTCGAGTTCGATGCCGTCGATGAGCTGGTCCTCCTGCTCCGGCGTCAGTTCGCCCAGCACGCGGACGCTGTACTCGCGGCTCACCTCGTAGCGCGGATGCATGAGGCGGTTGGCCAATTCGCCGTAGGTCGTGAACAGTAGGAGACCCTCGGAGTTGTAGTCGAGTCGGCCCACCGCCACCCACTTGCCATGATCCGGGCGCGGCAGCCGATCGAACACCGACGGACGGCCTTCGGGATCGTCGCGGCTCACGATCTCTCCGGCGGGCTTGTGATAGATCAGCACGCGCGGGTTGTCATCGCCCAGGCTCACCTTGACCTTGCGTCGCTTGACATGCACCCGGTCGCGCTCGGTCACCACCTGCCCGACGTGTGCGCGTTGGCCGTTGACCTCGACCTGTCCCGCCGCGATCATCGCCTCCATCTTCCGGCGTGAGCCCAGGCCCTGCTGCGCGAGCACCTTGTGCAGGCGCTCGCCGTTGGCGGACTCACCGGCCATCGGCCGCGCTTCTGCCCCGTCGATGCCCTCGACGGCATCACGCGGGCTTCGGCCGTTCTCGGCCCGCGCGCGCTGACGCTGCCGACGGCGCCCGCGACGCCCCGTGGCATCGGTCGGCCGGGACGGGTCGCCGAACGCACCCGGCGTGGCGGGTGCAGCCGACAACGTTACGGCGCCCTCAAGCACGTCTGCGCCCGCAACTGCGGCACCCGAGGCACCCTCCGCCGCGGCATCCTGTGGCAACGGGAACGCAGCGTCCGCACCCGCAGCATCCGGGGTACCGGGTCGCGCTTCGGGATGGCGGTTTCGATTCCGATTCCGACCGCGATCGCGTTGCTGGCCGCTTTGATGACTATTTCGGCGATCGCGACGCGGACGACGCTCACCGCCTTCGATCATCTGCGCCTGGCCCGACTCTGCCCGATCGGCGTCGCCCCCCGATTGCTCGAGTGCCGGCTCGATGGGGACCGACGGATCGGCGCCGCCGCGGCGTGTGGATGCGCGGCGCTTGGCAGATCGCGTGGCGCCCTTCGCCCGTAGGGCATAGGCCGGATCGATGTTGCCATTGACATCGCCAGGCTCATGCTCGGGATAGTCGTGCTGGACGTCGCTCGCGGCGCTGTCGGTGGAATCGGAGTGCATGGTCAGTGAAGGGTGCTGGAGGACGGCGCAAGGCCGGCATCGGCGTCAGGACGAAGGTTCGTGTCGAGGGTGACGCTCGTCTCGTCGGGAGCAGGCGCATCCGCGTCCGGCGCAAGGACGCTTTCGATCCGCGCCTGTTCCGGGTAGACGGGCTCGGTGGGAACCTGCGGCAACTCGAGCGCGGCGTGCGCATCGAGGTCGGCCAGCGCGGGCAATTCCGAGAGTGACCGCAGATTGAGGTCGTTCAGAAACGCCCGCGTCGTGGCGAACAGGGCCGGGCGGCCCGGCGTGTCCTTGTGGCCGATCACTTCGATCCAGCCACGATCTTCGAGCGCCTTCAGGATGTTCGCCGAGACGGAGACGCCGCGGATCGCTTCGACCTCGCCGCGGGTGGTGGGCTGGCGGTAGGCGATGATCGCCAGCGTCTCCATGACCGCACGCGAGTACTTGGGGGCCTTGGCTTCCGGTTCAAGCCGATCGAGGTAGGGCTGCATCGCGGCCTGGGTGACGAACCGGTAGCCGCTCGCGACCTGAACGAGTTCACAGCTGCCACGCGCCTTCCACTCGGCTGCAAGATCATTGAGGAGCAGGCGCACCGTCTCCGTCGGGACCGGCGGGTCGAACACCTTGCAGACGGCTTCGAGCGGCAAGGGCTCGCTCGCTGCCATCAGGACGGCTTCGAGAACGCGCTTGGCGCGGGTCAATTCATCCAAGTATCGGATCCTCTCGTGAAGACAAAAGGTTCGGTCGCGATGCAAGCGGCCCTCACGGACGCATCCACGACAGTGCAAAAGCCGCTGATCCGGACCACGCCACGGAACGGCCTGCGTTGCACATGACGTTGGGCCACGGCCATGACGTCAGCGGATCAACTCAAACTCAACCAGGAACACTCGCCTGAGCCACCCCGGGCGCGATCGTGAGGCCAATCGCGAGCGACAACGACGAAAGTCACATTTCCGGACTGGGGGTCTCGCGGTCCGGGGCCTGTTGCACGCCGACGACCAGTCCGTCACCGGCGGCTTGCACATAGATCGGTCGGTAAGGCTCGGTCTGAGAGACGACGATCAGCTGCTCGCGAGCAAGTTCGAGGATGGCCAGAAAGGTGACGACCACCAACGGTACGGTCGCATCATCATCGAACAGTTGCGCGAATTCTACATGCACGCCCGGCTGGAGCTTGCGCAGCACGTGGGTCATGCGCGCCCGAACCGACAGTCCTTCGCGGCTGATGAGATGCGTCCGGTTGACGCTGGCGCGGGCCAGGATCTGCATCCATGCGCGGCGCAGATCCTCCGGCTCGACGTCGGGCAGACGCTCCCGCGCCTGACGCTCGAACAGCACGTGGATGACCGCGAAATCACGGTCGACCACCGGCAGCGCATCGAGCCCGGCCGCGGCCAGCTTGAACTGCTCGTATTCAAGAAGCCGCCGGACCAGTTGCGCGCGTGGATCCTCCTCGATGGCCTCCTGCGCCGGCGGTCGGGGCAGCAGCATGCGCGACTTGATCTCGATGAGCATGGCGGCCATGAGCAGATACTCGGACGCCAGTTCGAAGCGATGCGCCCCCTTGATCGCTTCGACGTACTCAAGGTACTGCCGCGTGAGCAGCGCCATCGGGATGTCGAGGATGTTGAGGTTCTGCTTGCGGATCAGGTAGAGCAGCAGATCGAGCGGCCCCTCGAAGGCGTCGAGAAACACCTCGAGCGCGTCCGGCGGAATGTAGAGATCCTTCGGCAGCTCGGACAGCGGCTCGCCGTAGATCCGGGCAATGCCCGAAACGGACGCCGGACCGGCCGCGGCTGCCTCGCCCGCGGTGGCCAGGGATTCAACGGTGCTCAATGGCTTGACGTCGCCGGGGTGGCCTCACCGCGGATGCGAGTCGGGCCGACGACGGATTCGATCTGTTGCTGGAGCGGCTTGCGCAAGCCAAGCGAAAACGCCGCTTCCGCGGTGACGAAGAGCGGGCCCACGATGAGCCCGATCAGATCATCCACGAACGCGGGCTTGCGTCCTTCGTAATGGTGTCCGACGAACTGGAAGATCCAGCCGACGACGAACAGCCCGACACCGCTCGCCACCCAGACTGGGGTCGAGGACGCGGCGACGGGCAACGACAGGGCGAGACAGGCAACGAGAAACGCGTTGAGCGGCAGCGCAAGGCGCCAGTCAAGCCAGAAGTAATACAGGGTCGTGAAGGCCGCGAGCACGAGGGCAGGCGTGACGACGATCCCGTCCCAGGTGGCGAGCACTGGACGAGAGAGCAGCATCACGACGGCGAGCACGATCATCGGGATGCCGATGAAGTGGGTTGCAATGTTGCGGCGATCCCGATGGTAAGCCGCGTACTGGGTCAAGAGTTCCACGCCGCTGCGCATCTTGTCCTCCTCGTGGTGGCTGGGTTGGGCTTTTGATTCAACTCGATGCGTCGAGACGAGCCAAGCCCATCACGTCCCGCACCCGCTCCATCGTGTCGCGGGCCACGCGCTGCGCCCGGGCACAGCCGGCTGCGAGCACGTCGCGGACATATCCAGGCCTGGCCTCGATCTCGCGAATCCGCGCCTGCATGGGCGCGAGTTCGGCCTTGACCGACTCGATCACCGGCTGCTTGCATTCGAGGCAGCCGATGCCGGCGCTCGTGCAGCCCTCGCGCACCCACGCCCGCCGCGCCTCATCCGAATAGACCTCGTGCAGCGTCCACACCGGGCAATCGTCCGGATTGCCCGGGTCCGTCCGGCGCGCGCGTCGCGGGTCGGTCTTCATGCCACGGATCTTCTTCTCCACGCTCTCGGGCGGCTCGCGCAGGTCAATGGCGTTGCCGTAGCTCTTGCTCATCTTGCGGCCATCGAGACCAAGCAGCTTCGACGTGGGCGTCAGAAGCACGCTTGGCTCGGGCAGGATCGCACGGCGTGCCCCTGTGAGCCAGCCCTCGGCCAGTTCCCGCTCGTCATCGTCGAGGGCGCGAACGCCGTGGATCGCTTGGCGTGCCTGGGCGATCGCCTCGCCATCGCCGCGCTCCATCCACGCCGTGCGGGCCGCGCCTGCGGTGCGCAGGATCGGCTCGCCCAGTTGGCGGAGCAGCGCCGTGGCCCGCGCCTCCAAGTCGGTCTGCTTGCCGTAGAAATGGTTGAATCGCCGCGCGATCTCACGCGTGATCTCGACATGAGCCGCCTGGTCCTCGCCCACAGGCACGTACTCCGGCCGGTAGACGAGGATGTCCGCCGACTGCATGAGCGGATAGCCGAGAAAACCATAGGTCGCCAGATCGCGCTCCTTGAGGTTCTCCTGCTGTTCCTTGTAGGTCGGAACGCGCTCGAGCCACGCAAGCGGCGTGATCATGCCGAGCAGCACGGTGAGTTCGGCGTGCTCGGGCACCTGGCTTTGCACGAAGATCGTGGAGCGCTCGGGATCGAGACCCGCCGCGAGCCAGTCGGTCACCATTTCGAAGGTCGCTCGCGCAATGACCGAGGGGTCGTCGTAATGACTGGTGAGCGCATGCCAATCGGCGACGAAATAGAAGCAGTCGTGCGTTGACTGCAAGGCCACCCAGTTCTTGAGCGCGCCGTGGTAGTGGCCGAGATGCATGAGGCCGGTGGGCCGCATCCCGGAGAGAACGCGCGCTTTCGTCGCAGTGGGAGTTCCTGTCATGGTTGGGAGTCAGACGCCCACAAGCGTTCCGATGACGCTGTAGGCCACGCCGAAAAGGGGTTTGAGGATGACCGAGAGCAGGCCGACAACCATCAGTCCGAGCAGGATGAACAGGCCGTACGGCTCCAGCCGCGAGTACTGGTAGGACAACGGCCCCGGCAACAGCCCCGCGAGGATCCGCCCACCGTCGAGCGGAAGGATCGGCAGCAGGTTGAGCACCATGAGACCGATGTTCCAGGCGATGCCCGCGCGCGCGATCGCATCCACCGCCGTGCCCTCGGAGAGCTTGAAGACGATCGCCCAGCCGATGGCCATCACGAGATTCGCCGCGGGGCCAGCGGCGGCCACCCAGATCATGTCGGTCTTGGGGTTGCGCAGATTGCGCATGTTGACGGGCACCGGCTTGGCCCAACCGAAGAAGAAGCCGCCGATCAGCACGGTAAGCGCGGGCACGGCGAGGGTCCCGACCGGATCGATGTGCTTGATGGGGTTCAGCGAGATGCGTCCGAGCATCTCCGCCGTGCGATCCCCGAACACGCGCGCGGCGTAGCCATGCGCCGCCTCGTGCAGGGTAATCGCGAGCACGAGCGGGATCGCGTTCACCGCGAGCAGATAGATGAATTGATCCATCGGTGAATTGTAGGAGGCCCCTCAATCAGGCCCCGTACCGGCGCGGGAGACGCCCGCGCGGCCGATCTCGCGTGTGGTCGTCGGCCGCGGCAATGTGCGGGTGGAGCGCGCCTCGCGGCGCGCCGCAGCACAATCAGAACTTGTGGCGCAGCGAGAACTGGATCGCGGTTGCGTCCTTGCCAGCGTGCGCGGTCACGCCACCGAGGAACCCGTTGCCACCAGGCAGCACCTGTGCGTTGGCGCTGTTGTCGACCTGCGTGACGGCGAGATTGACATCGGTGCGCTTGGAGAGCGGATAGGTGTAAGCCGCACCATACGACTTGACATCCGCGTTGCTCGCCCGCCGGTCATCGACCTGCGAGTAGCCCAAGGTGAGCGTGCCCACCCCCAACGGCACGCGGGCGCCGACGTGGTAGAGGCGCGCATCCTGCATGAGGCGCGGCAGCACACCGGTGTCGATCAGCGCACCGGGAACGCCTGCAGCGATCAGCCCGGCGCGCAGTTCCGGCCCCGACGACGGATTGGGCTCACGGATCCGCGCGACCATGCCGAAGACGTTGGCGAAGCCGGCATTGAAGTTCGCGCCGCCAATGAGACCGTTCAAGGCCTTCTGCCCCGCGCTGTTCTTGCGTTCGTTGTAGGCGATGCCCACGCCGAACCGATCGGTCACGTAGCCACCATTGAGACCCCAGAGGCTGCCGCGCGAGGTGCCCCCCGCCGTCTCACCGAAGGCATACATTGCCGAAGCGAAGGCCCCCTGGAGTTCCACGCGATACATCACCGAGTTATCGGCGCGGATGTCGAAGCCCGCGGGGATCAAAAGGAGTTGCCCCGGGGAAGCCGCCGATGCATTGGCGAACGCATCGAAGCGATTGCTGATCTCGAAGGCCGGCGTGTACTGACGCCCCGCCAGCACGGCGCCCACGGGCGTGATGAGCCCGACGAACACCTGCCGGTCGAACAGGCGATTGCCGGTGTTCACCCCGAGCGACGGACCGATCGCCACGTTCGTCAGTGCCGCCTGCAACGATGGCGGCAGTCCGGCCAGGACGCGATCCGGGAGTTGCGTGCCCGAGATCGTCCGGTTGCCAAGGGCGCCGGTATCCCCCTCGAAGCGCATCTCGGCGGTAAACATCACCCGCCAGCCGCCGCCCAGATCCTCGGTGCCGCGCAGGCCGAGACGGGAGCCTTCCATGATGCCGCTCGCGAGCTGCGTGACACTGCCACCGCGCACACCGGTGACGTACTGCACGCCGACATCGACCACGCCATACAACTGCACGTTGGCGGTTTGCGCCGCGGCGCTGGCAGACAGGGCCATGCCGATCGCGGCGGCAAGCAGCGTGCGCCGATTCGAACGCGGTTTCAGCGGGGTCATGGAGGGCCTCCTTGTTCTTGATGAGTACCGTTACGCCGTCCGCACCAGACGGCGCGGCTGGGCAACCGGAAACGCGGCGATTGTGGCACGGAACCGACCCGCCGTTGCCCCGCCGCGTCGCGGCCCGCGCGGTTCAAACGCCCCGATTGTTGCAACGTCGATACTGAGGCGCAGTGACGCACTGCCCGCCCATTGGCCGCTGTCGGCCGCCCGCTTGGGGGAGCTCTACTTCGGCATCAAGGCGATGGGATCCAACGGCCGCCCCTGCCGCCGGATCTCAAAATGCAGTCGCGCATTGCCGGTGTCGCTGACCTCGGCGATGCGCTGGCCCAGTGTCACCCGCTGCTGCTCCCGAACCGCGACCTTGCTCAAGTGGCAATACACGCTGACCACGCCTTCCCCGTGGCTGATCACCACCATCTGGCCGCAGCCGCGCAGCTCATTGCCGACGAAGATGACCTTGCCTGCAGCCGCAGCCACCACCGGGGTGCCGAGCGCCGCAGCGATTTCGATGCCTTTGAGCGGTGCGCGCTCGTTGAAACGCGAGACCACGCGTCCCGTGGTGGGCCACGTCCAGCGCACGCCCTCACGATCGACGCCCGCACCGGGTCGAACCTCGGGCTCGCCGCCCGTCGCAGGCGCGGCGGCCGTACCCGCAGCCCCAGGTCCTGTCCCGCCAGACGTCGGCCCCGATGCAGCGGTGGTTCCGCCCGGCGCGGTCGACTCGGTCGGCCCCGCGGCCGGACGCCCTTCGCGCTGCATTTCGGCAAGCGG
>CAZSTF010000042.1:1290-17624 GCA_964609555.1 uncultured Alcaligenaceae bacterium | reverse complement strand
TCGACGTCGAACAGGGGTTGCATGCCGATCGCGTGGGCGGAGGGCGGGTCCCCGGCTGCGCCAATCACCAGGTCGGCTCGGTCGTCTGCGAGAGCGTCCCAAGTGCCCCCCAGCGTCTCGGTGCCGATGCGCAACTCGCTCGGGCACGCGGCAGCGTCCCACGCGACGAGGTGCTCGACCAACCAGTCGAACGGCAGGATGGCATCGAGCGCTATCCGAAGCGTGGGCTCCCAGCCATGTTCGGCCTGCCGCGCAAGTTGTTCGAGTCGGGCCGCATCTTCGAGCAGCAGGCGGCCCTGCTCGAGCAGCACGCGCCCGGCGGGCGTGAGCTGCGCGCGGTAGCCCCGGCGATCGAAGACGAGAACGTCGAGATCCTCTTCGAGCTTGCGCACGGCGTAGGTGACCGCGGAGGGCGCCTTGCCCAGCCGGGCGGCGGCCTGGGCGAAGCTGCCTTCGCGCGCGACGGTCTGGATGAGTTCGAGTGCATCGAGCGACAGGGCAGGCATGTTCGAAATTATTGAACATCTTGCTCAATGGCCAAGCGCTTGCAAAGCCGCAACGGCGCCGAAAATTCACCTACGCCGCCCGCGATAGCAGGCATACAACCGGAAAGGCGTCCCCATGATTGCCCTCAGAAAGTCGAACGAGCGTGGCCAAGCCGACCACGGCTGGCTGCAGAGCCGATTCAGCTTCTCCTTTGCCGAGTACCAGGATCCCGAGCATGTCCACTTCGGGCCACTGCGCGTGATCAATGACGACTGGATCGCCCCAGGCATGGGCTTCGGCATGCACGGCCATCGCGACATGGAGATCGTCACCTACGTGCTCGAAGGCGCGGTGGCCCACAAGGATTCGATCGGCAACGCCTCGACCATCACGCCGGGCGAAGTGCAGCGCATGAGCGCGGGCCGGGGGATCCTCCACAGCGAATTCAATCCCTCGCCCACGGAAAAGACGCACCTCCTGCAGATCTGGATCATTCCCGAAGTGGCGGGCGGCGCGCCGAGCTACGAGCAGAAGCGCTACACGGATGACGAGAAACGGGGCCGCCTGCGGCTCGTTGCCTCGCGCGACGGCGGCGACGGCTCGGTGCGGGTGCAGCAGGATGTCCGCATGTACGCCGGGCTGTTCGACGGCGCGGAGTCGGCGACGCTTGCGCTCGCGCCCGGGCGGCTGGCCTATGTGCATGTGGCGCGCGGCACGATCACGGTCAACGGGCAGCCGCTCGCCGAGGGCGACGCCGCCAAGCTCGACGGCGAGACGGCGCTCACCCTCACCGAGGGTCGCGCGGCCGAGGTGCTTGTCTTCGATCTTCCGCGCGCTCACTGAGCGGCGAATTCCCCAATTGCTTCCCGGTCCCCCTTCTTCCCACAGGAGAACATGATGTCTGTCGTTTCGATCGTTTATCACTCGGGCTATGGTCACACCCAGGCCATTGCCGAAGCCGTGGCCGAAGGGGCCCGCGGCGTTGCCGGTGCGACAGTGCACCTGATCTCTGTCGCCGACGCCGAGCGGCACTGGGACACGCTGGCGGCGTCGGACGCCATCATCTTCGGCGCGCCGACCTACATGGGCGGGCCGTCGGGCCCCATGAAGACCTGGATCGATACCACCTCAAAGGTCTGGTTCACGCAGGGCTGGAAGGACAAGCTCGCGGCGGGCTTCACCGTCTCGGGCAGTTGGTATGGCGACAAGCAGCGCACGATCGACGCCTTCTACACGCTGGCCATGCAGCACGGCATGCTCTGGGTGTCCGGCGGCATGATGCCCTCGCACAACTCGAGCAAGCCGCCGACCGACGAGGACTTGAACCGCATCGGAAGCTACAGCGGCCTCATGGTGCAGGCCAACATCGATCAGGGCAAGGAAGGCATCCCGGCCACCGACTTCGCCACCGCGCGCGCCTTTGGCGCGCGGGTCGCCACCGCCGCGGCGCGCTGGGTCCGGGAGCCATCGGAGAGTTCCTGAACTGGTGCAAGCCCGTCCACGACGGGCGACGGGCGGTCTCGGGCGTCTTGACCGCGTCACCTTTCCCCGGGAGCATTGCGTACGTACAAGACGGGTTCGGGACGCACGGGGGTAGAGATGGGGTTCGGCTGCTGTCTGTGGTGGTTTCTGTTCGGCGCGTTGCTCGGCTGGCTGCTCTCCTGGCTGCTCAACCGCAACCGCTGGCGGCGTGACGCTCTGCTTGCGGCGCACACAACCCCATCGCCTGCCCCTGCGGCCGCGCCGGTACGCTCAACCGCACCCGATCCGCTGCCGACCGCGGTCACCCCATCCGCGTCCAGCTTCGCGGCCACCTCGGCAGCCGCCGCCATGGCCGCCGGGATCACCAAGAAGCTCAAGACGCCCGAGGGCTACGACAACTTCGAGATCATCGAGGGCATTGGCCCCAAGATCAACGGCCTGCTGCACGCCGCCGGCATTCACTCGTTCGATCGGCTTGCGGGTACCGAAGTCGCGGCGCTGTCGAAGATCCTCGACGCCGCGGGCCCGAACTTCCGGCTCGCGAATCCCGAGACATGGGCCCGGCAGGCGGCGCTCTGCGCCCGCGGTGAGTGGGAGGCATTGAAGCGCCTTCAGGACGAGCTCGTGGCCGGCGTCACGATGAAGTCCGACGCCTCGGACAACGCCTGAATCGGCCGGGGAGATCGACCGTGAATGCTTCGGCCGACATGAACGGCGACGCGGGTCGCGTGGATCGCTTCAACCTCTGGGTGGCGCTCTTTCTCGCGCTGATCCTCGTTCTGCTCTGGCTGTTCGGCCGCGGGCCCAGCGCGGCCTGTTGCGTTGCGGCTCCGGCCGGGTCGGCTGCGTCCACGGCAACTGCAGCCGCCGCGACCGCCGGGCCCGTGGAGGCGGCACTCGGCTCCGACGGCAAGTTGATCCTGCGCGGCACGGTCGCCGACGAGGCGACGCGACGCGCCCTGGTCGAGTCGGCGCAGGCGCGTCACGGCGCGGCGAACGTCGTCGACGAGTTGAAGATCGGCGCGCCAAGCGCCCGGTCGCTTCGTCTCACCGGCGAGGTCGGTGACGCGGCTGCACGTGACGCTTGGGGCGCGGCCTTCACGGCGGCGCTGGCCGCGCGGACGCCCGCGTGGACGCTCGACAATGCGCTCACGGTCAAGGCGGCCCCGGTTGCGGCGGCGGCGCCGACATCGGCACCGAAGGCCGTGGTCTACTTCGCCACCGGCAAGGCGGATATCTCCGCCGATGCGCGCGACAAGGTCGGCGAGGTGATCGCCTTCCTCAAGGCCAATGCGGAAAGGAAGGCCGTGATCTCGGGCTTCCACGACCCGCGCGGCAACAGGGCGGCCAACGAGGAGCTCGCGAAGAACCGAGCGAAGAGCGTGCGGGAACTGCTCCGCGCTGCGGGTATCGACGAGGCGCGGATCGAAATGCGCAAGCCCGTCGAGACCACGGGCGATGGCTCACTGGCCGAAGCGCGGCGGGTTGAGCTCACGGTCGAATAGACGCCCTCATCCCTCGCGACGGCCGCCGCGTATTGCTTGAAGGCTGCGGGGCTATACTGCCTCGCATGAAAATTGCAGTCGATGCTGTCGCCGTCTTGCGACGGGGCCGGTCGGTGCTGGCCACCGAGGCGGCCGCGATCGCGGCGCTCGAGACGCGATTGGGTGAGGCGTTCGTCACCGCGGTCGACTGCATCCTGAACGCCCGTGGCCGGGTCGTGGTGACGGGCATCGGCAAGAGCGGCCACGTCGGCCGCAAGCTCGCCGCAACCCTCGCGTCGACCGGCACACCCGCCTTCTTCGTGCACCCGGCCGAGGCGAGCCACGGCGATCTGGGCATGATCACCGGCGAGGACGTCGTGATCGCGCTGTCGAATTCGGGCGAGGTGGCCGAGCTCTCCGCGCTGATTGTGCCGCTCAAGCGCGTGGGGGCGAAACTCATCGCGATCACCGGCAACGAGCAGTCGACCCTCGCGCGTGAGAGCGACGTCGCGCTCGACGCGCGCGTGGCCGAGGAAGCCTGTCCTCTGGGGCTGGCACCGACCGCGAGCACGGCCGCCGCGATGGCGCTCGGCGATGCGCTCGCGATGGCGCTGCTCGAGGCGCGCGGGTTCACGGCCGAGGATTTCGCCCGTTCGCATCCGGGCGGCTCGCTCGGTCGGCGGCTCATCACGCATGTACGCGATGTCATGCGCACCGGAGCCGCCCTGCCCACGGTCGGGCCGGAGGCCAGCGTGGCGGATGCGCTGTTCGAGATCACCGGCAAGGGCATGGGGATGGTGGCGATCGTCGCCGCGGACGGGCGTCTGATGGGCCTGTTCACCGATGGCGACCTGCGGCGGGCGCTGCCGCGGCTGGGCGATCTTTCTGCCGCCCGCGTGGCCGATCACATGACACGCACGCCGCTCACCATCGCGGCCGATGTGCTGGCCGTCGATGCGCTGACCCTGATGGAGAGCGAGCGCAAGAACCTTCTTCTCGTCGTCGACGATGGGGGCCGGCTCATCGGTGCACTCAACATGCACGACTTGCTCGTGGCAAAGGTCGTCTGAGCCATGGCCCGCCCACCCACCGTCGCCGAACGCATGAGCACGATCCGCGCCATCGTCTGCGACGTGGATGGGGTGCTGACTGATGGGCGATTGCACTACCTCGGCGATCAGGAGCTCAAGAGCTTCTCGGTCGCCGACGGCTTCGGCTTCACGCTCGCACGGCAGGCCGACTGGAAGCTCGCGCTCGTCACTGCACGGGGTGGGCCGGCGGTCGAGCAACGCGCGAAAGAACTGGGTCTCGAACTCGTCACCGGCGAGCGGGACAAGGCCCGCGCCCTGCGCACGCTGACCGAACGATGGCGGCTGCCGCTCGCGAGCGTGGCCTATGTCGGTGACGACTGGCTGGACCTCCCAGCGATGGCCATTGCCGGGCTTGCCGCCACGGTACCCAACGCCGCTGCTGCCGTGCGGCAGCGGGCGCACTGGCTGGCCAGCGTGGGCGGCGGCGAGGGGGCCGTGCGCGAGTTGATCGAGGCCATTCTCCGTGTTCAGGGGCGGCTCGACGGCCTGCTCACCGCCTATCTCGAAGGACGGGGCGCGTGATGTTCAGCAACCTTTCGCGCCGCAGTCAGGATCGTTTGGCCGCGCTCTTCCCGCTTGCGGCGGTGGCATTCTTCGCTGCCTTGTCCTTCTGGCTCGACGCACGCATCGCCGCGAGCGTGCGGCCGGCCAAGGCCACACCGAACGCACCGGAGCAATTCATGGAGGGCTTTCGCGTGGACCGCACGGTGGCCGTCGCGCGTGGCCAGGACGGCTCGGCCCCCGTGCAGGACGCCATGACCGGTGCCCGGGCGGACTACTTCCCCGCGGCGTCGAAGACCGTGGTGACCTCGCCCGCATTCCAGAGCGATGTGCCCGGCGAGCCGCGTCTCAATGTGACCGCCGCACAGGCCACCATCGAGAGTGCTGCGCCGAAGGGCGGCGAGGTCGAGCGAATCCAGTTCGCGGGGGGCGTGACGCTCACCCAGGCCGCGACCGAGCGGCGTGATGCGGTGCGCTTTGAAACCGAGGCGATCACCGTCCTGCCGAAGACGCAGGAGGCGATGACCGACCGACCCACGCGCACCGTGAGCGGTGATCGCGTGGTGATCACCCAAGGGCTGCACCTCGACCGTGAACTGCGCACGGGCAGCACGTCGCGGGGCTTCCAGCTCGAGCTCAACCCCAAGGAGAAGCAATGAAACCGCTGTCTCGCACTGCTCGCCCGTTGATGGCGGGGCTGGCCATCGGACTCATGACGCTCGGCACCGTCACCGACGTGCAGGCCGAGCGCGCGGATCGTCGACAGAAGGTCGTGATCACCGGGCTCGACTTCAACGGGGATGCGGCCCAGGGGACGTACCGGCTGCGCAACAACGTGGTCATCACCCAAGGCACGCTTCGAATCACTGCGGACCAGGCCGACGTGAAGACGCGCCCCGACGAGAACTTCTTCGCCGTGCTCACCGCGAAGCCGGTGTGCTTCCGTGAACGGACCGAGAAAGGCGACTGGGCGCAGGGCGTGGCCGATCGGGTCGAGTACGACAGCAAGGACGGTGTGGTCGAGCTCTTTGGCAATGCGATTCTGTTCGTGGGTGAAGACGAGATCCGCGCTAACTACATCACCTACAGCACGCAGAGCGGCACGTTCGAAGGCCGCGAGAACAAGGCACCGGCGACGGCGTCTCCCGGCTCCCCGGGGAAGGGCGTGACCTTCATCCTGCAACCGCGCGAGAGCGCGGCTCCCGGAGCCGACGGCAAGGCTCCGGCCAAGACCGCCCCCGTGAAACAGGCCCAACCTCCGAAGCGCAATGAGCCAGCTTTCAGCCGTTGCGCTTAAGAAGCGCTACAAGGCGCGCACCGTCGTCCACGACGTCTCGCTCAAGGTCGACTCGGGCGAGGTCGTCGGCCTGCTCGGGCCCAACGGCGCGGGCAAGACGACCTGCTTCTACATGATCGTCGGACTCGTCGCCGCCGACGGCGGAGTGATCACGCTCGACGGCCACGAACTGACTCACCTGCCGATCCATCGCCGGGCGCGGCTTGGGCTGTCCTACCTGCCGCAGGAGGCGAGCATCTTCCGAAAGCTCACCGCCGGCGAGAACGTGCGTGCCATCCTCGAATTGCGCGAGCGGGATGAATCGGTCATCGATCGCGAACTCGATGCGCTGCTAGAAGACCTGCATATCGCGCATCTCAAGGATTCGCCCGCCATCGCGCTCTCCGGCGGCGAGCGGCGGCGGCTCGAGATCGCCCGTGCGCTTGCCTCGCGTCCGCGCTTCATCCTGCTCGACGAACCCTTCGCTGGGGTCGATCCGATCGCCGTCATCGAGATCCAGCGCATCGTGCGCTTCCTGCGCGAGCGCGGCATCGGCGTGCTGATCACCGACCACAACGTGCGCGAAACGCTTGGCATCTGCGATCGCGCCTACATCATCAGCGATGGCCGCGTGCTCGCTGATGGGCCACCGGATGCCATCATCGGCAACGAGTCGGTCCGGAAGGTGTACCTGGGCGAGCACTTCCGCCTCTAGGTCGTGCGATGAAGGCCGGACTCCAGCTTCGCCTCGCGCAGCACCTCACGCTGACGCCGCAGTTGCAGCAGTCGATCCGGCTGTTGCAACTGTCGACGCTCGAACTGCGCGAGGAGATCGAGCGGGCCGTGGCCGAGAACCCGTTGCTTGAACTCGAGCCCCCCGAGCCGGAAGGTGCGGACGCGGTGGTGACACCATCCGTGACGAGCAGCGAGGACGGCGGACGCATCCTCGACAGTGACGATGTCGACTGGTCGGCGTGGGACACCGTGGCGGACGGGTCGGCCGAGGTGGGCTCCGGAGAGCCCGTGGCGTCGCTCTCCGACAGCGATCCGGTCGGGATGGGATCGACGGGCAGTGCAGACGAGGGCGGAAGCGAGGGGTCGATTGACGTCTCAGTGGACCCTTCGGGCGAGGGCGATCTGGCACCGCTCGCCGAGGACTGGTCCAGCGTGGGCGCAGGGATCGACCGGGATGACGACGGCCCGGAACTTCAGCAGTCCCGCCACGAGACACTGGCCGATCACCTGCTGGCCCAGGTGCCGATGCTGCACCTCGACCCGATGGTGGAAGCGGTGCTCCGGGCGCTCATCTACAGTCTCGACGACGACGGGCTACTCGACACCACGGCCGAAGAACTCTCGGCCGCGTTCGGGCTCGCACGGCCGATCGATCGGTCGGTCTGGGACGCCGCGGTCGCCGCGCTGCAGTCGTTCGATCCACCCGGCGTCGGGGCGCGGTCGCTGGCCGAGTGCCTGCGCTTGCAACTCGAGAATGCGCCCCGATCGAACGTGCGCACTCATGCGCTGCGGATCGTCGTCGAGGCGTTCGACCCGATGTCGAAAGGCGAGTGGGCCCGGGTGCGCCGGATCATCGGCCTCACCGAGCAGGAAGTCGCCGCAGCGCGGCAGTTGATTGCGCAGTTGACGCCGAGGCCGGCAGCGCCGTTTGCCGATGTCAGTGCGTTTGCGCTTGTCCCGGATGTCATCGTGCGCCGCAGCAGGCGGGGCTGGGCCGCAGAGCTCAATCCCGCGGCGGTGCCCCGGCTTTCGGTCAATCGCACCTATGTCGATTTGCTCGCGCGCGAGCGCGAACGCCGCGCCACACCCCTGGCCACCCAGTTGCAGGAAGCGCGCTGGTTGGTTAAGAATGTGTCGCAGCGCTTCGACACCATTCTCCGAGTCTCAAGCGAAATCGTGCAACGGCAGCAGGCGTTCTTCGATCACGGTGAGGTGGCCATGCGGCCGCTCGTGCTCCGTGACGTCGCGGACGCGCTGGGGCTGCACGAATCCACCGTCTCCCGCGTCACCACGCAGAAGTACCTCGCGTGTCCGCGCGGCACCTTCGAGCTGAAATTTTTCTTCGGCTCGCATGTCTCAACCGATACCGGTGGCGCGGCTTCGTCCACGGCGATCCGCGCCATGATCCGCTCACTCGTTTCCGAGGAGGACCCCGCCAATCCGCTGACCGACAACCGCATTGCCGAACTGCTCGGCGAGCAAGGCATCGTCGTTGCCCGCCGTACCGTGGCCAAGTACCGGGAGCTCGCGAACATCGCGCCCGTCAGTCAACGCAGGATGCAGCACCGGGCCGTGCCCGAGGTCTGACCTGCGCCGAAGCCGATCTCCACCACCTCATCACACAGGGTGTGCTCATGAATCTCCACATCTCCGGTCATCATGTCGCGGTCACCGATTCCCTCCGCAGCTACCTGATCGCCAAGCTCGATCGGGTGAATCGGCATTTCGACCACGTGATCGACGTGAACGTGGTGATGTCGGTGGAGAAATTGAGGCAGAAGGTCGAGGCCAACCTGCATGTGAGCGGGCGGGACATCCACGCGCAGTCCGAGGGGGAGAGCCTCTACGCCGCGATCGACGAGCTCGCCGATCGACTTGACCGGCAGGTCGTCAAGCACAAGGAGCGTCTCCAGGTGCAGCGCGATGCGGGGCACGAGAGAAAGCGCAGCGACCTCAATTGAGCAGGCGCGTTTGGCTCCGGCAGCGTGCCGGAGCCTGACTACAATGCGCGATTCGCCTGACCGGACAATGGTCCTGCCGTGAGTCTTCTTGCAGATCTGCTGACGCCCGAAAATGTCTTGCTGAATGTCGAGGCGAGCAACAAGCGTCGGCTGTTCGAGGTCGTCGCGCTTGCGGCCGAGGAGCGCTACCGCCTCGCCCCCATGGCGACCGTGGACAGCCTGCTCGCGCGCGAGAAGCTCGGCTCGACCGGACTCGGTCAGGGGATCGCCATTCCGCACGGCCGCATTCGTGGACTCGAGCGAGCCATCGGCTATTTCGTCCGCCCGGAGGAGCCCATCGTCTTCGAGGCGCCCGACCGGCTGCCGGTGCGCGATGTGTTCGTTCTGCTCGTGCCCGAGGCGGCGACCGACGAGCACCTGCAGATCCTCTCCGAACTCGCGCAGAAGTTTTCGAGCAAGAGCTTCCGCGAAGCGCTGGCGGCAGCGACGACGGGCGAGCAGATTTATGCGCTGTTCAGCGCGCCCTGAGGAAAGCGCTGCCCCATCTGCTGCGCAGCCCGATTGCTTTGTCGCGTGCTCACTCGGCGCTCGCCTACCCGCACGGTATGTCTCGCGCCTCGCTGCGCGGCTCCTCGCACTCGGGCTTGCTCGCGACGATTGTCCAGCGCTTCCTCGCGGGATGTCCGACCGTGAGTTGCCGCGCTCGGGACGAATGTGCCCCACCGGCAGACTGAACGGGCAGAAGGGCTCTTCATCATGCGCACCATCCCGATCGCCCGCCTGATTGCCGATAATCAGGAGCGGCTCGAATTGCACTGGGTGGCCGGACAGGATGGGGGTGAGCGCCTGCTTTCGCGGGATACGAGTGCGCAGGCTCATGTGGGTCTGGTCGGGCACATGAACTTCATCCACCCGTTTCGGATCCAGGTCATCGGCCCGGCGGAGACGGCTTATCTGCAGGCGCAGTCGGAAGGCGAGCGCACCGCGACGTTCGAGCGGCTGCTGGCGGACGATCTCGCTGGCGTCTGCGTCTGCGGCGTGGGCGAGCCGGCCGCCTACATGGTCGAGATGTGCAATCGCCAGCATGTGCCGCTGCTCATGACGACGCAGCCGAGCCCGCATATCGTCGATGTGCTCCGGCTTTACCTTGCACGCGTTCTTGCGGCGAACACCACGCTGCACGGCGTGTTTCTGGACGTGCTCGAGATGGGCGTGCTCATCACGGGCGCTTCCGCCATCGGCAAGAGCGAGCTTGCGCTGGAGCTCATCACGCGGGGCCATGGTCTGATCGCCGACGACATCGTCGAGATCTACCGGCTGTCGCCGGACTTGGTCGAAGGGCGCTGTCCGGAAGTGCTCCGCGACTTTCTCGAGGTGCGGGGCATCGGCGTGCTCAACATCCGAACCACGTTCGGCGAGACGGCCGTGCGGCCGCGCAAGTCGCTCAAGCTCATCGTTCACCTCGAAGATCACACCGACGAGCAGTTCAAGCGGCTCGACCGCATGAGCGTGAACGCCACCTACCAGGAAATCCTCGGCGTCAAGGTGCGCAAGGTGGTCATTCCGGTCGCTGCCGGACGCAACCTCGCGGTGCTGGTCGAGGCAGCCGTGCGCAACTTCGTCCTGAATCTCCGCGGCATCGATTCGACGCGGGAGTTCATCGAGCGGCAGGCGCGGTTGATGGAGCAAGGCTAGCGGGCCATGGATGCGACACGCTCGCCGCGGCGGCTCATCGTGATCGTGCTCGGTGTCTCGGGCGCAGGCAAGAACGTGGCCGTCGGCGCGCTGGAGGACCTGGGTTTTTCTGTGGTGAACAATCTGCCCTGCGCCCTGCTCGTGGCCGCCGTCGAGGCGTTGAGCGCGACGCGCCGGCAGTCGATCGCCATCGCAGTCAACGCCCAGGAGCCCGACTTCGTGCACGAGTTCGCCGCTGCGCTCGACCGGTTGCGGACGAACTGGGGAGAGGACGATCTCCTGATCCTCCGCCTGGACGCGCAGGACGACGTGCTCGTGTCCCGCTTCGCCGAGACGCGTCGGCGACATCCCTTCGCGGATGATCGCCACACGCTCATCGAGGCGATCCGTGATGAGCGCGAGCGGCTCGGTCAGGTCGGCGGTCGCGTGGTGGACTTCGATACCTCGGCCACCAGCGCGCATGCGCTTCGGCAGCGCGTCCGGGCGCTGATCACGGCGGTCGAATCCGGGCTTGATCGTCCCCTTGTCGCGATCTCCTCATTCGCCTACCGCGCCGGCATTCCGCAGGACGCGGACCTCGTCTTCGATGCGCGGGTGCTGCCCAATCCGCACTACGAACCCGAATTGCGACCGCTCACCGGCCGCGATGCGCCCGTGGCCGCCTTTTTGGCGCGGCAACCCGAGGCGCGCGCGCTCGTCGATGCGATCGCCGGTTACGTGCGTGGCCAGATGCCGGGGTTCGCTCGCGACAACCGGGCGCGGGTGCATGTGGCCATTGGCTGTACCGGCGGCAAGCATCGCTCGATCTACGTCGCCGATCAGGTGGCGGCGGCCCTCGCGCCGGACCATCCGGTGAGCCGCCATGATCGGGAGCATCCGCTCGCGGGCTAGCATTGAGGGGCCGCAGGAGACTCACGACTGGCGATCGTCGTCTTTCTTCTGCGTCGCAGGGTGGGCCGCCCCGTCGGACGTTCGATGCGGGGCCCCAACATCGCTCCCGGCGGTTCTGGAGTCAACGATTTTTTCCTTCCTTTCGCGCAAAGCCCCGGCGCCTCATGAGGCGATCGACGCCCTGCCGCTTTTCCCGCTGCGCACGACGCTGTTTCCGGGCGGCCTCCTCTCGTTGAAAGTCTTCGAGCAGCGCTACTACGCGCTGGCCAAGCGCTGCATCACCGAAGGCAGCGGCTTCGGCGTGGTCACGCTGACCGGCGGCCAGGAAGTGGGTGCAAGCCAGCAGTTCGCCCAGGTAGGCACCTATGTGACCGTGGCCTCCTTCGACGCGCCCGCCCCCAACATCTTCCTGCTCGCCGTGCGGGGCGTGCAGCGCTTCGCCATCGTGGCCAACGAGACGGATGCGTCCGGTTTGCACATGGCCCGCATCCGGTGGCTCCCCAACGAAGCCGATGTGGGATTGCCCAAGGAGCACGAGGCGCTTGCGCTCTTGGTTCGTCGGCTGGCCGAGCAACTGGGCGAAGAGCGCTTCCCGGCACCGCACCACTTCGACAGCGGCAGCTGGGTTGGCTCCCGCCTTGCGGAACTCATGCAGATGCCGCCGGCGATCAAGCAGGCGATGCTCGAAATCAACGATCCGGTGGTTCGACTGCAGACGCTGACGCAGCTTCTCGCGCGCGCGAAGGTCACCTGAGTGGCCTCCCGAGCGGCGCGTCGAGCCCTGCGGGGTTGCCCCCGCTCCTAAAATTCCAGCTTTCCGATACTCCGCCGCCACTCGATCTGCGGCACGCATGGCATCATGGCCGGTCACAGCAAATGGGCAAACATCCAGCACCGCAAGGGGCGCCAGGATGCGAAAAAGGGCAAGATTTCCACGCGCCTGATCCGTGAGATCAACGTGGCCGCCAAACTTGGCGGCTCGAGTCTCGACGGCAATCCCCGCCTCAGGCTCGCCGTGGACAAGGCGCTCGACAACAACATCGCCAAGGACACCATCGAACGCGCCATCAAGCGCGGTGCGGGCGAGATGGAAGGGGTCAACTACGAGAGCGTGCGCTATGAAGGCTACGGCATTGCCGGTGCCGCCGTGATCGTCGACTGCCTGACCGACAACCGCACCCGCACCGTCGCCGAGGTGCGCCACGCCTTCTCGAAGCACGGCGGCAACCTGGGCACCGACGGATCGGTGGCCTACCAGTTCAAGCACTGCGGTGTGCTGCTCTTCCCGCCCGGTACGGACGAGGCCAAGCTGATGGAGGCTGCGCTCGAGGCCGGGGCCGACGACATCGTGACCGACGAGGACGGCTCGATCGAGGTGATCACACCCCCCTACGAGTTTGCACGTATCAAGGACACGCTCGCGCAGGCCGGCCTCAAGGCCGAGCATGGCGAAGTGACCTGGCGACCCGAAAATCCGGTCGTGCTCCAGGGCGAGGACGCGATCCGCATGCAGAAGCTGCTCGATGCGCTCGACGACTGTGACGATGTGCAGGAGGTCTACACGTCCGCCCTGCTGGAGGACAACTGAGCGATGAGCTGGTTCACGAAGAAAGATCAGGGCTTCTTTCTCGCCACGGTGCTGCCGCGCGAGGGTGAAGTGCGGATCAGCCAGTACCTCGGCATCGTCAACGGCGAGGCAATCATCGGCGCCAACATCTTCCGAGACATGTTCTCCTCGGTGCGCGACGTGGTGGGCGGTCGCGCCGGCGGCTACGAGCGCTCGCTCAAGAGCGCGCGTGAAGCGGCGCTCGAGGACATGATCGAAGACGCGAAGGCGCTCGGCGCCAACGGCATTGTCGGCATCGACTTCGACTACGAAGTGCTCGGCGAAACGAACGGCATGATGCTGGTTGCGGTATCGGGCACCGCCGTCAAGCTCGCCGCCTGAGGCGGCGTCCAGACTAGACGCGCGTGGTCAACGCTCCGCCACGCATCATCCTCGGTATCGATCCGGGCCTGCGCGTGACCGGCTTCGGCGTCATCGCCGCTTCGGTCACGGGGAGTCGGCTGGCCTATGTGGCGAGCGGCTGCATTCGTACCGACGAGGCGGGCACGCTGCCGGAACGTCTCCTGACCATTGCGCGCGATCTGCAGGCCGTGATGGCCGAGCACACGCCGGATGACATCGTGGTCGAGAAGGTGTTCGTGAACGTGAATCCGCAGTCCACGCTCCTGCTCGGGCAGGCGCGTGGCGCGGCGATCACCGCGGCTGCGCTGTCAGGGGCCACGGTGCACGAATACACCGCGCTTCAGGTCAAGCAATCGGTCGTCGGCCACGGCAAGGCGGCCAAGGCCCAGGTGCAGGAGATGGTGCGCCGGCTGCTCGGTCTCGCGGCCACGCCGCAGGCGGATGCGGCCGACGCGCTGGCCACCGCGATCACCCACGCGCATTCACGCCAGGGCATCGGCACGGTCGCGAGCGAACTGCTCGCCACACGCAAGGTGCGTCAGCGAGGCGGACGGATCGTGGGCTGACGAACCCAACGGCGGGGTCGGCTGCTGCCCTCGCCGCAGGGCTTGACGTGACGTGCGATGGCGCGTCACTTCATGGCGGCAAGATGCGGATACATGGCAACCAGGCGCTCACGCCCGAATGCTCGGTCGAAGGCAAACATCGCGTAGTTGTCGGCGTTGTGCAGTCGCTTCTGATGGTTCAGCTGCAGCACCTTGCCGTCGAACGCGTAGCCGTGATCCACGATAGCGAGCGCCGGATCGTCCTCGTCGACGAAATGCGCGAGCTCATGCAAGGTCAGGTGAACGAAGCGATCGGGCGGGTGTCCGTCAATGCCATCGCACCAATAGATGCGGGTCGTCTTGAGACCGTCACGGTCCTCGCGTGGCACGAACGCCTTGGCCTGCGCCGGCAGGCGGCCGGGAAACGGATCGATGTCATGCAGGTTGCGACCGAAGATTTCGGTGCCCGTGATGCCGATCCGCCCACGGAGAACGGTGTCCATGCGCGAGTACACCACCTGCAGGAAACGCAGGGCCGTGCCTGTCTGCGAGGCGCTCAGGCCCTTCATGTCGAAGTGCATGCTCGTGAACTCGAGGGGCTCGGCAGACAGCGCGAAGCCTCCCCCGAGTGTGGCGTAGTCAAGCGCCGCGTCAACGGTTCGCCGCGCCCGGCGAACGGCCTCGAGCGTCGCCGGGATGGCGGCGATCGCGTTCGCAAGCCGGGCGGCTTCTCGTGCCTTCCGGGCGACACTCGCGTCCGATGTGTCACTGCTGGCCGCGACCGGGCTCGCCTCCGCACGCAGGGCAGTCCAGGTCGGACCGCCGGGGTCGATACGGCCGTCGGCGGCCTGCGGCACCCGCATGGACTGGAAGCGGAGGATGGCCGCACGGGTGAGCGGCCCGCAGAGCCCGTCGACCTCGAGCGGCGGCGCGGCTCCACCGCGCGCAGCGGGCACCCGGTTGAGGAGCCCCTGTACCGTCCGGACATCCTCCGACCGATTGACACCACCCGTGCCTACGCTGGCACTGAGCGCGCGCGCACTGCCCGGGAAGGGCGCTGCGGGCGACGACGGCAGCCCAACGATGCGGCAGCCCTGATCACAGTCGGTTTTGACCGCCATGGTGAAACCTCGTGACGCGAGTCCTGCCAGGACAGACGCAATGCGCGTCGTCGGACTGACAACAAGGTCGTTTCGCGGCTTGCCGCCGTTCCGCAATGGGATCAGCGCGCGGTCAGCAGCGGCGCGAACTTCTCGTTGAAGACAGCCATCGTGATCGGGCCGATGTGCTTGGCCCGGATGATGCCCTCGGCATCGATGAGAAACGTCTCCGGTGTGCCGTAGACGCCCCAGTCGAAGGCGGCGCGGCCTTCGGGGTCGAACACGTTGAGCTGGTAGGGGTCACCGGTCTTGCGCAGAACATCGAGGCCAAGCTCCCGCTTGTCCTTGTAGTTGAGCCCGACGATCGGCACCTTCCCAGACTTGGCGATCTCGAGCAGCACCGGGTGCTCCTCCTTGCAGCTCGTGCACCAGCTCGCCCAGACGTTCAGGAGCCAGACCTTGCCCTTCATGTCCGCCGGAGAAAAGCTCGCGTCTGCCTTGGCGAGCTGCGGCAGGTTGAAGTTGGGCGCCGGCTTGCCGATGAGCGGCGAAGGCACGAGTCGCGGGTTCTGGTAGAGCCCCCAGAACAGGAGGCCCGCCAGCACGAGGAACGCGAGCGGGATGAGCAGTCGGCGGTTGAGCTTCATCGCGAATTCACAGCCTGTTCACTGCTTCAGCGTATGTGCCGCCCGGTCGCGCGCCTTGTTTGCCTTCTCGACGGCGCTGGCCGCCTCGGGCGGCATGTAGTTCTCGTCGTGCTTGGCGAGCACCTCCCGTGCACGGAACACGCCGGAGGCGTCCAGTTGTCCCTGGGCCACGACGCCTTTGCCTTCCTGGAACAAGTCGGGCAGGATGCCGGTGTAGACCACCGGGACGACCTGCGCCGTGTCGGTGACGCGGAACGAGACGTCCACGCCCTCGCGCTTGACCGAGCCGACCTCGACCAGACCACCGATCCGGAAAATGCGGCCTTGGGGGGCCTCCTTGGCCACCACCTGCGAGGGGGTGAAGAAAAAGACGAGGTTTTCCCGAAAGGCGGAGACCACCAGCGCGGTGGCCGCAATCAGGAGGACGATCCCCCCGGCGAGCAGGGCGAGACGTTTCTGGCGCAGGGTCAT
>CAZSTF010000042.1:0-1190 GCA_964609555.1 uncultured Alcaligenaceae bacterium | reverse complement strand
CGGTACACCTCGCCCTGCTGGAAGTCGGTCGGCGCGCGGAAGAGGCCGATGTAGAGACCGATCACGGCCAGGACGGCCGCGACCGTCCAGCACAGCACCTCGATGCGGCCGGCCAGGGGATAGAACTGCGACGGTGCCGCATAGCGCCAGAACCAGCGTCCGGCAAAGCGGTCGTTGCTTCGTTGTTCGGAAGCGGCCAAGATGACTACCTGCGATGGGTGAATATTCGAATCGAGCGCTCGGCGCTCAATCCAGGCTGATGCGCAGCGCCGCAGCCGCCGCAGCGGGGCACAATGCTAGAGCAAAGAGCAGATACGCCGCCTGCAGCGAAAGTTCCGCGGTCGGGCTTTCGCCGTGGAGCGCCTTGAGTGCCGCACCCGCGCCGAAGATCAAGGTCGGGATCGCGAGCGGCAGCACGAGCACGGCGAGCAGCAAGGTGCCGCCGCGCGCCGACACCACCAGTGCCGCCGAAATGCTGCCGACCAGAAACAGGGTCGGCACTGCGAGGAGCACGCCCGCGGCCAGCACGAGTGCCACATCGATCGGCAGCGCGTAGAAGAGCGCGAACACGGGGGTCGCCGCCACGAGGGGCAGACCGAGTCCGATCGCCAGCGCGGCGATGCGTGCGAGCACCAGCACCGAGAGCGGTTCGCGCGCCACGAGCAGGTGCTCGATCGAGCCGTCGCGGCAATCCTCGTCGAACAGTCGGGGCAGCGACACGAGCACCGCGAGCAGCGCGGCGACGAACACCACGCCGACGCCCACGAGTCGGAGCCGCTCGCTTTCGCTGCCGATGCCGAACGGAAAGAGCGCGCAGACGATCAGGTAGAAGGCGAGCGGGTTGGCCCAGTCGCTCGCGCGGCGGGCGAGCAGTTGGAACTCGCGGCGGATCACCGCGGTGGCCGCGAGGCGCAGGCTCATAGGCGGACCTCCTGCACCGTGGCCCCGGCAAAGTCCACCTCCTGATGCGAGGTGAAGAGCACGAGGCCACCCGCGCCGACGTGCTCGTCGATGAGTCGCGCGAGCAGGGCTTGCGTGGCCACGTCGAGTGCCACGAACGGCTCGTCAAGCAGCCATGCCGCCTCCGTCGGTGCCACGAAGAGCCGGGCGAGCGCGCTCCTTCGCTTCTGTCCCTGGGACAGGCTGCCAAAGCGGCGGCGCGCGAGGTTGGCCACACCCAGGCGGGCGAG
>CAZSTF010000041.1:11444-18402 GCA_964609555.1 uncultured Alcaligenaceae bacterium | reverse complement strand
GGAGGTGGAGCGGCACTTTGCCCCGCTGACCGACTGAACGGCCCGCCGCGCCCGCGGCACCGGCTGAAGTCACCGTCAAGATCGCGCACGTCGGCCCGATCTCCGGCCAGATCGCCCACCTCGGCAAGGACAACGAGAACGGCGCCCGCCTCGCGATCGAGGAAGCCAACGCCAAGGGCATCGTCGTCGACGGCAAGAAGCTCAAGTTCGAGCTCGTGGCGGAAGACGATGCAGCCGATCCCAAGCAGGCCACCGCGGTCGCGCAGAAGGTCGTCGATGCCAAGGTCGTCGGCGTGATCGGTCACCTGAACTCCGGCACCTCGATCCCGGCGTCGGCGATCTACAACACCGCCGGCATCCCCCAGATCAGCCCGTCGGCCACCAACCCGAAGCTCACCGCGCAGGGCTTCCAGGGCGTGTTCCGCATGGTCGCGAACGACATCGCGCAGGGCACCGCGATCGGCAACTTCGCCGTCAAGGGCATGGGTGCCAAGAAGGTCGCGATCATCGACGACAAGACCGCCTACGGCGTTGGCCTTGCCGACGAGACCGAGAAGGCCGTCAAGGCTGCCGGTGGTGAGGTCGTGATCCGCGAGGCGCTCGCCAACGAGAAAGAGCAGGACTTCAAGGGCGTGCTGACCAAGATCCGCGCCAAGAACCCGGACGTGATCATGTTCGGCGGCATGGACGCACAAGCCGGCCCGATGTTGAAGCAAATGAAGGCGCTTGGCATCAAGGCCAAGTTCATCTCGGGTGACGGTGCGCAGTCGGCTGAGCTGATCAAGCTCGCCGGTGACGCCGCCGAGGGTGCGTATGCCACGACCGCCGGTCTGCCCAAGGACAAGATGCCCCAGGGCCAAGCGTTCTACGACAAGTTCAAGGCCAAGTTCAACGCGGACGTCCAGGTCTACGCGCCGTTCACCTACGACGCGACCAACGTGCTGATCGCTGCCATCCAGAAGGCCAACAGCCTTGAGCCGGCCAAGATCATCCCCGCCATCAAGAGCATCTCGATGGAGGGCGTGACCGGCCCGATCGCCTTCGATGACAAGGGCGACATCAAGGACGGCGCCGTGACCGTGTTCCAGGTCAAGGGCGGCAAGTGGGAGACGGTCGAGATCGTCGGTGGTCCGAAGCCCGCAGCGGCAGCTGCGCCGGCTGCGCCCGCAGCACCAGCGGCACCGGCTCCGGCCGAGAAGAAGGAAGAGAAGAAGCAGTAATCGCTGCGACAGCTCTCTTGAAAACGGCACCTTCGGGTGCCGTTTTCGTTTGCGGCGTCGCTTTCTGCACCGCGACCTCTTAGCGCACGCGAATTGGCAGCCGCGTGCTCGCCTTGACCTCCTGCATGACGGCATAGGTGCGCGTCTCGCGCACACCGGGCAGGGTCCACAGCCGGCTGCTCACGAAGCGATGGAAGTCATCCATGTCGTGCGCGCGGACCTTCAGCAGATAGTCGAAGCCACCGGCGACCAAGTGGCACTCGACGATCTCGTCATGGGTCTGCACGGCCGCATTGAACGCCTCGATCACATTCGGCGTCGTGCGATCGAGCAGCACTTCCACGAAGAGCAGCGTCCCGAGACCAATGCGCCGCGGATCGAGCTGCGCCGTCACGGCGCGCACATAGCCTTCGCGGAACAGCCGCTGCACGCGAGCCTGCGTGGCCGTGGGGGAGAGGTTGATGGCCTCGGCCAGCGCCGCATGGGTCATGCGCCCATCGGCTTGCAGCAGGGCGAGGAGTTGCCGATCCTTCGGGTCGAGGTTCACGAATCAAGGCCGAGTTTTATTCGGTTCAAGGTCACGATTTTGGTGGAAAACGCGGCCTGAGCGTCCCTAGCATGCGCGAATATCCAAAGCCGATCGTACGGATTCGCCATGCATCTGCCCGACCCCTACCGCGACGAGCGGCCCGTCGTCGATCGCAATCTCCGTCTCTTGGCTGGCGCCTTGGACTGGCCGCGTGTCGTCACCCGTGCGCGTCCCTGGGTCGAGGGCGTGCGCCGCGCTCCGCCGCCGTTCTGGGCGATGGAGAGCCTGCTCAAGGAGTATCCGATCAGCCGCCCCGAGGGCCTTGCGCTCATGCGTCTCGCCGAGGCGCTCCTGCGCGTGCCCGATTCGGCGACCGCCATCGAGCTCACGGCGGATCAGCTGAGTCGTGCGGACTTCGAGGGCTCGGGCGAGGGCACGCTCGCGCGGCTCTCGAACGCAGTCATCGCGCTCTCGAAGCACATGCTGCCGAGCGCCGGTGAGGATCCGGGCGTGTTCAGCCGCCTCGGGGCGAGGACGACCGTGGCGGCCACGGCGCGCGCCGTGCAGTTGCTCGCGCGTCAGTTCGTGCTCGGCGAGACGATCGAGGGCGCGCTCGCGGAGGCCGCACGCGAACGGGCGAGAGAGCCTGCGCTGCGCTTCAGCTTCGACATGCTGGGCGAAGGCGCGCGCACCGAGGCGGATGCAGCCCGCTACCTTGCGGCCTACGAACGGGCGTTGGATGCGATCATCGCGGTCGCCACGCCCGAATCGGCGCGCTCGCCGCTTGCGGGCGATGGGTTGTCGATCAAGCTCTCGGCGATTCATCCGCGCTACGACCCGCTCGTCCCGGAACGGGTCGTGGCCGAACTCGTGCCGCGGCTCGCCCCGCTCATTGCGCGCGCCGCGGCGGCGAACCTGAACCTCACGATCGATGCCGAAGAGGCCGAGAGGCTCGAGCTCTCGCTCGATGTGTTCGAGGCGCTCATCGAGCGCGTCGCGGCCGAGCATCGCGACTGGTCGGGGCTCGGGCTTGCGTTACAGGCCTACCAGACGCGTTCAGTGGAGTTGATCGATCACGTGGCTGCGCTCGCGCGCCGCCACGGCGTGCGCCTGACCTGCCGTCTCGTCAAGGGCGCCTACTGGGACAGTGAGATCAAGCGGGCGCAGGAACTCGGGCTTGCCGCCTACCCGGTGTTCACACAGAAGACGCACTCGGATGTGAGTTATCTCGCCTGTGCGGCCCGCCTGTTCGAAGCGCGCGATGTGATCCACCCGCAGTTTGCGACCCACAACGCGGCCACGATCGCGGCGATCGAGCAACTGGCGGCGCGCGTCTCGGCCCCCTTCGAGCTTCAGCGCCTGCACGGCATGGGCAGCGGCGTGTACCGCGAGTATCTGGCTGACCGGCCGCTCGCCCAGACCGTGCGCGTCTACGCGCCGGTGGGCAGTCACCGCGATCTGCTCGCCTACCTCGTGCGTCGCCTGCTCGAGAACGGCGCGAACTCCTCGTTCGTGCATCAGCTGGCCGATGAGCGGGTGCCGGTCGAGGCCTTGCTCGCCTCGCCGCTTGCCTACACCCCCTCGCGCCTGCCGCTGCCGGAGGCGATCCATGGCACGCGGCGCAACAGCCGCGGGTTGGATGTGACCGTCGAGCCCGTGCGCCTGATCTTGCAACGTGCGCTCGCGCCCGCGCTTCCGTCGGCGCCGGATGCGTCCTCAATCGAGGCGGTCGATCGTGCCGTCGAGCGGGCGCAGGCGGCCTTTCCCGCATGGCGCGACCGTTCCGTGGCCGAGCGCGCCCGCATCCTGCGCGCGGCGGCGGATCGGCTCGAGGCGGAGATGCCTTCGTTTTGCGCGCTCATCGTTCAGGAGGCGAAGCGGACCTGGGGCGATGCGGTCTCCGAGGTCCGCGAGGCGGTGGATTTTCTGCGCTACTACGCCGACGAGGCGGAGCGCGTGTGCGCCGAGATTGCGCTGCCCGGGCCCACGGGCGAGGACAATCGGCTCCGGCTCCGCGGGCGCGGCGTCTGGGCCGCGATCTCGCCGTGGAACTTTCCGCTTGCAATCTTCACGGGGCAGATCGCAGCTGCGCTCGTCATGGGCAACGCCGTGGTTGCGAAGCCTGCCGAGCAGACGCCCCGCATCGCGATGCGCATGAGCACGCTTTTGCATGAGTGCGGCGTGCCCGCGGACGTGCTCACGCTCGTCCACGGACTCGGGCCCACGGTCGGCGCGCGCCTCGTCGAGAACGCCGCGATCGCCGGGGTCGTCTTCACGGGCTCCACCGCGGTGGCGAAGATCATCCAGCGTGCGCTTGCGGCAAAGGACGGGCCGATCGTCCCGCTGATCGCCGAGACCGGGGGCGTCAACGCGATGCTCGTCGATTCGAGCGCGCTGCCCGAACACGTGGTCGATGCGGTCATCCAGTCGGCGTTTCGCTCGGCCGGGCAGCGCTGTTCGGCGCTTCGCCTGCTCTGCCTGCACGAGGCCGTGGCCGAGCCGATGATCGAGATGCTGGCCGGCGCGATGCAGCTTCTGCGCGTCGGGGATCCGGCGGATTTCGCCACCGACGTCGGCCCGCTCATCGACGAGGAGGCCGCGCGCACCGTGGCCCAGCAGGTCGAACGCCTCGCGCACCATGGCCGCAAGGTGGCCGAGACGCCCTTGCCCGTACATCTGCCGCCCGGCGCGTTTCAGGCCCCCGTCGCGTTCGAGGTCGAGGCGATCGAGTCGGTGCGCGAGGAGATCTTCGGTCCCGTGCTCGCGATCGTGCGCTGGAGCGGTGCGCCGGAGGCCGTGATCGAGCGCGTGAACCGTCTGGGCTACGGGCTCACGATGGGGATTCAGACGCGCATCGATCGCCGCGCGCAGGCGCTTTGCGCACGCGCCTGCGTGGGCAATGTGTATGTGAACCGGAGCACGATCGGCGCCGTGGTCGGCGTGCAGCCCTTCGGCGGCGAAGGGCTGTCGGGCACCGGGCCAAAGGCCGGCGGGCCGCACTACCTGCAACGCTTCGCGACCGAGCAGACGATCACGGTCAACACGGTGGCAGCTGGCGGAAACGTGACGCTCCTCACGATGGGCTGAAGGGCGCCGCACGCGCCGCGGGTTATCCCGGAGCGTCAGCGTTTCAAGGCAAAATCCGGCGACCGTCCACGCCTGCCCATGCGGGGAACGCGCCTCCAGCTAGGGCTCGGGCAGGCTTGGCCACCACACTTCGGGGGAATTGAATGTCGATGGAAGTCCTGTTGCAGCAGATCGTCAACGGGCTGGTCGTCGGGAGCGTGTACGCGCTCGTGGCGCTTGGCTACACGATGGTCTACGGCATCCTGCAGCTCATCAACTTCGCGCACGGCGACATCGTGATGATCGGCGCGCTCACGGCGCTGTTCACCGCAAGCGCGCTTCTTGGCGCGGGCGTGCCGCCGATCCTTGCGCTCATCATCTCGATCTTCGTGGCCATGCTCGTCTGTGCGGTGATCGGGGTGGCGACCGAACGGCTGGCCTATCGCCCCCTTCGCAACGCGCCACGGCTTGCTCCACTCATCACGGCGATCGGCGTGTCGATCCTGCTCCAGCAGATCGCGATCCTGGTGTTCGGGCGCAACTACTTCTCCTTCCCCGAGCTGATCTCCAAGACGCCGATTGCGCTCGGTGTGGTCACGATCACGCTGAACGAGATCATCATCTTCTTCTCCTCGATCGCCCTCATGGCCGGGCTCCTCTGGCTCGTCCACCGCACGAAGATCGGCACGGCCATGCGGGCCACCGCGGAGAACCAGAAGGTCGCGGGCCTCATGGGCATCGACATCAACCGCGTGATTGCCTTCACCTTCGCGATCGGCTCGGCGCTCGGCGCGATCGCCGGCGTGATGGTGGCCTCGAACTATGGCCAGGCGCATTACTTCATGGGCTTCATGCTTGGCCTCAAGGCGTTCACCGCCGCGGTCATGGGCGGCATCGGCAACCTCTGGGGCGCGATGATCGGCGGACTGATCCTCGGGCTCGTCGAGAACGTCGGGCTCATCTTCGTGCGCGGGGACTACAAGGACATCTTCGCCTTCGTCGTGCTCGTGCTCGTGCTGATCTTCCGGCCGCAGGGGCTGATCGGCGAGCGCGTGGCCGAGCGCGCGTGAGGAGGCGTGGATGAGTGATTTCCTGCAAGACCGCAAGAAGCAACTGATCGCCATCGTGGCGATCGGCATCGTGCTCCTGATCCTGCCGTTCCTCGCCGGCATGCTCGGTCAGGCGTGGGTGCGCATCCTCAACATCACGCTGCTGTACGTGATGCTGGCGCTGGGCCTCAACGTCGTGGTCGGTGTCGCCGGTTTGCTTGACCTCGGCTATGTGGCCTTCTATGCGGTAGGGGCGTACACCTGGGCGCTCCTCGCCTCGTCCCACTTCGGGATGAGCCTGCCGTTTTGGCTCCTCATTCCGTTGGGGGCCTTCCTCGCGGGGGTCACCGGGCTCTTGCTCGGCTATCCGGTGCTTCGTCTGCGCGGCGACTATCTTGCGATCGTCACCCTGGGTTTCGGCGAGATCATCCGGATCCTCATGAACAACCTCGACAAGTTCTCGCTGCCCTGGAGTGACCGCGTCTACAACCTCACGAACGGACCCCGCGGCATCACCGGCATCGAGGGGCTCAACTTCTTCGGCTTCAAGGTGCGGCAGGGCATCGAGGTCTTTGGCCTGCCCATCACCGGGCTGCAGCTCTATTACTTCGTGTTCCTCTTCCTCACGGTGCTGTCGATCATCGTCGTCTACAACCTCCAGCATTCGCGGCTCGGTCGCGCCTGGCAGGCGCTCCGGGAGGACGACATCGCCGCCAAGGCGATGGGCATCAATGTGCGCAACATCAAGCTGGCGGCGTTTGCCTTCGGTGCCCTCTCCGGCGGCGTTGCAGGCGGCCTGTTCGCGGCAATGCAGGGCTTCATCAGCCCCGAGTCCTTCGGCCTGCTCGAGTCGATCATGATCCTCGCGATGGTGGTGCTGGGCGGCATGGGGCACATCCCAGGTGTGATCCTGGGCGCAGTCATCCTCGCCTCGATGCCCGAGATCATCCGCTACGTCGCCGGTGAGGCTGAGCAGCAGAAGCTCTTCGGCACCGTGCTGATCGCGCCCGAGGTGCTCCGAAACCTCATCTTCTCGCTCGCGATGATCCTCATCATGCTCTTCCGGCCGCAGGGGCTCTGGCCATCACCGGACA
>CAZSTF010000041.1:10071-11344 GCA_964609555.1 uncultured Alcaligenaceae bacterium | reverse complement strand
GGCAAGCCGCTCAACGTGAAGGCCCCGCACGAGGTCGCGCAGGTCGGCATTGCGCGCACGTTCCAGAACATCCGCCTGTTCGGCGAGATGACGGTACTCGAGAACGTCATGGTCGGCCGCCATGTGCGCACGAAGACCGGCGCCTTTGGTGCGATCTTCCGCACGGCGAGCGCTCGCCGCGAGGAAGCCGGGATCGAGGCCCGGGCGCGCGAACTGCTGCGCTACATCGGCCTCGAGCACAAGGCCGGTGAGAAGAGTCGCACACTGGCCTACGGAGAGCAGCGGCGGCTCGAGATCGCCCGCGCGCTCGCCACCGACCCGAAGATGGTCGCGCTCGATGAGCCCGCCGCCGGGATGAACGCGACCGAAACCGTCGACTTGCGGCGGCTGATCGAACGAATCGCGGCCGATGGGACGACGATCCTGCTCATCGAACACGACATGCGTCTCGTCATGAACGTCTGCCAGCACATCGTGGTGCTCGACTACGGCAAGAAGATCGCCGATGGCACACCGGCGGAGATCCAGCGTGATCCCGCGGTGATCAAGGCCTACCTCGGCGGGGCGCACGGCGATGCAGGTGCGGCTGAAGCTGCGACCGCGGCAGGTGAAGGAGTCTCGGCATGAGCGCGCTGCTCGATGTGAAGGGGCTGGAAGTCGCCTACGGCGGCATCCGCGCCATCAAAGGGATCGACTTCCACGTCAATGAAGGCGAACTGGTCACGCTGATCGGCGCCAATGGCGCCGGCAAGTCCTCGACGCTCCGTGCGCTGTCCGGCCTCGTCAAGCCGGCGGGCGGGCGCGTGCTCTACCGTGGCCAGGACATCACAGGGACGCCGTCGCACACGCTCGTCGGGCTGGGCATTGCGCTGTGCCCCGAAGGCCGCGGCGTCTTCGCCCGGCTGACGGTGCACGAAAACCTGCTGATGGGCGCGTTCTCGCGCAATGACAATGAGCAGATCGCGCGCGAAGTCGACGAGATCTACACGATGATTCCGCGGCTCAAGGAGCGCACACGGCAATTGGCTGGCACGCTCTCGGGCGGCGAGCAGCAGATGCTCGCGATCGGACGGGCGATGCTCGCGCGCCCCAAGCTGCTCATGCTCGACGAGCCCTCGATGGGGCTCGCACCGCTCATGGTGGAAAAGATCTTCGAGATCATCAATCTCATCGCAAGACGCGGGACGACGATCCTCCTGATCGAGCAGAACGCGCAGCTCGCGCTCGAGAATGCGCACCGCGGCTATGTGCTCGAGTCAGGCGAGATCATCCT
>CAZSTF010000041.1:0-9971 GCA_964609555.1 uncultured Alcaligenaceae bacterium | reverse complement strand
GGCGTGCTCAAGAGCGATCTCGAGCTGCCCAAGCCGTTTCTCGAGGCGCTCACGATCTTCCTGTTGATCTCGCTCGGTCTCAAGGGGGGCGTGGCGCTTTCGAAGGGTGACCCACTCGCGCTCGCGTGGCCGGCCCTCGTGCTGGTGGCCGGCGCGCTGACGCTCTGCGCGCTCGCCTTCGTGATCCTCTGGCGCGTCGGCCGTCTTTCGCGCATCGACGCAGCGGCCACGGCGGCGCACTACGGCTCCGTGAGCGTGATCACCTTCGTGGTCGCGCAGACCTTCCTGCTCAAGTCGGGGGTGGCCTTCGGCGGGCAGATGACGTTCTTCCTCGCGGTGCTCGAAGTGCCGGCCCTCGTGCTCGCGGCCGCCCTGGGCAAGCGCGAGGAAGCGACCCCGGGTTCGAACTGGGAGTTCACGCGCGAGCTCGTGTTCGGCAAGAGTGTGCTGCTCCTGATCGGTGGCATGGCCATCGGCGCGACGGTCGGCGAGGAGGGGGTGCGGCCGTTTGCACCGCTGTTCTTCGATCTGTTCAAGGGCGTCGTGTGTTTTCTGCTCCTGGAGCTCGGCGTGACGACCGCGCGGCAGATTCCGGAGCTGCGTCGAACGGGGCTCTTCCTCGGCCTGTTCGGCGTCGCATTTCCCTGCCTAGGCGCAGTGCTCGGGGCGCTCACGGCGCGCATGCTGGGCTTCGGGCCTGGCGACCAGCTGCTCACCGCGGTGCTCTTTGCTTCGGCAAGCTACATCGCGGCACCCTCCGCCATGCGCGTGGCCCTGCCCCATGCCAACCTCGGGCTGGCCATTGCGCCGGTCCTCGCCGTGACCTTCCCCTTCAACGTGGTGATCGGCGTGCCGCTCTACTTCGAGATCGTCAAGCGTCTGGCCGCTTGACCCCCGGGTGCCTGGGGTTGGGATTCGCGGATACGCCGCCAACTCGACATGTTCGGGCAATGCCGAGGCGCTACATTCCGGCGTTCGAGGCGGGCACGTGCGGCCCACCGCCGCCCACCCGTGGCGACTCCGAGGAGATTTCTTGACGGCATCCATCCCCCGTTCGCTCGACAGCCTGACCGCCGCCCGGCTCGCGGGCATGTTGCGCGGCGTCGAAAAGGAGAGCCTGCGCGCCCTGCCTTCGGGCAAGCTCGCGCTCACGCCCCATCCTGCCGGCCTCGGCTCCGCGCTCACGCATCCATCGATCACGACCGACTACTCGGAATCGCAGCTCGAGCTGATCACCGGCGTCCACAAGAGCGTCGAGGCCTGCCTGGCCGAGCTGACCGAGATCCACCGCTTCGTCTGCACGGTGCTCGCGCGCGAGGGCGAGGAGATGCTCTGGGTGTCGTCGATGCCGTGCGGGCTCCCGAATGACGAGGCCATTCCGCTCGCCTACTACGGCACGTCGAACATCGGCCGCGCGAAGAGCGTCTACCGCATGGGCCTCGGGCACCGTTACGGGCGGCGCATGCAGACGATCTCCGGCATCCACTACAACTGGTCGCTGCCGGGGCTCGACAACGCGGACTACTTCGCGCTCATCCGCAACTTCCGGCGCAACGCACCGATCCTGCTCTACCTGTTCGGGGCTTCGCCTGCGGTCTGCTCGAGTTTCGTCGAAGGGCGACCGCACGACCTCGAGTCCCTGCCGAGCGGGTCGATGTTCCTGCCCTGGGCGACGTCACTGCGCATGGGGCGTCTCGGCTACCAGAGCGAGGCGCAGGCCTCGCTCGCGGTGAGCTACAACAGTCTCGAGCAGTATGCGGATTCGCTGCATGAGGCACTGACCCAACCCTATCCCGCGTACGAGGCGATCGGCATCCGCAACCTGGGGGGCGAGTACAACCAGCTGGCCACCACGCTGCTCCAGATCGAGAACGAGTTCTACAGCACGATCCGGCCCAAGCGCACGATCCGGCCCGGCGAGCGCCCGCTGCACGCGCTGCGCGAGCGGGGGGTCGAGTACGTGGAGGTTCGGCTCATGGACCTGAACCCGTTCGAGACCGTGGGCATCGATGCAGCCACGATGCGCTTTCTCGATCTGTTTCTGCTCCATTGCCACCTCACGCCGAGTCCGCTGGACTCGCCCGAGGAAATCGCCACGCTGGCGCGAAATCAGCAGCGCACGGCGTCCCGCGGCCGGGAGCCAGGGCTCACGCTCACCCGTGATGGCACCGAGGTGGCGCTGACCGATTGGGCGCGTGAGCTGATCGATGCACTCGAGCCAATTGCGGCGCGGCTCGACGCCCTCCGCGCACGGCCGACGCCGGATTACGAGGCCGCGCTTGCGATGGCACGCGATCGGCTCGAGCGGCCGGAAACCTTGCCTTCGGCGCGTGTGTTGGCCGACATGGCTGCCCGCTACGACAATGGCTATCTGTCCTTCGTACGGGCACGCTCGATCGCTGCGCGCGAGTCCCTCCTGGCCACCCCGCTCGATCCGGCGACGCTTGCCCGCTACGAGGCCGTGGCCGAACAGTCGCTCACGGCGCAGCGCGCGATCGAGGCTGCGGAACAGGAGCCGTTCGAAACCTTCCGCCAGCACTACGTCTCGGCGGAGCGTCTCCAGCCGACGCGCGAACCCGAGCGCGTCAACGCTTGAGGGTGTAGTCGTAATCGATCACGAGCGGCGCGTGGTCGGAGAAGCGCTCCGCCTTGTAGATCAACGCCTTTCGCGCGGTGGCTGCGATGCCGGGTGTTGCGATCTGATAGTCGAGCCGCCAGCCGACGTTCTTGTTCCAGCTGTCGCCGCGGTTGCTCCACCAGGTGTATTGCTCGGGTCGCGGATCGATGCGGCGGAACACGTCGACAAAGCCCAGCTCGTCGAACACGCGCGTGAGCCATGCCCGCTCATGGGGCAGGAAGCCTGAGTTCTTCTGGTTCGAGCGCCAGTTCTTGAGATCGATCTCCTTGTGGGCAATGTTGAAGTCGCCGCAGATGACGACCTCCTTGCCACGTGTTCGCAGCCGCTCGAGATGGGCCGGGAAGGCGTCGAGGAAACGATCCTTGCTGGCCTGACGCTCCGGGCCGGCGGACCCGGAGGGCAGGTAGAGCGAGATCACGACGAGCGGGCCGAGATCCGCCTCGATGAGACGGCCTTCGGCGTCGAACTCGGGGTGGCCGAAGCCCCGGGCGATGGCTGCGGGGTGCCGCGTCCACAGGGCCGTGCCGGCGTAGCCCTTGCGCTCGGCTGGGTAGAAGTGCCCGACCGCCCGCTTGATGCGCGTGAGTTCTGCCGGCACGTCCGCTTCGGTGGCTTTCATCTCCTGCAGGCAGAACACGTCCCAGCTGCGCAGGCGGCCGAGCCAGGCGGAGAGGCCCTTCTGATGAGCGGAGCGGATGCCGTTGGCATTCAGGGTCGCGATTCGAAGCATCGGCCGGTCTCGGGCAAAAGCGGACAAAATTCCGGGATCAGGATTTTCCGCGAACAGGCTCGACATGCCCGCTTCCGCCGCCAGCTTCCGTCAGGACTTTCTGGAATTCGCCCTCGACTGCGAGGTGCTTCGTTTCGGCGAGTTCACGACCAAGTCGGGGCGGCTGTCGCCGTACTTCTTCAACAGCGGGTTGTTCAACCGCGGCGGCGCGCTGGCCCGGCTCGGGGCGTTCTATGCCGAGGCGGCGCTCGCCTCGGGTGTGTCCTTCGACATGCTGTTCGGACCGGCGTACAAGGGGATTCCCTTGGTTTCGGCCTTGGCAATCGGACTTGCCGCAAAAGGTCACGATCTGCCCTACAGCTTCAACCGCAAGGAGGCGAAGGACCATGGTGATGGCGGCCTGATCGTCGGCGCACCGCTCAAGGGGCGCGTGCTCATCGTCGATGATGTCATCACCGCAGGCACCAGTGTGCGTGAATCCGTCGGATTGATCCGGGATGCGGGTGCAGAACCCGCAGGCGTGCTGATCATGATCGACCGCATGGAGCGCGGGACTGGCACGCTTTCTGCCGTGGAGGAGGTCAAGGCGCACTTCGGCATTCCCGTCGTGGCCATTGCCACCTTGGATGATGTCCTTGAACTGGTTGGAGAGCGGGCATCGCTCGCGGACCACCTGCCCCGCATCAAGGCGTATCGGGAGCGCTACGGTGTTTCCGGCTGACGCCCGCAGACGCGTGGCGACGTGCGTGGCTGCAGGCGCAGCGCTGCGTGCCGTCGTCGTCGCTTCGGCGATCGGGTTTGCGGCGACCGACGCGTCGGCGCAACTCTACCGCTGGGTCGACGAGAACGGCAAGGTGCACTACTCGGACACCGTGCCCCCTTCGGCGAACGAGCGGCCACGCGCCAAGATCCGGCCAGACGGCATCGTCGTCGAGCGCGCCGACCGAGCGCTCTCCGCCGAGGAGCGTCGTGCGCTCGCGGCGCGTGCCGAGGAGACCGCAAAGGAGCGCGCTGCCGCCGAGGCACGAGCGCGGCAGGATCGCGCGCTGCTCGATCGCTACACCTCGATCGCCGAATTCGACCGGGTCGCCGATCGGCGCCTGCTGGATGCCGACGAACAGCTGAAGTCGCTCGCCGCCCGCGAACCCGGGATCACGCAGCGCATCCGTGCCTTGCTGGCCGTGAATCTACGGCCGGGGAGCAAGGAGTTCTTCGAGCTTCAGGGGCTCGCCTCCGACGCGCAGATGCTTTCGGAACAGATCGTCGCACGCCTCGCCGCCCGTGAGTCCCTGGCGCGGAGCATCGCCGATGAGCGCGTCCGTCTCGCCACGCTGCTCGCCGAGCAGGGGAATCGCACCGCCTCTTCGGCCGCCGGGTCAGCGCCGGGCGCGCCGACCACCGCGGGCACCGCGAAAAAGTAGACTGCGACCCTCTTGCCCCGCCGGGGCAGCAGCCTCGTGGGCCAGCAGCATGCAGATCGCGTTTCACATCGACCCCCTCGCGAAGCTCAAGGCATGGAAGGATTCGACCGTCGCCATGATGCAGGCGGCACGGGCGGCTGGCCATGAGGTCTTCGCGATCGAGCCTGGGGGGGTCTTCTTCGACTCGGTTGCCGGCGTCCAGGGGGCGCTGAGCCAGATCGAGTTCACCGGAGAGGATCTTCGCGCACCCGGTTGGTATCGCATCACCGAGCGACGGATTGCGCCGCTTCGGGAGCTCGACGTGGTCATCGAGCGCAAGGACCCGCCGTTCGACATGGAGTACGTCCATCACACGTATCTGTTCGAACGCGCGGTGAGCGAAGGCGCCCGCGTCTGGAACGATCCGCGCGCGATCCGGGACCACAACGAAAAGCTGGCGCTCCTGCGCCACATTGACATGGCGCCGCCGACCTTGGTCACGCGCGATGCCGGGCAACTGCGCGCCTTCGTGGCGGCCCATCGCGATGCCATCTTCAAACCGCTCGACGGCATGGGCGGCAGCGGCATCTTCCGCGTGATCGACGGCGACCCGAACCTGAGCGTCATCATCGAGACCCTCACCGAGGGCGCGACGCAGACGATCATGGCCCAGCGTTACCTGCCCGAGATCGCGGACGGCGACAAGCGCATCCTGCTGGTCGCGGGCGAGGTCGTGCCCTACGCCCTTGCCCGCATCCCGCTGGCCGGCGAGACGCGCGGCAACATGGCCGCGGGAGGCCGTCCGGAGGTGCGTCCGCTCACGGCCTCGGACCGCCGCATCGCCGAGACGATGGCTGCGCGCCTGTGGTCGGCGGGTCTGTTTCTCGTCGGCCTTGATGTGATCGGCGATCGCGTCACCGAGATCAATGTCACCAGTCCCACGGGTATCGTGGAAATCCGCGATCAGACGGGGTTTGACGCGGCGGCACTTTTGGTGCAAAAGCTCGAACAGCATGCACTGGATTCATGATGCGGTGCAGCAACATTGCTGTTACCATGCACGACGCACGTGAAGGGCAGAGCGCCGGTCGGTTCGTCCTCACCTGCGGGCGCACGCTGCCGCCGCGCCGCCAACAGCGGCCGCACGGGGCGTGACGACATGCGTAGCGAGGCGCGACCCGCGGCTCGGGTGTGAGGGATCGACACGTGATAGGCGTACTCATCATCGCGCACGGCAATTTCGGTGATGCACTCATCCAGTGCGTCACGCATGTGTTGGGCAAGAAGCCGGACGCGATCGCTGCCTTGCCCGTGGCGGGCGACCAGAGCCCGCGGGACCTGCTGCCCTGTGCGCAGCGCATGATCGATGCGCTCGATCAAGGGGACGGCGTGCTCGTGCTGACCGATCTCTTCGGCGCCACACCGGCGAACCTCGCCTGCAAGCTGCTCGTCCCCGGTCGGGTCGAAGGCGTCTCCGGCGTCAACGTGCCGGCGCTCGTGCGGGCGATCACCTACCGCAACCGTGACATGGAGACGCTCTTGAAGCGTGTGGTGTCGGGCGGCTGCGAGGGCGTGTTCCAGATGCATGCCGACCCGATCGTCGGGCCATGCGTGGCCCGCTCGGCCGCGAATGAGGGCGCGCCCGCCTGCACCCATCACCACTAAGGCCCGCCCCGGACGGCATGCCCAGACGCGACATCGAAATCATCAACAAGCTCGGTCTGCATGCCCGCGCGTCCGCGAAGCTCACGCAGCTTGCTAGCAGCTTCGACTGCGAAATTGCCCTCGAACGCAACGGCCGGCGCGTCAATGCAAAGAGCATCATGGGCGTGATGATGCTCGCGGCGGGCAAGGGCACGACGATCACGATCGAGACCGACGGCAGCGATGCCGAGGCGGCGATGGCGGGCTTGGTGGCCTTGATCGAGGATCGGTTTGGCGAAGGCGAATGAGCGATCGTCGTAGCGCGGTTGCGGTGGACCCATCCTAGGGCGCGCCCAGTCGCTGTAGCGGCCCCTCGACACCCCGACGGTCGACCGCGTAGAGGGCGATTTCCACGCCCCGATCGCCCTCCTCGCGGGGGAGCGTGAGCGCGATTCGCGTCTGCGCCGCGGGAAAGACGGCGATGCGCCACGGCCCTGCGCCGCGCCAGGCGATCACATGGCGAAAGGCCCGCGGGTCGCGCGCCGTGACGTGCAGGTGACGTGTGGACTGCTCGCCGACCTGGCTCACGGTGATCCGCGGCGGCTCGGGTGCGCCCGGGGTGCCGCCCGGTGGCTCGAGCCACGGGCAGCGCGGCGCGAGCACGGGCTCGGCGTAGACCGTTTGCGCGAGTCGCGCGGCGATGCCATCGCGATCCTGCAGGAGCGCAATCGCGCTGAAGTGGACATGGCCCGAGGCGGTCGCGGGCGATTCGGCGGCCACGCGCCGCGCGAGATCGATCTGCCCGAGGATCTCGTCGGCAGCCCAGGCGTTGGCGGGGGCGGCTTCGGGCGCCGGCAGGCGCGACGTGTAGAGGCCGGGGAACACGTGCCTACCCTGTGCGTTGCCGGTGAGCCACGCACGCAGCAGCGGCTCGAACGCCTGCGCGGTCTGGGCGCGCGGCCAGTAAAGCTGCGGGGCGAGGTAGTCGAGCCACCCGCGCTCGAGCCAGTGCTCGACATCCGCGTAGAGCTTGTCGTACTGGCTGAAGCCCGTGATGCCGGCCGGGCGGCGATCGGGGCGCGGAACGCCGAAGGGCGAGATGCCGAAGCGGGCCTGCGGTCGCGTGGCGCGCACGAGATCATGCAGACGCTCGACCAGCGCATTGACCTGGGCGCGCCGCCAGTCGGCACGGCTCATCGCGCCGCCCAAGGCGCGGTAGCGTTGCCACGGCGGATCATCCGGAAAGTCGAGCTCCTCACCGCCTGCGCCCTTGATCGGGTAGGGGTAGAAGTAGTCATCGATATGCAGGCCGTCCAGGTCGTAGCGGGTGAGCAGATCGCGGGCAACCGCAAGTGTGTGCGCCTGCGCCTCCGGCTCGGCCGGGTCGAGCCAGAGCTGCTCACCGTAGCGGCGGACGAGCGCGGGCAGGCGGCGCGCGATGTGGCTTGCGGCCTCCGGGCCACGTGCGGCTGCGGCGCGGGCGCGGTACGGATTGATCCAGGCGTGCAGTTCGAGCCCCCGCGCATGGGCGGCCTCGATCCAGCGCGCGAGCGGATCCCAAAGCGGCCACGGCGCGCGGCCCTGCTCGCCGGTCAGATACTCGCTCCAGGGTTCGAGCGCGGAGGGGTAGAGCGCATCCGCGCTCGGCCGCACCTGCAGGATCACCGCGTTCATGTTGAGTGCTGCCACCCGGTCGAGTAGGACCAGCAGTTCCCGTTCCTGCTCGGCAGGCGGTAGATCGCGTCGGCTTGGCCAATCGATGTTGGCCACACTCGCCACCCACACCGCGCGCCACTCGCGCGCGGGGCGGGGCGGGTCGTCCGCCTCGGCAAGGCGCGACAGGATCGGGGCGCAGCCCGGCAGGCTCGCAGCGAGCGGCAGGGCGAGTGAGGCACCGAGCGCGTCGCGCCGGTTCATCGCGCCCGATCCTCCACGGGGCGGCGGCCGAAGGCGGGGTCGATCGCAAGGAAGCGCGAGAGCACGAGCGCAGGCAGCGCGCACAGGCAGACCCAGCCGAAAAAGAGCGGGTAGCCGAGCACCGTCTGCAGCGCGCCGGCCCCGAAGCCCGGCAGCATCATGCCGAGCGCCATGAAGCCGGTGCAGATCGCGTAATGCGCCGTCCGTGTGGCGCCTTGGGCGACGAGGATCATGTACATCAGGTAGGCCGCAAAGCCGAAGCCGTAGCCGAACTGCTCGATGCCGATCGCCACCCCGATCAGGAGGCGGCTTTCGGGTTGCACGAGCGCGAGTGCGACGTAGAGCAGGTTGGGCAGGTTGACCGCAAGGATCATCGGCAGCATCGCGCGGGCGAGGCCCATGCGCGAGATCGTCCAGCCACCCAGGATGCCGCCCGCGGTGAGGAGCGCGATGCCGAAGCCGCCGTAGAGCAGGCCGACTTCCCGCGTTTCGAGCCCGAGGCCCCCAGCGCTTCGGGCATCGAGCAGGAATGGCGTCACGAGCTTGAGGAGCTGGGCCTCACCGAGCCGGAACGTGAGCAGGAAGGCGAGCACGAGCAGGATGTCGCGCCGGGCAAAGAAGCGGGCGAAGATCGCGAAGGCTTCGGCGAGTCGCGCTCGGGTACCGAAGGCCTGGGCCGCGGGCGCGTCGGCCGCGCTCCGGGGCAGCGTCAACAGGTGCCAGAGCGCGAGTGCGATGAGGAGCGCACCGAGCGTAGCGAAGACGACCGACCACGCGTAGACCACGTTCCCCGTGAGCACTTCGAGCGTGCCGGCGAGGTAGACGAGGCCACCCTGCCCCGCGATCATCGACAGGCGGTAGAAGGTCGAGCGCACGCCGACGAAGGCGGCCTGCGTGTGCTCGGGCAGCGCGAGCATGTAGAAGCCGTCGGCCGCGATGTCATGCGTGGCAGAGGCGAAGGCCATGAGCCAGAAGAGCGCGAGCGAGAGCTGCACGAAGGCTGGCAGCGGCAGGGTGAGCGCCACGCTCGCGAGCGCGGCCCCGATCAGCAACTGCATCGAAAGCACCCAGGTGCGCTTGCGGCCGACGAGTTCCACGAGCGGTGACCAGAGTGGCTTCACGACCCAGGGCAGGTAGAGCCAGCTCGTGTAGAAGGCGATCTCGGTGTTGCCGAGTCCGAGCCGCTTGTAGAGCACCACCGAGAGCGTCATCACGACGACATAGGGCAGCCCCTGACCAAAGTAGAGCGTGGGCACCCAGCGCCACGGGCGCGGCCTTTCGTCGTGGCTTCCGGCGGTGCGCGCGCGGCTCATCCGGCACCGGAGGCGGCGTCCGCGCCCGGCCCCGCTCCCGCACTCGCACTGCCAATCGCACGGGCCACGTTCCCGTCGGCGAGCGCGAGTCGCCGCTCGGCCTCGCTCGCATCGACCCCGGCATTGAGCTGCACGATCGCGTTCTTCACCTGGTAGCCCGCCTGCTCGAGCGCCTGCCGGGCGCGCTCTTCACTCACCCCCGTGGCATGGCAGGTGAGGCGGATCGCGCGGCGACGGAGCTTCGCATTGCTCGCGCGCAGATCGACCATCAGGTTGCCGTAGACCTTGTTGAGCCGCACCATGAGCGCGCTCGAAAACACGTTGAGCGC
>CAZSTF010000040.1:0-18464 GCA_964609555.1 uncultured Alcaligenaceae bacterium | reverse complement strand
AGGAGGACGCCCGTCCCGCGCCCGCCGACTGCAAGTACTGCAAGCTGCTCTCGGCCACACTCGCGCCGCCACCCGGTGAACTCCGCATCCCGCTCGATGCGGGCCGCGGCGCGTCGTTGGCGCGTGAGGCGCAGGCCCAGCCTCCGGTCGATGCGCCATGGCGGGGCGCCTCGCCCCGCGCCCCGCCGGTTTCCTGAGAACCCCGTCTTCGGGCCGCTGCGCCCGTGCCGCATCTGGCATCTGCTGCGCTCCAACCGTCAGGCCGACGGCTCGGGCGCGTTGCCAAGTTCAGTCTTCTCAGGAATCCAAACCATGAAACACACGCTTTCCGTCCTCGCCGCATCCCTCACCCTCGTCGCTGCTGGCGCGCTTCACGCCCAGGTCACGATCAAGGACCCGTGGGTCCGTGCCACCGTGCCGCAGCAGCGCGCAGCCGGTGCCTTCATGGAAATCCGCGCTGACCAGAACGTGCGGCTCGTCGCAGGCCGCTCGCCCGTCGCCGGCAAGGTCGAAATCCATGAAATGGCGATGGAGGGCCACATGATGAAGATGCGCGAAATCCCGGGCATCGACATCCCCCAAGGCCAGACACTCTCTCTCAAGCCCGGCGGCTATCACGTCATGCTGATCGACCTCAAGCAGCCGATCAAGGCCGATGACGTGGTGCCGATCACGCTCGAGTTCGTCGGCATCGACAACAAGAAGCACACGGTCGAAGTCAAGGCCCAAGGCCGAGCGATGACCGGCATGCCCGCGGGCCAAGGTCAAGCCGGAGGCATGCACAAGCACTGACCTGGCGACGGGCCGTCGCGTCGGTAGCGACAGGCTGCTAGCCTTTCGCGGTTGAATTACCGTCCCCGCTGGTCCGTCCTTGACGCCCCCTTCCGTCCGAATCGCGACCACACGAGGCCTCGCCCTTGGCGTCACCGCCCTCGCGCTGATCGCAACTGCGCTCACCGCCCTCGCCGTGGGCGCGGTCGCCGTGCCCATCCCCAAGGTGCTCACGGCGCTTGCGGGCACGCTCGACGCCGCCGAGGCCACGACACGGACGATCATCGTCAACGTGCGGCTGCCGCGCGTGCTGCTCGCGCTGCTCGCCGGCGCGGGGCTTGCGGTGGCCGGCGTGCTTATGCAGGCGCTGTTTCGCAATCCGCTCGCGGAGCCCGCAATCATCGGCGTCTCGGCGGGTGCCGCGCTCGGCGCGGTGGCGACGATCGTGCTCGGCGCGACCGTGCTCGCCGGTCTCACCCGCCTGCTCGGCGCGTGGACGCTGCCCGTGGCGGCATTCGCCGGGGCGCTCGCGACGACACTCGTCGTGTTCACGCTCGCGCGCCGCGACGGCGTGCTCGATGCGACCACGATGCTCCTCACGGGCATCGCGATCAACGCGCTCGCCGGGGCTGCGATCGGGCTCTTGATCTTCATCGCAACCGACGAGCAGCTTCGCAGCCTGACCTTCTGGAACCTGGGCTCGCTCGGTGCGGCGAACTGGTCGGCGCTCGCCGGAGCGGCGCCGTTCGCGCTGGGCGCGATCGTCGCAGCCCCCTTTCTCGCGGGCTCGCTCAATGCGCTCCTCTTGGGCGAAAGCGAGGCCCTGCACCTGGGCGTGCCGGTGGAGGCGGTCAAGCGGCTCGTGATCGCGCTCGCGGCCGCGGCCACGGGCGCGATCGTCGCCGTGACCGGCATCATCGGCTTCGTGGGGCTCGTGGCACCGCATCTCGCGCGGCTCGTCGTCGGCCCGGATCACCGCGTGCTCCTGCCGCTCGCCGCGATGTTCGGCGCGATCCTGCTCACTCTCGCCGATCTCGCCGCGCGCACGCTCGTGCGACCGGCCGAGCTGCCGCTCGGGGTGCTCACCGCACTCGTCGGCGCGCCGTTCTTCCTCTACCTGCTCCGGCGCGGGCAGCGGGCACTGTCATGAAGGCGGCTGCTCCACTTCTCGAAGCGCGCGACCTCGTGCTCGAACGCTCAGGACGCCGCCTGCTCAACGGGATCACGCTGTCGATCGCCCCCCGCGAGACGGTCGCAATCGTGGGGCCCAATGGCGCGGGCAAATCGACCCTCCTTCGCGCCCTCACGGGCGAGTGGCCCATCCGGGCGGGCGAAGTGCGGCTCTTCGGCGAGCCGCTCGCGCACTGGCGCGCCTCACGCGACCGGCGCGAGGCACTCGCGCGGCGGCTTGCGGTCATGACCCAGCAGCCGCGGCTCGACTTCGATTTCACGGTCGCCGAGGTGGTCGCCCTGGGCCGCCTGCCCTGGCGCGGCGCGGGCGCGGCCGCCGATCGCGCGGTGGTCGACGAGGTGCTCGAACGTCTTGGGCTTACAGCCTTTGCATCCCGGCACTACCTCACCCTCTCCGGCGGCGAGCGCCAGCGCGTGCAGTTCGCCCGCGTGCTCGCCCAGCTCTGGGCCTGCGAAGACGGCGGGCTCTTCCTGCTCGATGAGCCGACGAGTGCGCTCGACCTCGCCCAGCAGGTGAGCGTGCTCGATGCGGCGGTCGCGCTGCGCGAGCGAGGCCTCGCGGTGGCTGCCGTGCTGCATGATCTCAACGCAGCGCTCGGCTGGTTTGAACGCGCCGTCCTCCTCGCCCAGGGCTGCGTCATGGCCGATGGGCCGTCGGAGGTCGCACTCCGGCCGGAGACGGTGGAACCGGCCTACGGCGTGCGGCTTGATCGACAGCTGGCTGCCTCAGCGAGTCGCGCTGTCGTCATCCCGCTTCGTTCAACGCAATGAGCGACGCAGGCGGCGATCTTCAATCATCGATCGCTGCCATCGCCGTCGGCCGTTCGCCGTGCTCAAGCCGCGCCTCGATCGCGGCGAGCACCTCGCGCAGATCGGCCACGGTATCGATCAGGTAATCCGGGTGCGCCGCATCGAGCCGCGCCGCGACCCGTCGGCGAACGGCCGCGCGTTCCGTCTCGCCCATCGCCTGCCACTCGGCAAGCGTCAGCCCGGCCTCGTTCCCGGAGGCGAGCACGCCCACGGTCCAGGCCCCGGCGTGCGCGCCCTCGAGGAGACCGGGCACGGTGTCATCAACCTTGACCACGGCGTGAGCGGGCCAGACGTCCAGATCGAGGAAGGTGCGATAGAGCGCAAGCGGGGTCGGCCGCGAGGCGGGCACGTCGTCCGCACACACGAGGTTGTCCGGCGCGAAGCCCTGGGCCGCGCCGAGCGGCGCGACCTCGGCCATGATCGCGCGGTTGTAGCCGGTGGTCGAACCGATGCGCAGGCCCGCCTCGCGCAGGTCGGTCACGAGTGCGGCGACACCCGGAATCAACTCGGCGTGGGCACGCGCCGCCCGCGCGCTCATCGGCGTGAAGCGCGCGTAGAGCCGGTCGACATCGGCCTCCGTCGGCGCCGTGCCCTTGGCATCGGTCCAGGCTGCGGCGATGCGCGGCGCGGTCACGAGCGCATGGATGTGCTCCCACTTCGGCAAGCCCATCGGCACGCGTGCCTCCTCGATCGTGATCGCGACCCCCTCCTCGGCAAAGAGCTCGACGAAGGCCCCCATCGGCGCGTGCGAACCGAAATCGATCACCGTCCCTGCCCAGTCGAAGACGACCGCCCGCAGGTGCTTGAACACAGGTAACTCATCCATGAGCAAAGGTCTCCTCGGCAAGGGCAAAGGCCGTGCTTGCGCCGGTGCCGCTCGTGATGACGACCACGTCGAGTCCGGGCTCGGGCGTCAGGCGCAGGGCGTCGCGCCCGCCACCGATGGGATAGACCCCGGTCCAGCGCTCGATCACTTCGACATCCTCGACCGAGACCGCTTCACGCAGATGGCGGAGGATCCAGCGGTCGACGGTCTCGCTTGCGAAAGGCCAGGGTGCCGCATCATCGTGATGCGAGTCACCCACCACGAGCGTGCCATCTGCGGACTGCACCGCGATCAGATGGATTCCGGCAGCGAGGCTCTCAGGCTCCTCGGCTTCGAGGTGCGAACGCAGTGCTGCGGCTTCGGGCAGTGCGGTATAGCCGGCATAGCGCACGAGCGAGAGGTCGCTCATCACCGCACTGCCCAGCCGCACCGCCGGCAGCGGTCGCAAGCGCAGCATCTGAAGCCGAGTGAGTGCGAGCGAGCGATCCGCGAGATACGGCCCCGCCACGCCGGTGAGATCGCTGCCCGGACAGAGCACGACGCGGCCGGCGGCGAGCCGTCGCCGTGCGGTGCGAACGCCGCGCGGGCTCGCTTCAAGAACGGACTCCGACCAGAAGAAGCGCACACCGCGCGCTTCGGCGAGCCAGGCGGCAAGCTGCGGGATGGCCTCACGCGATTCCACCCGAAGCTCGTGAGGACTCCAGAGCGCGGCTTGGGCCTCCCGCACATTGAGCCACGGCGCGCGCTCGGCCGCCTCGCCTGGCGAGACGATCTCGCATTCGGCCCCCATCTCGGTCGCGGCGAACGCCTCCAGCACGGGCACCGCAAGCGCATGCCGCGCGAGCACCCAGAGTCCGCGGTGGGCGATCGGGATCCCGGCGAGCGGTGCGACCTGCGCCCAGATGTCGCGGCTCCGCCGCGCGCGGTGCCAGGTCTCCCCGGCGCGCTGGCCTGTGACCGTGACGAAACCGAAATTGCGGATCGAGGCCCCGACTGCCCGCGCATCACGCTCGACCACCGCCACCGAAAGGCCGCGCTCGGTGGCCGCCCAAGCGTGCGCAAGTCCGACGATCCCGGCACCGGCGATCACGACATCGAATTTCTCGTTCATTGAACCGCTCCTTGGACCTCGCTCACCGCAGACGCCAGCGATTCGTCCGCACGAGCGCCCAGCGCTCGACCGCCATGAAGCCGAGCCGCACCACGGCTGCTGTGGCGAAGATCAGCACGGCCATGGCTGCTGCGGGCGCGATGTCACCCGCATCATCCATGTTGAGCACCGCCACCGAGGCGAGCTGCGTGTGCGGCGCGTAGAGGAAGACCACCGCCGAGACCGTGGTCATCGCGTTGACGAAGAAGTAGCCCGCCACTTCGAGCAGCGCCGGCAGCACGACCGGCAGATGCACCCGCCTGAGCGTCTGCCAGAACGGCACGCCCAGCGATTCGGCCACGTATTCGAATTCCCGGTCGAGCTGACCGAGGGCCGTGACGAGCGTGAGATGCGCGACCGAAAAGAAGTGCACCACGGTGCAGACGACGAGGATCGTCATCGTGGCATAGAGCCCGGAGAGCGGATTGGACGGCGCGTTGAAGAACATGATGTAGCCGAGCCCGAGCGCCAGCCCCGGCACCGCAAGCGGGACGGTGGCAAGCAGATTGACGGCGTCGCGAAGCGCGCCGAAGCGTCTCGGTTTGACCACGAACCACGCAGTCAGGAAGGCGGACACCGTGCCCACGAGCGCCGTGGCGAGCGCCATGCGCAGCGAGTTGCCGTAGGTCGCCCAGCCGCCGCCATCGGTGTGCTCGAAGTCGTAATTGCGCAGGCTGAGCGACAGGTCGTAGGGCCAGAGGCGTACGAACGAGGCATACACCGCCATCGCGATCACGCCCACGAGCAGCGCGCTCACGAGGGCGCAGTAGCCCCAGAAGAGACGATCACGCAGCGCCCACGGCTCAGGCACGTAGGGCACGGCGCGCGCACCAAAGGCACTGGCCTGGCGTCGGCGCAGATGCCGTTCGATGAAGAAGGCACCGATCGCCGGGGCGAGCAGCACTGCGCCCACCACCGCGCCCATCGCGAAGTTCTGCAGGCCGACGACCTGCTTGTAGAGATCGGTGGCCAGCACGTTGGCTTGGCCGCCAATGACCTTGGGCACGCCGAAATCCGTGATCACGAGCACGAACACCACGACGAACGCCATCGCGATCCCGTAGCGCGAGGCGGGCAGCATCACGGTGCGAAAGACCTCCCACGGGGACGCGCCCATCGTGCGCGCGGCCTCGACGAGCCGGGCATCGATGGCCGAGAGGCTGGCGATCAGGATCAGGAGCGCATGCGGAAAGGTCCAGAGCACCGAGCCCACGACGATGCCCAGTTCGCCATAGATCGGCCGACCGAGCCAGTCCTTGAGCAGCCCCTGATGGCCGAACAGGTAGACCAGGCTGATCGCCATCAGGAGCGACGGCGCGAGCAGCGGCAAGAGCGCCGCCGCGCGGAAAAACGCCTTGTAGCGCATTTGTGTGAGCGTGAGCCCGTAGGCATAGCCATAGGCCAGCACCACGGTGATTGCCGCAGCGACGGCCGACAGGCGTAGGCTGCGCACGGCGGAGTCGGTGAGCGCGGGCGAGGCAAAGTAGGCCGAGAAGTTGCCGAGCCCGACGAACTCACCCGCGCCATCGAAGAGCGCGCGGGAAAGAAGCGCGAGCACCGGGGCCGCGATGAACAACACACCCGCGACGAGGAGCGACAGACCCAATGCCCCTTGAGCAGGTGCATCGAAGCGCGCCGAAGCGCCGTGCCCCCTCGATGCAGCGGCCGTCATGCCGTGAGCACGCGCAGGGCTTCGGCGGGCAGTTCGGCCCACAGGCGCTCACCCTCCCGCCATGGCATCTCGCCCGTGGGCGCGGTCGCAAGCTCCGCGTCGAGCGCGGCTTGCGTGTCGCCGAGCGCCGGTGCGCGCAGGTGCAACGCGACCGTTGCCCCGGAGAAAGTCGTTCCGGTCACCCATGCAGGCACCACGTTGAGCGGAAAAGGCTCACCGGGCCGGAGCTCGCCCCGGCCCCATGCCGCGCGTTCCGCCGACGGGTCATCGTGCCGAAGCCGCACGTGCGACGGCCGGATCGCGAGTCGGATCGGGCCGACCTGCCGTGGCACCTCGGAGAGCCGCAGCCGGGCCTCACCCACGCGCACGACGCCGTCACCTTCGTGCGCGCCGTCGAGGCAGTGCACCCGGCCGATGAAGCGTGCCGCGAACTCACTTGCGGGCTGAAGATAGAGCGTGCTCGGGGTACCGGCCTGTTCGATGGAACCGTGGTTCATGAGCACGACCCGATCGGCCATCGAGAGCGCTTCGTCCTGATCGTGCGTGACCATGACGACCGGCATCGAGAGCCGCTTGGCGAGTGCGCGGATCTCGCCGCGCAAGTTGAGCCGCACCTGGGCATCGAGCGCCGAGAGCGGCTCATCGAGCAGGAGCAGTCGCGGCTCGGGTGCAAGCGCGCGGGCCAGGGCCACGCGCTGCTGCTGCCCGCCCGAGAGCTGGGCCGGATACTTGAGCGCGTGACCGCCGAGACCCACGAGGTCGAGCATCTCGCGCGCACGCGCCTCGCGCCGCTCACGCGGCAGCCCTCGCAGGCCATAGGCCACGTTGTCGAGCGCACTCAGGTTGGGAAAGAGCGCGTAGGACTGAAACACGATGCCGAAGCGTCGCTCCGCCGGGCTCACACGGGTGATGTCCCGCCCGTCGAGCAGAACCCGTCCCCGATCGGCGCGCTCGATGCCGCAGAGGATGCGCAGGAGCGTCGTCTTGCCGCAGCCCGAAGGCCCCAGCAGGCAGACGAACTCATCCTCGGCCACTGCAAGGTCGATCCCCGCAAGCACGACCTGCGCGCCGAAGCGCTTCTCGATGCCTTCGATGCGCAGGAATTCGACGCCGGTGCTGCCCGACACGGTCAGAGGAGCTGCTGCACGAAAACGCCGATCGATTGTCGCGAGCACGCTCGAGTGCGAGGAGCCGCGCAGCCAATCGCGAGACATACCTTGAAGGTAGGCGAGCGATGAGCGAGCACGCGACAACGCAATAGGGCTGCGCAGCAAATCGAGCGGTGTTTTCCTACCGCTTCTCTGCTTTCGCCTCGTAGCGCTTGCCCCACTCCGCGAGAATGCGATCGCGGTTCGCAGCCGCCCACGCGAAATCGTTCTTCACGAGCATCTTCTCGATGTCGCCATCGATGAACTGGAGCTTTTCCTGGATACCCGGGATGGCCACGATCGCAAAGTTGTTGGCGTAGAGTTCATTCGCCTTGCGCGATGCCGCCCAATCCGCGAGCAGCTTCGCGGCGTCGGGCTTCTTCGTGGTCTTCAGGATCGCGGTCGCCTCCATGTCCCAGCCCAGGCCCTCCTTCGGCAGGACGATGTCGATCGGCGCGCCGTCCTTCTTCGTCTTGTTCGCGCGGTATTCGAACGAGAGCCCGATCGGAAACTCGCCCGCGCCGGCCTGACGGCAGGGCTTCGAGCCGGAATGCGTGTAGACCCCCATGTTCTGGTGCAGCGCATCCATGAAGGCCCAGCCCTTCTGCTCGCCCATCATCTGCAGCCAGGCACTCACCATGAGGTAACCCGTGCCCGAGGAGGCCGGATGCGGCATCGTGATCGCACCGCGGTAGACCGGCTTCGTGAGGTCCTCCCAACTGGCCGGCTTCGGCAGGTTCTTCTTGCCGGCTTCGACCGTGTTGAAGCAGATGGCCGACGACCAGACGTCCATGCCCACCCACGTCGGCGGGTTGCGCGGATCGCGCATGTTGGGCTTGATCGTCGCGAGATTCTTGGGCGCGTAAGGCATCAGCATGCCCTCCCGGTCGAGCAGCATGAGCGAAGTCGCCGCGAGCCCCCAGACGACGTCCGCCTGCGGATTGGCCTTCTCGGCGAGCAGCTTCGCGGTCACGATCCCGGTGGAATCTCGCACGAACTTGAGGCTCACGTTCGGGTGATCCTTCTCGAAGGCTTCCTGATAGGCCTTGATCTGGTCCGCCTCGAGCGCGGTGTAGACGAGCAGTTCGGTCTTGCCCTGCGCGAGCGCGACCGCAGGAAGAAGCGTCGCGGCAAGTGCGGCACGCGCAATGGCGCGATGAATGCGGTGGAACATGTCATGGACTCCGGGTAAGAATTCACCGGAGTTTTCCAGCGCTCCATGACCGAACCGTGACAGCTTCCTCGACGTCGCTCTCTTCCACGGTGCTCGCCGTGGCTTCAGCGGAGGAATTGCGCGCGATCCTGCTCGCACGCGGCGGCGAACGCTACACCGGCGAGCCGGTTTGCCACCTTGAACACGCGCTGCAATGCGCCGATTTCGCCGAGCGTGCAGGCGCGACCGATTCGCTCGTCGTCGCGGCGCTCCTGCACGACATCGGTCATCTCGTCACGCACCATTCCGGCACGCCCAGCGCGGTCGGAATCGACGATCAGCACGAAGAACTCGGTGCGCGTTGCCTCGCCCCGCTGTTCGGGCCGGACGTCAGCGAGCCCGTGCGGCTGCACGTGGCCGCGAAACGCTACCTTGCGGCCGATCCGGCCTACCGGCGGGCGCTGAGCGAGGACTCACTGCGCAGCCTCCAGCTTCAGGGCGGAATGATGTCCGTCGAAGAACGCGATGCTTTCGAACACGAAGCGCACGCCGAAGCCGCGCTTCGCCTGCGACGATGGGACGATGCCGCCAAGCGGCCGGGCCGGGTCACACCCTCCCTGGATGACTTCTGGGCACGGGTCGAGCATCTCGCGCTTCGGGCATTTCGGGGCAGGAACGATCACAGCCAGCCGAGCGCCGAGGCGACACAGACCGCCCAGAGCAGCTTGTAGACCACGAGCACGACCGCGACCGCGGCGCTGCCCAGGTCCTTCGCGCGACCCGAGAGCGGATGCGCTTCGAGCGAGATGCGATCGACCACGGCCTCGATTGCGGAATTGAGGAGCTCCACCGCGAGCACGACCGACCCGGCGATTGCAAGAAGCGCTAGATGCAGCCATGGCACACCCGCCCACCACGCAATCGCAAACGTGATTGCGAGCAACGCGAGTTCCTGCCGGAAGGCTGCCTCGTACCGGAACGCATGAGCGAAGCCCTGCAAGCTATAGCGGGTCGCGTTCCACAGGCGGCGCGGGCCGCCCTGGCTTTTGAAGTGACTCTTTCCCTCGGCGTCCATCAATCGATTTTCGCCTGTGTGGAACGCTCGAGTGACAGCAGCCACCCCACCCACCGCTCCCGCGTGTCCCGATCCGCTGGCTGGGCGACATGCCCCACGCCGTGCATGACGATGTTCGTGGCGCCGTCGAGGTGCGAGGCGTCCTGCGGCAGGATGATCGTGTCGTGCACGCTCCAGACGGAGAGCACGGGCAGATCGTGTGGAAGCGGGCTTGCGTTGAGCGCAGCGAGCCACGGGTTGCCGATGCGCATCTGCCGGCCGTTGGGCCCAAGCGCAAGGCGCGCCATCCGCGTGCCGTGGTGCGGGGTGCCGATCGTGACGAGCGCCTTGAGCCGCGCGGTGCCGTGGCGGCGAACGTAGGCGCGTGCGATCAGCCCGCCCATCGAGTGGGCGACGAGGGTGACCCGCGTCTCGCCCGTGGCGACGAGGACCGCTTCGATCCGTGCATGGAGCCGTTCGGCCATCGCTTCGATGTCTTCCCAGAACGGTTGATCGATCGTGAACACGCGCCAGCCCACCGCTTGAGCTGCCTCGAGCGCACGCACGCTGCCCCACCAGACCGCGCCGCTGTGCGAGTAGCCGTGCTGGAAGAGCACGACCGGCCCGCCGGGGAGGCTTCGCCCCGCCGCGATCGCCCGGTCACCGCGGCTCCGGAAGAAGCCGGGAAACGGCAGCTGGACGAAGCTGTGGGAAAGCAGGTGCAGATACTCGCCGGCGAGGTAGCGCAGCCAGCCGCGCAGATCGAGCCGCTGCCCGGAAGCGAGCGGCACACCGTGGCGACGCGCTCCGATCACGCCCCAGACGAGCACGAGCGCGCGGGCGAGGAACGGAAGCAGCAGCACAGCAGCCACCACACCCGCCGCCGTGAGCAGGCTGAACCGGTGAAGCACGAGCGCCACGCCGAGCCAGAGCACGAACTCGACCGCAAGCGCGATGCGGAAGAAAACAGCGACGACCATCGTTCACGCAAGACAGAGGAAGAGAAAGATCCGTCGCGAGCGCAGCCAAGGCGAGGCGCGAGCGAGCGAAAGGCGAGACATACCTTGACGGTAGGCGATGCCTTGAGCGAGCGAGCAACGACGCATTGGCAAGCGCAGCAGGATGTTTCTCTTCCTCTCAGGCGCGTCGAACGGTCGCTGCGAGCTTTGCAGCATTACGCCACGCAAGCGCGTAGATCGAAAGCTGCGGATTGGCCCCGATCGAGGTCGGAAAGACCGAGCCGTCGATCACGTGCACGTTGCCGAGCTGGTGATGCCGGCCATCGACCGTGACCACACCCTCCTTCGCGTCCTTCGCCATGCCGCAGCCGCCCATGACGTGCGCGCTCGCGACCCGCGTCGCGTAAGGCCGAAGCTCGATCGACGAGAGCACGCGCTTCGCCTCGGCCCAGCTCGTGAAGCCGTCGATGCGTTCATCGACCGGATAGACCGCCTTCGCGCCCGCAGCGAACTGGATCTCCGCCATCGCGAGCAGCGCGCGGCGCGCCGCATCGAAGAAGTAGGCGTTGAGCGGGTAGTCGAGCACGGGATGCCCGTCACTGCCCACATGCACGCGGCCGCCCGGGCTTTCGGGATGAAAGCCGTCGCGGCAGAGCGCGATCGCCACGTGCGTGTGCGCGAGCTGGCTCAGGCGCTCCCGATGCCGCTCGCCGAAGCCGTTGACGATGATCGAGTAGAGCACCGGATGAACGGGGGGAACCTCGAGCTTGAAGCCCATCGGCCCGTCGATCGGCTGCGTGGTGAGATAGTGGTCGCTGTAGGTCGTCTGCGGCGCCCCCGACCAGGCCTCGACCGGGTTCGGCATGGCCGCGCCCGAGATCAGCGACGGATGGAGAAACGTGCGCCGACCGAGCCGCTTGTGCGGGTCGGGCGCACGGGAGCGCAGAAGCAAGGCGGGTGAGCCGATCGCGCCGGCCGAGAGCACGAAGTGCCTGGCTTTGACCGTGAGTCGCCAGGGTCCGGCATCGTAGCCCGTGCCCCGGAGGCCCACGCAGTCGAGACTTTGCGCGTATTCGCCCCAGAAGACGAGCCGGTCGGCGCGCGCTCGCGTGACGAGCACGGCCCCGCGCCGAAGCGCCGCGGGCAGCGTGGTCACGAGCATCGACTGCTTGGCGTTGGTCGGGCAGCCCATCCCGCAGTAGCCCAGGTTGTAGCAACCCTTGACGTTGCGGCGGATGCGCTCGACGCGGATGCCGATCTTCTGGCCCCCGCGCTCGAGGATCGCGTTGTTCTCGTTGGGCGGGTAGGGCGAATCGATGATGTTCGTGAGCGCCTCGGCGCGGGCGAACCAGCCCGCCATGTGCTCGTCGGTGAGTTCTGTGAGCCCGAAGCGCTCGCGCCAGAAGGCGAGCGTCTCGTGCGGCGTGCGAAAGCTCGTGGTCCAGTTGACCGTGGTCGAGCCGCCGACCGTGCGGCCCTGCAGGATGCCGATGGCCTTGTCGCGCGTCTTGCGCGACGCGCTCTCCTGATAGAGCTCGGGATAGGCCTCGCGCTCGAGCATCCGGAAGTCGCGCGAGGAGCGAAGTGGCCCCTCCTCGATCAGGACGACCTTGAGCCCGGCATCGGTCAGGATGTCGGCGGTGATGCCACCACCTGCGCCGGTGCCGATGATGCAGACGTCGGCCTCGAGCACGGCATCCTTCGTAAGCTCCGAGGCATCGAGGTGCAGCCCACCCGCGGCGATGGCCTCGCGGATCGGGTCGGGAAAGACGCTCGCGCTCATGGCCGGGCCCCGGTCGCGGGTGAGCGTGCTCCGGCCGGTGTGGGCAGCGCGATTGGCGAGGCGAGACCAATCGCCGCATACGGCGGCCCCGGGTAGCCCGAGGCGGCCCACGTCGCAGGCTCGGCATAGAAGCTGCCGTAGACCAAGTCATGCAGCGCGAAGTAGATCTGGGCCTTGACGCCGAGGCTGCTCGTGCGAAGCGTCTGGAGCCAAGCCGCAATCGCGGCGGCGTTGCCCGCCTCCCATCCCCCGGTGAGCCCGAGGAGCGCACGGGCTGGCGCGAGATCGAGCAGGGTCAGAAGATCGGCGAACTCCCGCCGCGTGCCCGCGGGCAGGTTGTCAAGCAGCTTGGCGGCCTCAGTGCGAACACGCGTGAGTTCGCTCGAACGCAGTGCCGGCTCTGCCGGCAGCGCGGGGCCGAGCATGGACCCGGCGACGGCGTCGAACAGCCCGGCGTGCCCCGAGAGCAGAAGCGCGCCGGATGGGGGTGGCCCCTTCCGGGTCTGACGCAGGCCGAGCGCGCCCAGCCCCGCAAGCGCCAGCGTGCCGCCCACGCCCGTGAAAATGAGTCGCCGTCGTGTCCAGCCGGAAGTCGCATTCATTGGGCGATTGTAGGAACGGCCTCTGGGGGAAAAACTGAACAATTTGCTGCGCAGCCCGATTGCTTTGTCGCGTGCTCGCTCAGCGCTCGCCTACCTTCAAGGTATGTCTCGCTCTTCGCTGCGCGGCTCCGCGCACTCGGGCTTGCTCGCGACAATTGTTCAGCGTTTCCCTAGAGTGATTGGACTACCGGGCCGAGACAACGCGAGAACGAATACCTGCCTTCAAGGACGCCCCGACCAAAGCAGGCCGAGTCGGCCGGCAAGCGCAGCGAGCCGACGATCGCGCGTCCAGAGCACGGTCCCGGGCGTCAATCGCACCGCCGCAAACAGCGCAACATCGACCGCGCCACAGCCTTGCCCGTGCAGTTGCTCCTGCTCGATCAAGGAAAGCATTTCCGATTGCGTCGCCGACAGTGCCGTGCGCAGGCGGCTCAGGTCCGCAAGCGTGCGCTGGCGCGGCGCGGGAAGGCTGCCGCAAGCGAGTTCCAGCAGGACAAGTGGGTGCATGACCACGCGGTCAAGCGCAAGCAATTCCCCCAGCTGCGCGTTGCCCCGCCTGAAGTGGTCGATCCAGACGCTGGTATCGACAAGGATGTCGGGCATGGGACGCCGGACAGCCCGGACCTACGCCTTGCCGTGTCTGGCCGACGAACGGCGCCGACGTGGCACCCGTGCAGAAGGTGCCGCCCCGCCGAGCGCGGCCAACCGACGCCCGGCCTGGACCCGAATGTAGGTTCGGATCGCCTCACGCAGCATCTCGGCACGATCGATTCCCGGCTGCGCCAACGCAACAGCTTCGTCAAAGAGCTGATCGTCGATCGTGAGTGTGGTACGCATGGCTGGGATGAAGATGCATCAGGCACGATGCATTATGACATCAGCGAGCGCACCACGGGGTGTTGCCGCGGTTGGCCTGCGGCATCGCGCACGACTCAGGCGCCGGCTTTGAGCCCGAGCTTGCGCAGGATCGTCTCCATCAGGCACCAGCGGGTGAAGCCGCTCTGCAGCAGGTTCACGCCGACGAAGGCGGTGAAGGCGAGCCACCACTGGCTCACGAAGACCGGGCTGCCGGGTGTGCCCAGTGCGAGCGTCAGGAGAATGAAAAGGCCAGCGATCACGCGGACGGTTTGCCAGGATGTCATGGGAAGCACTCCTTGATGAGGTTGACGGGAAAAGGGTCAATTCGCACCCGCCGCGGCCGGTGCAACGCTGGCTTCGGCTCCGGCCACGGGCGCGGCCGGTGGCGGCGCGCCGAAGCGACGCCGCATAGCGAGGTAGTAGAGGATCGGAATCACGACCAACGTGAGGATGGTCGACACGCCGATGCCAAAGATGAGCGAGATCGCGAGCCCGTTGAAGATCGGGTCATCGAGGATGAAGAGCGCGCCCGACATCGCGGCAATCGCGGTGAGCAGGATCGGCTGCGCGCGCGCGACGGTGGCATCCACGATCGCCGCCTCGAACGGCCGCCCCTCGGCGACCAATTGGTTCGTGTAATCGACGAGCAGGATCGAGTTGCGCACGATGATGCCGGCGAGCGCGATCATGCCGATCATCGAGGTCGCGGTAAACGAGGCACCGAGCAGCGCATGCCCGGGCATCACGCCGATGACGGTGAGCGGGATCGGCGCCATGATGATGAGCGGCGTGAGGTAGCTGCCGAACTGCGCGACCACGAGGAGGTAGATCAGCACGAGTCCGACCGCGTAGGCGAGCCCCATGTCGCGGAACGTCTCGTAGGTGATCTGCCATTCACCGTCCCACTTGATCGCGTAGCGCGTCCACGCCTCCTCGGGCGGACGGATGAAATACTCGGCCGGGGCGCCGGTCGGCGTTTGAATCTTCGCGATCTCGCTGCGCATGCCGAACATGCCGTAGAGCGGCGAATCCACGCGGCCCGCCATGTCACCCACGACGTAGGTGACGGGCAGCAGGTCCTTGCGATAACGCGGGGCCTCGCGCGCGCTGTCGGTCACCGTGACGAGCTCGCGGATCGCGACACTCTGGCCGTTCGCCCCGCGCACGCGGAGCGCGAGCAGCGATTCGAGTTCCCCATGCCGCTCAGGCGGCAGTTGCAAAACCACCGGCACGGCGTACTTGCTTGCATCATGCAGGTAGGTGATCGCCTCCCCCGCGAGCGCTGGGGCGAGTGTCGCGGCGATAGCCTGCTGCGGGATGCCGCGCTGGGCAGCCTTGGCCCGATCGACCACGAGCAGCGTGCGCGGTGCGTTGACGATCGTGCTGTCATCGACATCGACGATGCCCGGCGTCCGCTCGAACACCGCACGAATCTCCTTGGCGAGCGCGCGACGACCGGCCTCGTCCGGCCCGTAGACCTCGGCCACGATGGGCGAGAGCACGGGCGGACCGGGCGGCACTTCGACCACCTTCGCGTTCGCGCCGTGACGCACGGCGATGGCCGCGATCTCGGGACGAAGCCGGGTCGCGATCGCGTGGCTCTTCTCCTTGCGCTCGCTCTTGTCGACGAGATTGACCTGGATGTCACCGACCGTCGAACCGCTTCGCAGGTAGTACTGGCGCACGAGTCCGTTGAAGTTGATCGGCGAGGCCGTACCGACGTAGGCCTGGTAGTGCTTGACCTCGGGTTGCTTGGCCAGATGCGCCGTGATGTCACGGAGCGCCGCCGCGGTTGCCTCGAGCGAGACGCCGGCGGGCATGTCCACCACCACCTGGAATTCGCTCTTGTTGTCGAAGGGAAGCATCTTCAACTGCACCCAGCCGATGACCGGCAGGGCCACCGACACCGCGATGAGCGCGAGCACCGCCACGCCGAGCATCGCCCGCGCCCGCGGCCCCCGACGGTGGTCGAGCAGCGGGTCGTAGGCGCGGCGGACGAGCCGCTCGATTGCGCGCGTGACACGGCTCGTCTCGTGGCCATGGGCGTGCTTGCCCAGCCAGATGCGGGCGAGCCAGGGCGTGATCATGAAGGCGATCGCAAGCGAGAGCAGCATGCCCATGCTCGCGTTGATCGGAATCGGGCTCATGTAGGGGCCCATGAGGCCGCTCACGAAAGCCATCGGCAGGAGCGCCGCGATGACCGTGAGGGTCGCGAGGATCGTCGGGCCGCCGACCTCATCGACCGCCTTCGGGATCAGCTCGACGAGCGGACGATCGGGTTCGAGCACGCGATGGCGGTGGATGTTTTCGACGACGACGATCGCATCGTCGACCAGGATGCCGATCGAGAAGATGAGAGCAAAGAGCGACACGCGGTTCAGGGTGAAGCCCCAGGCCCAGGAGGCGAAAAGCGTCACCGTGAGCGTGAGGATCACCGCCACGCCCACGATCGCGGCCTCGCGCCGGCCAAGCGCGACGAAGACGAGCGCGATCACCCCGGCGGTCGCAAAGAGCAGCTTCTGGATGAGCTGCTTCGCCTTGTCGTTCGCGGTGCGTCCGTAGTTGCGCGTTTCGACCACGCTCACATCCGCCGGGATAAGCACGTTCTCGAGCGCCTTGACGCGCGCGCTCACGGCGTTGGCCACGTCGATCGCGTTCTCGCCTGCCTTCTTCGTGACGGCAATCGTGACTGCGGGGGCCTCAACGTCACGCCCGCCGCCTTCGCCATGCCAGACGTAGGAAGTCGGCGGCGGCGGCCCATCGACCACGGTGGCCACATCGCGCAGGTAGACGGGCCGGCCATCGCGCACGGCCACCACGAGGTCGGCGACGTCCTCGGCGCTCGCGAAGAAGCGCCCGACCTCGATCGCAATCGATTTCTGGCCCGCGAGGAGCTCGCCGGTCGGCATGCCCATGTTCGCGCCCGCAAGCGCCTGACGCAGGTCGGCCACGGTGAGCCCCGTCGCGGCGAGCCGCTCCGGCTCGAACTGCACGTTGACCACGCGCGGGGCGATGCCGAGCGAGGTCACCTCCCGCGTGCCGGGCACGCGCTTCAATTCGACCTCGAGCGACTGCGCAACGCGGCGGAGCGTCTCGCGTGAGGCGGCCTCGGTGGTCTTGCCGTGGAGCGTGAGCGTCACGATCGGCACGTCATCGATGCCCTTGGGCTTGATGAGCGGCGGCAGCACACCGAGGTTGCGCGGCAACCAGTCGGCGTTGGCATTGATCGTGTCGTAGAGTCGGACGAGCGCCTCGGTGCGCGGCACCCCCACCTTGTATTGCACGGTGAGGACCGCAAGCCCCGGGCGCGAGACCGCGTAGACATGCTCGATGCCCTGGATCTGGGCGAGCACCTGCTCGGCTGGCATCGCGACCGTCGCCTCCACGTCCGCAGCGGCGGCGCCCGGGAACGGGATCAGCACGTTCGCCATGGTCACATTGATCTGGGGCTCTTCCTCGCGAGGCGTGACGAGCACGGCGAACACGCCAAGCAGGAAGGCGACGAGTGCAATCAGCGGTGTGATCTGCGCCGTCTGGAAGAAGCGGGCAATGCGGCCGGAGACGCCGAGCGCCTCGGGCGCGGCAACGGGTTGGGTGCTCATCGGGCGGCACTCCGAACCGTGGGCGCCTTGGCTGCGTCGGCATAGACGCGCTCACCGGCAGAAAGCCCCGAAAGCACCTCGACCTGTTCCCCCGTACGGCGCCCCAGGCGCACGAGCCGAAGCTGCGGCTGCCCATCGGCGCCGACCACGTACACCGCATCCAGCTCGGCGCGCCGAACGACCGCGCTCCTCGGCACGGCAATGCGCTGCGTGGGGACGGCCGCTCCGCTCGCTCCGGCTTCGGCTGGTGCGGAGATGAGGAGTCGCGCAAACGCGCCGGGCACGGGGGCGGAGGACTTCACGATCTCATCGGGCAGCGTCGCGCGTACCTGCACGGTGTGGGTCGCGGCGTCTGCAATCGGCAGCACCGTCACCCGTGCGGGAACGATCGAGGCGCCGGACTGGCGGCCTTCGAGATCGATGCGCACGCTCTGCGCATCCAGTCCGCGGGCAAGGGATTCGGTGACATGCGCGGTCACCCGAAGCGCGCCGGGTTCGTAGAGCACCACGAGCGGTCGACCGGGCACGGCCATGTCGCCGCGCTCGATCGGCACTTGCGCCACGATGCCCGCGAAGGGTGCCCGCACCACATGGAAGTCGGTCTGCGTCCGGCTCGCCTCGGCCGCGGCGAGCTGGGCGTTGGTCTCGGCCTCGGCCGCCTTCCAGCGCGCCTCGGCCTGCTCGAAGGCCGACTTCGAGATGAAACCGCGCTCGAACAGCGTGCGCTGCCGGGCGAATTCCTGCGCGGCAAGATCACGCTGCGCACGCGCGGCCGCGGCCTGTGCGGTGCCGGCGCGAGCCTGCTGCTCGGCGGCTCGGCCATCGATGCGCACGAGGACCTGGCCCGCCCGCACACGGTCACCCACGCGGACGGCGACTTCGAGC
>CAZSTF010000039.1:0-18677 GCA_964609555.1 uncultured Alcaligenaceae bacterium | reverse complement strand
CGTCGGCCCTCACCCGCCCCTTCGGGGCACCCTCTCCCGGGGGGAGAGGGCGTCGGCTCCCTCTCCCCGCGGGAGAGGGTTGGGGTGAGGGCAATGCCTCGGGCATCCGCCGTTGGCTTGCACTGGCCGTCACCCTACTGCTCTCCGCGACGGTGCTCGCCTCCCCGGCAAGCGCCGCCTCGTGCCCCGCCGGGACGCTCTACCTGACCTTCGACACCGGGCACATTGAGCCGGCCGTGGCCATCGCCGACATCCTCCGCAAACATGAGGTGAAGGCCACCTTCTTCATCGCCAATGAAAAGGTCAAGCAGCCCGGCCAGAGCCGCGAGCAGTCAACCGCCTGGACGCTCGATGATGCGCAGCGGCCGTTCTGGCAGCGGCTCGCCGCCGAAGGACATGCCTTCGGCAGCCACACCTGGGATCACCACTACTTCCGCGGCGATGTGGGTGCCACGCAGACCCGCTATGTGTCCTGGGGCGCGAAGGAAGGACGGTTGCTTGACCGTGAGGCCTTCTGTGCGGAACTCGGCCGGCCCGAGGCCCGCTTCCGCGAGCTGACCGGCCGCGGGTTCGACGGGCTCTGGCGCGCGCCCGGCGGCAAGACCACGCCGCGCGTGCTCGCCTGGGCCGAGTCCTGCGGCTGGCGGCATGTGCACTGGTCGGATGCGGGCTTCCTCGGCGACGAACTGCCGAGCGAGACCCATCCGAACGACCTGCTCCTCCGACGCGCGCTCGACCGTCTGCGCGACGGGGACATCCTCATGGCGCATCTGGGCATCTGGAGCCGGAAAGATCCGTTCTGGCCTATGCTCGACCCGCTCATCGGCGGACTCAAGGCGCGCGGCTTCTGCTTTGCGCCCCTCTCGCGTGATCGACTCACGACCGGCATCAATCACCGCGTGATCTCAGTCGGCAAGAATTGAGCGATGTTCGACGCCCTGGTCAACGCCTTCGAATCTGCCGTCGGCTGGCTGCTGTCCGAGGGGGTGGTGCCGGTGCTCTATGCGCTCGGGCTCATGTCCTGGGTCGAGTGGGCGCATGAGGCCACGGCCTTCGTGCTCGCCGGCGCGCTCACCGTGCTTGCCGTGGTTGTGATCCTGACCCCGCTCGAGCGGTTGCGCCCCGCCCAGGAGATCACCGATCGCCGCCATGTGCGCACTGATGTGATCTACACGCTCGTGGTCAAGCTCGGGCTCATGCCGCTCATGGCCTTTGCGGTGCTCTGGCTCGTGTTCATCCCGCTCGAGCGCTGGCTCCGGCTTCAGGGCTACACGCCGTGGAGCCTCGAGGATCTGATTCCGGGGCTTGCATCCCGGCCCGCGCTGTCGCTTCTGCTCTACGTGCTCATCATCGATTTCGGCGAGTACTGGCGGCATCGGCTGCAGCATCGCTGGAACTGGTGGTGGCAGTTGCATGCGCTCCACCACGCGCAGCAGCAGATGACCTTCTGGACCGACGACCGGAACCACGTGCTCGACGACCTGATCGCCGCGTTCTGGTTGGCCGCGATCGCGCTCGCGATCGGGGTGCCGCCAGCGCAGTTCCCGCTCGTGCTCTTCGCGACCAAGTTCATCGAATCGCTCTCGCACGCGAACGTGCGCCTCGGTTTCGGGCCGCTCAAGCACGTGCTCGTCTCGCCGCAATTCCATCGCGTGCATCATGCGATCGGCATCGGCCACGAAGGCGCACGGCAGGGCGTCAACTTCGCGGTCGTATTCAGCTTTTGGGATAAGCTCTTCGGCACGGCGGATCACCGCGATGCCTATCCGGCCACGGGCATCCGCGACCAGCTGCCGGCCTACGGCGCGGTCGACTACGGCACGAGTTTCCTGGAGACACAATGGTTGGGATTCCGGCGACTGTTCAACACGCTGGCCGACACGCGGGTCAGGCGCTGACCGCTCCTGCGATCGCGGTCATTGCCGCGCTCGCGGTCACGGGCTGCGCGAGCATGGTCGAAGCGCAAAAGCGCGCCCTGCTCGACCGCAAATGCCAGGAACGCATCGTGCGAATGCTCGATGCCGTCTCGCCGGTGGTCGCGGAAAGCCAGATCCCGCAAAAGTTCTGCGGCTGCTTCACGAGCAAAGTCGACATCGCAAAGCTCGAACGTGACGTCGATGGCGTCACCAATATCGGCTTGAACCCCGAGACCCTGCGCTTCGTCACCGAGTACATCCCCACCATCCGTGCCTGCGCCAAGGAAACCGGGCTGTGGAAGGGGCTGTGAAGCCGCCCCCGGCGAGCGCCCCTGTCGCGATTCAGCCTGCGGTCACGTCTTTGTGGCTGTCGTCGCCTCGAAGGCGATTCCTTTTCCAATCGGACACTCTCATGAAGCACCTCCTCACCCGCCTCGCCCTCGTCATCGCTGCCTCGATCACTGCCTCGGCGAGCCTGCCGTCGGTGGCCCAGTTGCCCAACTTCAACATGCAGCCGGGCAAGTGGTCCTACACCACGCGCACCGAGATCCCGGGCATGGGTTCCATCCCGATGAGTTTCGATCAGTGCGTCACCCAGAAGGACATCGACGAAGGCCGTTCGCTGTCCGCGCAAAAGGAAGCGGGGATGGACTGCAAGTACCAGGACCTCAAGACCATGGGCAACCGCTTCACCTTCACCGCGGTCTGCCGCAGCAAGGACATGCCCGAGCCCATGGTCATGAACTACGACATGACGGCCACATCGACCCAGTTCGACGCCAAGATGAGCATGACCGGCGGCCACACGAAGGCCATGGGCGGCAAGATGAACATGACGATGAGTGCGAAGCGTCTGGGTGGTTGTTGACACGACAGCCTTGGCACCGGAGAGAGCGATGACGGTCCAGCGGGTCGCCATCACCGCTCTCCTGCTACTCACGCTCGCCTCGTTCGCCGCCAGCGCGCAGACTCCGGGCCCGATTTCGGGCCCGATGCCAGGACTTTGGCGCTACACCATCACGACCGATCTCGCCGCGATCCCTGCGGACATGCGGATCAACTTCCCGACTGTGCGCTTCGACGCCTGCCTCACCGAAGAGGACTTCGCTTCCGGCCGCGCCTTCTCGATCCAGCCCACGCCGGGCAGCGTGAGCCGCTGCCTGACCACGGACGTAGTTCGCGACGGTTCGACCGTCGCCTTGCGCTTCGCCTGCGACGACGGCAAGACACTCACCGGTACCGCACGCGGGACGGTCAGCGCCCGCCGCTTCGAGATGCGGATCGAGAACCGCTACGACCCGCCAGTCTCCGGCGTGGGCGCGACACAGCAGACGATGTCTGCCACCCATCTGGGCAGCTGCAAGCCGCACTGAGCGGACGAAACCGCTCCGCTCCTGGAGACGCGAGGCGCGACCCGCCGTTCAACGTCCGCCTCAGGTCTCCTCAACTCCCCTCGCCAACCGGAATCTTCGACGCACCCGGTTGTTTTTGGAATGCTAGTCATTCGCATTTGCGTTATGCTTTGCAATACAAGCTGTCTCAACTCCGCTGCAAGACGTTCCGATGCAAAGCCGTTCCCCGCTCACGTACCCCGACGAACCAACGCCCACCCAACCACCGTCTCTCGCCTCCCCGCCCTCTTCCTCGCTCCTTCCGCTCGGCGCGGGCCTCTTTGTCGGCGCCTTGCTCGCCGGGCCCGGGCTTGCCCACTCAGCCACCCCCGAATCCGCACCGGCCCACGCCAGCATCGAACACGCCGTGGTCGTGGAGCCGGTGGAGTTGTCCGGCGAACGCCCGCGGGAGAGCTACCTCACGACGAAGACGCGCGTCGGCAAGGTGATGATCGATCCCCACCTGCTGCCTCAGGCAGTGACCAGCGTGCCCGGCAAGCTCATGGACGAGCAGCAGGTGGGCAGCCTGCGCGAAGCGCTGCGCAACGTATCCGGGCTGACCTTCAATGCGGCCGAGGGCGGGCGCACCGGCGACAACATGATGCTGCGCGGCTTCTACACCTTCGGCGACATGTATCTCGACGGCATTCGCGACACCGCGCAATACAACCGCGAGACCTTTTTCCTCGACCGCATCGACGTACTGCGCGGGGCCGCTGCGATGTACTTCGGCCGCGGACAGGCCGGCGGCGTCATCAATCTCGTCTCGAAGATGCCCGAGCGCTTCCGAGAGTCGTCGGTCAGCGCGAGCGCTGGCACGCTCGACTACCGGGAGGCGACCGCCGACCTGAACCACATGTTCACGCCCACCTCGGGCGTGCGGCTGAACCTCATGCAGCGCAAGGAAGGCAGCTGGCGCGAGAACCCTGTCACCGGCACCCAACCCGACGTCGACCGAAGCGGCGTTGCGCTGTCGGCGGGGTATGGCATCAACACCTCCAGCGAATTCACGCTCTCGCATGTCTACCTGCGCAACCGCGACATCCCCGACTACGGCGTCTCGTTCGACGCCACGACCCGGCGTCCCCAGTCTCTCTTCCCCGCTGAAACCTTCTGGGGCTTCGGCGGCAATTTCGATGTCAGCGACACGCATCTCACGACGGCCACGTGGACGCTGACACCGTCGGAAAACCTGAAGTGGCGCACGCAGCTCCGGCGCGGTCAGTATGAACGGAGCTTCTGGGCCCGCACGCCGAGCGGCACGATCGCCCCGGGCAGCAACGGTCTCCATGCCAACGGCACCGGCGGCACGGGCCCCACGCGCGGCAGTGTCTACGAGACCCTGGCTGCGCAGACCGATGTCACGGGAACCTTCGAACTGGCGGGCTTCAAGCACGAACTGATCGGCGGGCTCGAGTCTCTGTGGGAGGACGGCGACCGCTCGGCGCTCGTCAACCGGGGCGGCACAACGACCGCCAATCCTCCCCGCTTCACGCCCTACGACACCAACCTCACGACGGGCCGCGTCACGTTCCGCGGCCAGTCCTATGCGGCCTTCGTGCAGGACACCGTGGAGATCGTCCCGAACTGGAAGCTCACTCTCGGACTGCGCCGGGACGAGCTCAAGGCCCGCTACTCGAGCACGACGTCCCCGCGCCTCGACTACGGCGAATGGAGCAAGCGCGCTGCACTCTCCTGGCAGCCGGACGAGAACACGCACTACTACCTGCTTTGGAGTGACTCGTTCTCGCCGACGGCCGACCTCTACCAGCTCACGGTGCGACCGCAGCCGCCGGAGACCAGCCAGGTTCTCGAACTCGGCGCCAAGTGGCTGCTGGCGGGCGGTGATCTTGCCGTGCGCGCTGCACTCTACCGGGCCATCAAGCACTGGGAGCGCAACGCCGACCTCGAATCGACCGCGGCCATCCTGACCAAGAAGCGCCGGACCGACGGTTTCGAGCTGGAAATCGCGGGCCGAATCGATGCGCGCTGGGAAGTCTTCGCGGGGGCGGCGCTCATGAACGCGAAAATCCTCGAACCGGCCGAGAACATCAACGCAACCACGGGCGCAATCACGGTGGCCAATCCCGACTGGCGGGGCCGCCGTGCACGCAACACACCGCCGTACACCGTGAACCTGTGGACCACGTATCAATTCGCTCCGGGCTGGAAAGCAGGGCTCGGCGTCGAAGGCAAGGGCGAGCGCTACGGCTATGTTCCCACCGGGACGGGTGCCCTGCCCACGCGCCCGCCGGAGACCGCCTTTCACCCGAACACCGCGCCGGCCTACGAGCGCTGGGACGCAATGATTTCGTGGGAAGGCAAGGCGTGGCGGGCGCGGCTCAACGCGAAGAACCTGCTCAATCGCGTCTACTACGACGCGATCTACGACAACGGCGGCTTCACGGTCCCGGGTCAGGGGCGGCAGTTCATCCTCACGGTGGAGTACCGCTTCAAGTGATTCTCACGATCGATGACGTGCTCGCGCCGGACGAGGTGCAGCGGGCGCGGGCCCTGCTCGCGAACGCCGCCTGGGCGGATGGCAACATCACGGCCGGCGCGCAGGCCGCGCAGATGAAGAACAACTGGCAATTGCCCGAAAGCGCGCCGCAGATCACGGAACTGCGTCGCATCGTCCTCGGCGGACTGGCCCGCTCACCCGGGTTTTTCTCGGCGGCCCTGCCGCAGCGCATCTTCCCGCCGCTCTTCAACCGTTATGGCGGCGAGAAGAATGCCTTCGGTGATCATGTCGATGGCGCCGTCCGCCTGCTTCCGGGCAGCGATGAGTCCCTGCGCACGGACCTCTCGATGACGCTGTTCCTGACCCCGCCCACGGACTACAACGGTGGCGAACTGGTCTTTCGCGACGGCAGCTTCGTGCGGCGACTCAAGGGCGAGGCCGGATCGCTCGTGCTCTACCCGTCAACGACCGTGCATCGCGTGGAGCCCGTGACGCGCGGCGAACGCATCGCCTGCTTCACCTGGATCCAGAGCCTCGTGCGGCGCCAGGATCAGCGCAGCCTGCTCTTCGACATGGACATGGCGCTGCTCGATGTCCGACGGACCCTGGGCGAAACGCATTCCTCGACGATCGCCCTCACCGGCACGTATCACAACTTGCTCCGGCAGTGGGCGGAGCCTTGATGTCCGCCTGAGGCTGTCGCCTACCGCTCCCCGGGCACGATCACCCGGAGGCCCTTGAAGTAATCGCGATGGAATCCGGCGTCGAGGGTGATCAGCCCCTCGCACTGGATCAGGGCATGGGCGCCGACCAGAAAATCGGCCACGATGCGGGCTCTCGTACCGCTCCGCATCCGGTAGCGCTGGAGCATCTCGCCCGCGCGGGCTGCGGCTGTCTCGTTGGTCGGGTGGTACTGAAACCCGAGCCCCTGCAGCACGCCCCGGATCGCATCGCTCTGACCGCGCGCACAGACTTCAGCCAAGGTGACGTCGGACAGCGCGAGTCGTCCGCGTTCGGCGGCTTCCCGAAGGGTTGCGGCGCTCGCTTCGCTGCTCGGTCCGTCGAACAGGAAGTCGATGATCACGCTCGAGTCGACCGCGATCATCCCCCCTCCGCCTCACCGGCTGGCCGATCCGACTGAGCACGCTGACCACGGCCGGGCGCACTTCGGGGCTCGGCGGCGTCGGCTGCTGCATCGCGGCCAGCGAGCCACGCCGCACGACGGCGGGCGTGATCCTCCCTCACGGCGGCGGGCACGTCCGCGTCGTCGCGCAGTTCCTCCCACGGTTCGATCGGATCGCCCGGAGCCCGCCCGCGCAGATCTCGCAGCAGGTCATCCACCGTCTCTCCACCCGGCAGCCGGAACATGCCGCGCGCGCGGCTGAAGGCATCGTCGACCTTCTTGCGCACGATCAGCTTGCCGCCCTCGACGGTGAACGACAGTTGCGTCCCCGGCACGAGTCCGAGCTGATCGCGGATGGCCTTCGGGATCACGACCTGACCGCGCTGGGCAACGGTGGCTTCCATCGTCATACTCCAGAAGTATGCTTGATTCGGTATGAATGGTAACATCCGAATCCAGAAACCTGGCTTCATCCGGCGAGCCGCCACCCTGGTACCGCACGCCGTCCTCCGCATTCCCCGCACATTCCCTGCATTTCGCCAAGGAGTCGTCATGTCCACCCCCCTCGCCCACGTCCCCGGCCGCCCCGACCTGCGCTTCGCGTCGCTGCCCGCCCTCGCCGAGCGCTTCCCGAATGTCCGCCGTCTGCCGGTGTCGATCCGCATCGTGCTCGAAAGCGTGCTGCGCAATGTCGACGGCAAGAAGGTGACCGACAAGCACGTCGAGCAGTTGGCCAACTGGGCGCCCAATGCCGCGCGGGTGGACGAGATTCCGTTCATCGTGGCCCGCGTGGTGCTGCAGGATTTCACCGGCGTGCCCCTGCTCGCCGACCTCGCAGCCATGCGCGGCGTGGCCCAACGCCTGGGCCGTGACCCGAAGGTGATCGAGCCGCTCGTGCCGGTCGACCTCGTCGTCGATCACTCGGTCATGATCGACCACTACGGCAGCAAGGACGCGCTCGACCTCAACATGAAGCTCGAGTTCGAACGCAACCGCGAGCGCTACGAGTTCATGAAGTGGGGCATGCAGGCATTCGACACCTTCAAGGTGGTCCCGCCGGGCGTGGGCATCGTGCACCAGGTGAACCTCGAATACCTCGCCCCCGGCGTGCATGTGAAAGACGGCGTGGTCTACCCCGACACGCTCGTGGGCACCGACAGCCACACGACGATGATCAACGGCATCGGTGTGGTGGGCTGGGGTGTGGGCGGCATCGAGGCCGAGGCCGGCATGCTCGGCCAGCCGGTCTACTTCCTCACGCCCGACGTCGTCGGCGTGCACCTCAAGGGCAAGCTGCCCGAGGGCGCGACAGCCACCGACCTCGTGCTCACGGTGACCGAGATGCTCCGCCGTGCGAAGGTCGTCGGCAAGTTCGTCGAGTTCTTCGGTGAAGGCGCCGAAAGCCTCGCCGTGACCGATCGCGCAACCATCGCCAACATGGCGCCGGAGTATGGAGCAACCATGGGCTTCTTCCCGGTCGATGCCGCCACCGTGGACTTCCTGCGCGCTACCGGCCGGAGCGAGGACGCGGTCACACTCTTCGAGACCTACTTCAAGGCCCAAGGCCTGTTCGGCATCCCGAAGGCGGGCGAGTGCGACTACTCGCAGGTACTCGAGCTCGATCTCGCCACCATCAAGCCCTCGCTCGCCGGCCCGAAGCGTCCGCAGGACCGGATCGAATTGCCCAAGCTCGGCGGAACGTTCGACAGCCTGTTCGCGAAGCCCGTCGCGGAGAACGGCTTCGCCAAGCCGGCCGAGAAGCTCGCCGAGCGCGTCAAGACGTCGAACGGCGTCGATCTCGGCCACGGCGATGTGCTGATCGCAGCCATCACCTCCTGCACCAACACCTCGAATCCGGGCGTGCTGATCGCTGCGGGCCTGCTCGCGAAAAAGGCGGTCGAGCGCGGCCTGAGCGTGAAGCCCCACATCAAGACGTCGCTCGCGCCGGGATCGCGCGTGGTCACGGAATACCTCACGAAAGCCGGCCTGCTGCCCTATCTCGAGCAGTTGGGCTTCACGGTGGCCGCCTATGGCTGCACCACGTGCATCGGCAACGCGGGGGACCTCACGCCCGAGATCAACGAGGCCATCACGGCGAATGACCTCATCTGCGCGGCCGTGCTCTCGGGCAACCGCAACTTCGAAGCACGCATCCACCCGAACCTGAAGGCGAACTTCCTCGCCTCGCCGCCGCTCGTCGTGGCCTTTGCGCTCGCAGGCACGGTGAGGAAGAACCTCGAGACCGACCCAATCGGCACCGGCAAGGACGGCCAGCCGGTCTACCTGCGCGATATCTGGCCGACGAGCCACGAAATCGCGGCCCTCATGCCCTTTGCCCGCGACGCGGCGACCTTCCGGAAGCTCTACTCGAACCCGGGTGCCGACAACCCGCTTTGGCAGAAGATCGAGGGCGCGAGCGGCAATGTCTATCCGTGGCCCAAGTCGACCTACATCGCCGAGCCGCCGTTCTTTGCCAAGTTCGGCGAGCCGGTGACCACGGGGAACATCACGAACGCCCGCGCACTGGGCATCTTCGGCGACTCGATCACGACCGATCACATCTCGCCCGCCGGCTCGATTAAGGAGACCTCACCCGCCGGCCAGTGGCTCAAGGCGAACGGCGTGACCAAGGCCGACTTCAACAGCTACGGCGCCCGCCGCGGCAACCATGAAGTCATGATGCGCGGCACCTTCGCCAACGTGCGCATCAAGAACCTGATGCTCCCGCCCAAGGCCGACGGCACGCGCGAGGAAGGCGGCATGACCCTGCACCAGCCTTCGGGCGACAAGCTTTCGATCTACGATGCCGCGATGCGCTACCAGGCCGAGGGCGTGCCGACCCTCATCTTTGGTGGTGAGGAGTACGGGACGGGTTCATCGCGCGACTGGGCGGCCAAGGGCACGCAGCTGCAGGGCGTCAAGGCCGTGATCGCGAAGAGCTTCGAGCGCATCCACCGCTCGAACCTGGTCGGCATGGGCGTGCTGCCGCTGCAGTTCGCGCCGGAGGATTCGGCCGAGAGTCTGGGTATCACGGGCGAGGAGACGTTCTCGATCACCGGACTCGACCGGATCGAGCCGCAGCAAACGCTCGCGCTCACGATCCACCGCAAGGACGGCACGGCCAAGACCGTCGCCGTGAAGAGCCGCATCGACACGCCGATCGAGGTCGACTACTACAAGGCGGGCGGCATCCTGCCCTACGTGCTCGCGCAGCTCGTGGCACTGCCCAAGGCGGCCGAGTAGCGAGGGCGACCCGGGCCAGAGGAACTGGCGTCACGCATCGCGGGTTGCGTCCATGGGCACGTGCTCCATGGCCGCGTGCTCGACAGCGACCCGGCCTAAACTGGCCGGATGATCGCCGACTCCGATTGCCTCCGTCTGCCTGCCAACGGCATCACGCTCAACGTTCGGGTGAGCCGCGAGCGTTCGCGGCCGCCGCTTTTGCTCCTCCACGGCCACCCGCAGACGCATGTCATCTGGCATCGCGTCTGGCCTGTGTTGGCCGAGCATTTCACGCTCGTGGCCCCCGATCTGCGCGGCTACGGCGACAGCGACCGCCCGGCCTCGGATGCGAGCGTCAACCATGCCCCGTATTCGAAGCGCGAGATGGCCCTCGATGCGGTCGATCTCATGCGGCGTCTCGGCTTTTCGCGCTTTCGCGTGCTCGCCCATGACCGGGGTGCGCGGGTCACGCACCGGATGATGCTCGACCTTCCGGAGGCGGTGGAGCGCGCCGTGCTGCTCGACATCGCCCCGACGCTTGCGATGTACGAGGGCACGACGATGGAGTTCGCGCGGGCCTACTGGCACTGGTTCTTCCTGATCCAGCGCGAGCCGCTGCCCGAGCGCCTGATCGAGGCCGACCCGGCGTTCTTCATCGAGAAGATGATGGGCAACCGGCATGCGGGGCTCGCCGCCTTCGCGCCGGAGGCGCTTGCCGAATACCGGCGCGCGATCCGCCTGCCCGGCATCGCGCACGCCATCTGCGAGGACTATCGGGCGAGCGCAACGATCGACCTCGAGCACGACCGCGCCGACCGCGCGGCAGGCCGCCGGGTGGCAGCACCGCTGATGGTGCTCTGGGGAGCCCACGGCGTGATCGAGCGCTGCTTCGATGCGCTTGCCCTCTGGCGTGCGGCCGCCGACGACGTGCGCGGACACGCCCTGCCCTCGGGTCATTACATCCCCGAGGAAGCGCCGCAGGCACTCCTCGATGCGGCACTGCCCTTCCTGCGCGAGGGCATCTGACAGGCTCTAGGTAACGAAATCGCGCCTGGCCTGCCCAAGGGTCTTGCGCTAACATCAGGGCTAACCCGCAACCCTGACTCCGATGACTCGACCTCTTCTCCCCGCGCTGGATGCCCGATGGGCCGCGTTGGCCACTGCGCTCTGGTTATCGCTCACCGCCAACATCCCGCTGATCCTCGCCTTCTGGCGTGCGCCCGATGCCGGCACAGGGATGCAACGGATCCTGTTCGCCGTGAGCGGCTGGGCGATCGGACTCGCGCTCCTCGTCGCCTTTCTCGCGCTGATGTCGCTCATCCTGCGTGGCCGGGCGATGAAGCTGCTCCTGATCGCGAGCGTGGCAATCGCGGCACCGGTGAGCTACTTCGGGCTCTTCTACGGCACGCGCTTCGATCGCGCCATGTTCGAGAGCGTGCTTGCGACGCATACCGGAGAAGCGCTCGAACTGATGGGCTGGCGGCTCGTCCTCTGGTGTCTCGTCGTGGGTGTGCTGCCCGCCGTCTGGCTCTGGCGCACGACCCTCACCGAGGCGCGACCGTGGTGGCGGAATCTCGGTGCGAAAACCGGACTCGTCGCGGCCTGCCTCGCGGTGATCGCCATCACGGTGTTTCCGCAGTACCAGCGCTTTGCCTCTGCGGCGCGCAACAAGGCGATCGTGTTCTACGACCTCTCGCCGCTCAACGTGCTGGCCGCGGCAGGCGGAACGGCGTGGCGCCGCTTCGACACCCCGACCGTGCGCACGCCGGTCGGCCTCGATGCGACTTCCCGCTACACGCTCGCGAAGCCAAGGATCATCGTATTCGTGCTCGGCGAGACGGCGCGGGCACAGAACTTCTCCTGGAACGGCTATGACCGCGAAACGACGCCACGGATGCAAGCGGTCGCGACGACGTTCTTCAAGGATGTGGCCTCCTGCGGCACGGTGACGGCAACCTCCGTGCCCTGCATCTTCTCCGGCTTCGCGCGCGAAGCCTTCTCCGACCGCAAGGCGCGGGCACAGGAGACACTGATCGACGTCATCCACCGCGCCGGGGTGCGCGTGATCTGGCGGGACAATGACGGCGGCTGCAAGGGCGTCTGCGACGCAGCTGAATACGTGGATCTGACCGACGCGCGCGACCCGCGACACTGTCGCACCGACGAGCGCGGCGAATGCTTCGATTCGATCCTGCTCGAGGGACTCGAGGACACCCTCCGCGCGAGCACCCGCGACACCTTCGTCGTGCTGCACATCAAGGGCAGCCACGGTCCGGCGTACTTCAAGCGCTATCCCAAGGCATTCGAGCGATTCACGCCGGCCTGTCAATCGAACGAGCTCTCCGCCTGTACCCGCGAGCAGATCGTGAACGCCTACGACAACACGATCCTCTACAGCGATCACATCAAGGGCGAAGTCGTGGCAATGCTCGAACGGCTGTCCGATCGCTACGCCACGGCGATGCTCTACGCCTCGGATCACGGCGAATCGCTTGGCGAGCACGGACTCTACCTGCACGGCGCGCCCTATGCGATTGCCCCCAACGAACAGACCCGTGTGCCGATGCTGGCCTGGCTATCACCGAAGTTCCTGGCGCTCGAACAGTGGAGCGATGCCTGCGTGCGAAAGCCGCCCGCCGAGTCCGTGAGCCACGACAACCTCTATCACACGCTGCTCGGCCTGCTTGATCTCGAGACCGGCGTCTACCGGCGGGAGCTCGACCTCTTCGCGCCCTGCGATGCACGAAGCATCGTCCGCGCACCCGGTCGGGCCGCGCCGCCGTCGGCGCCCAGCATCCGGACGCCCTGAGCGGCGTTCAGCCGACGTTCAGCCGACGTCAGCTTAGGGCCCGACACGTCGGCCACGCCCTGCCCTTCGCGCGAAGTGTGGCCTCACGGCCCTTGCTCCAGAACTCCACCGTCGAATCTGCCTCGCCCTCGTAGCGCGCACCCGAGGCTGCAGCCACGGGCTTGAGCGGGATGCGCTCGCCGTCGACCACGAGCGTCGGGCGATCGCCGACCATGCCGAATCGCACGAGCTCGCCGCCGCAGTCGTATCGCACCTCGAAGGCGAGCGGCTGATACGCGCTCATGCGCACCGTGCCCACGTCCGCCGTGCCCGCGGTGAAACGAAGGGCAATCGGCCCGGCGACCCAGCGCGGCTGGGCAGCGATGCGAATGGCGGCTTCGAGTTCGAGCGCCCGCCCACCGAGCCCCGGCTGAAGCGTGAGCGCAAAGGGCACGGGCACCTGGCGCCCAGCCAGGGGAATGCGTAATTCAGCGACCACCGGCCGTGAGGGAAGCGACGCATCATGCACCGCCACGATCGCTTCGGCGTCCGCGGGCAGGGCGATCCGTTCGAGATAAGCGAGCGACCCGGTCACGCGGGCGGGTTCGGGGCCTCCCGCAGCGGCCGCACCGCGGCCCCCCGTGCCGACGACGGCACAACCGGCCGCGAGTACGGTGAGGGAAAGAGCAAGGAGCAGTCCGGGAATCTTCATGATCTCGTGTCCGTGGGCAATGCGGACGCGGGCGTCCGTCGCTGACAACTGTTGACAGACACCAATGCTAGATTGACGAGCGTCTTTCAACAGCGAGTCGAGTTGTCATGAAGAAGCGTATTGCGGTCATCCCCGGCGACGGCATCGGCGTGGAAGTCATGCCCGAAGGGCTGCGCGCAGTCGAGGCTGCCGCAAAACGATTCGGCCTCGCGCTCGAATTCATCCATCTCGACTGGGCGTGCTGGCCCTACTACGAAAAGCACGGCCGCATGCTGCCCGAGGACTGGAAGGCGCAGCTCGCCGGCATCGACGCCATCTTCTTCGGCGCGGTCGGCTGGCCCGAGAAGATCCCCGATCACATCTCGCTCTGGGGTTCGCTCATCCAATTCCGGCGCGAGTTCGACCAGTATGTGAACCTGCGTCCCGCGCGGCTCATGCCGGGCGTCATCGCGCCCGTCGTGCGCAAGGACGGTTCGGCGTACGCAGCGGGTGAGATCGACTTCTACATCGTCCGCGAGAACACCGAGGGCGAGTACTCCTCGATCGGCGGTCGCATGTTCCCCGGCACCGAGCGCGAGTTCGTGCTGCAGGAGGCGATCTTCACGCGCCAGGGGGTGGATCGCATCCTGCGCTTTGCCTTCGAGCTCGCCCGCTCGCGACCGAAGAAGCACCTTACAAGCGCGACGAAATCAAACGGCATCTCGATCTCGATGCCCTACTGGGATGAGCGGGTCGAGGCGATGGCGCGCGACTACCCGGATGTCACGGTGGACAAGTTCCACATCGACATCCTGACCGCGCACTTCGTGCAGCGACCGACCTTCTTCGACGTGGTGGTCGCAAGCAACCTTTTCGGCGACATCCTCTCCGATCTCGGCCCCGCCTGCACCGGCACGATCGGCATCGCCCCGTCGGCGAACATCAATCCCACGCGCCGCTTTCCGAGCCTCTTCGAGCCGGTTCACGGCAGCGCCCCGGACATCGCAGGCCAAGGCATCGCCAACCCGATCGGCCAGATCTGGGCCGGGGCGATGATGCTCGACTGGCTCGGCTGTCGACCGGGGCATGACGCCATCCTCGCCGCGATCGAAGCAAGCACCGCCGAAGGGCCACGTACCCGCGACCTGGGGGGCACGGCGGGCACGCGCGAAGTGGGAGCGTGGATTGCCGAGCGCATCGCATCGGTTCAAAGCTGAACGAAGCGCACTCGATCCTCGCGGGCGTCGCTTCGGGTCGGTTTCGTCCGAAAATAGCGCTTGACGCGCTCGTCCGCTGGAGAACACCATGACCGCTCGCCCTGACGCCCTGCCCTTCGACCCGAACGCTGCGAGCGCCGTGCTCGACCGCGTGAGCACGCAGTGGGACCGCGACATCGTCCCCGAGCTGATCGATTATGTGAAGCTGCCGGCCAAGTCGCCCGCCTTCGAGGCCGAATGGCAACGCGCCGGAGAGATCGAACGCGCAATCGAGCAGGCTCGGCGCTTCGTCGCAGCCCAGCCGGTCAAAGGGATGACGCTCGAGGTCATCCGGCTCGAAGGCCGGACGCCGGTGCTCTTCTTCGACATTCCGGGCACCGGGGCCAAGGCGACCGGCAAGACGGTGGTGCTCTACGGCCACCTCGACAAGCAACCCGAGATGACGGGCTGGCGCGAGGATGGTGGCCCGTGGACGCCGATTCTCGAAGCAGGCAAGCTCTACGGACGCGGCAGCGCGGACGACGGCTATGCCGTGTTCGCGGCGCTCGCGGCCGTGCTCGCGCTCGATCACCAGGGGCTCGCCCGGCCGCGCGTGATCGGGCTCATCGAAACCTGTGAGGAATCGGGCTCCTACGACCTCCCTGCCTACCTCGACGCGCTCGCCCCCCGCATGGGCGATGTCGGGCTGGTCGTCGCCCTCGATTCCGGGGCAGGGAACTACGAGCAGCTCTGGGCGACCACGTCCCTGCGCGGTCTCGTCAACGGCACGATGACCGTGCGCATGCTGACGGAGGGCGTGCATTCGGGGGATGCCGGCGGTGTCGTGCCCTCGACCTTCCGCATCGCACGGCAACTGCTCGACCGGATCGACGATTCGCTGACTGGCATGACCCATTCGCCGGTTTTCACCGCGGAAATTCCGGAGGAGCGTGTCGCGCAGGCGCGCCAGGCAGCCGAGATCCTGGGCGACACGATCTGGAAGCGCTTTCCGTGGCAAAGCTGCGGCGGAGCGCATGAGTTCACCCTGCCGACGAGCAAGGATCCGGTCGAGCTGATCCTGAACCGCACCTGGCGTGCGTCGCTCGCGGTGACCGGTGCCGACGGACTGCCGCCTACGCATGCGGCCGGTAACGTGCTTCGGCCGTACACCGCGCTCAAGCTCTCGCTGCGCATCCCACCCACGGTGGACGGTGCCGCAGCGGCTGCCGAGGTGACGCGTCTCGTCACCGAAAACACGCCCTATCAGGCACACGTCACCTTCGAGGCCGACAGTGCGGCGACCGGCTGGAATGCGCCCGCTTTCGCGCCCTGGCTCACGGTTGCACTGGATGCGGCCTCGATGCACTACTTCGGCAAACCTGCGGCCTACATGGGCGAAGGCGGAACGATTCCGTTCATGGGCATGCTCGGTGCCAAGTTCCCGAATGCCCAGATGCTCGTGACCGGCGTGCTCGGGCCCAAGTCGAATGCGCATGGCCCGAACGAGTTCCTGCACATCGACTACGCGAAGAAGGTCACTGCGGCGACCGCGATGGTGATTGCGGCGGCTTAGGGAAGCGCTTCCTTGGTTGGTGGCCGCTCAGGTGGCCGCCACCGCACGCAAGATCACGGGCAGGTCCTCGGGCGCACAGACGACCAAGCCATCACGAAGCACCGTGTCCGGCTGGTTGAAGCGGAGCGGCCGACCTTGGAGATCCGTCACGGCCAGCCCGGCGGCGAGCGCAACGCCCGCGGGTGCGGCGACATCCCACTCGTTTATCCCGCCCGCGTGGACGTATGCGCGTGCAGAGCCCTCGATGACCCGCGCGACCTTGACGCCCGCCGAGCCGACCGCTTCGACGGCAACGCCCAGCGCGGCAGCCACAGCGTCCGCGAAGGCTGGCCTTCTCGAGCGGCTCACCACGACGGGCAACGGGGTGGACGGCCGCGTGGACGGCCCAGCAGACCCAACCGCCTGACCCGGGCCTGCGCACAGCACGCGGTCTTGCGCTGGCAGGCCCACCGCTGCTGCGGTGACGTGTCCCGCTTCGACGAGTGCGACATGCACCGCAAAGTCATCCCGCCCGGCGGCGTACTCCGCCGTGCCATCGAGAGGATCGACAATCCAGACCCGACGTGCATCGAGCCGGGCTACCGGCTCGCGCGACTCTTCTGAGAGGACGACGTCCCCCGCCCGCAGGCGAGCGAACTCGGAGACGAGGAAGTCATGTGCCCGACGATCGGCCACGTTGCCGAGTTGATCCCGCGCCGCCGCCATGCCCTGAAAGTGCCGCCGCAGGCGGATAAGCAACTGCCCGGTCTCGCGGGCGAGGGCTTCGGCAAGATCGGTGTCGGAGAGGTTGGAAGCGATCATCAATGTCGGATCAGTGAAGGCCGCTCGCGCGGATGACACCCACCGCAAGCCCCTCGATGGCGAAGTCCGAGACCGTGGGATCCACCACGATCGGCTCCAAGGCGTCGTTTTCGGGGTGCAGTTCGATCGAAATACCGCGTCGGCGATAGCGCTTGACGGTGACCTCCCCTTCGATCCGCGCGACCACGATCTGCCCCGTACGCGCTTCGGATGTGCGATGGACCGCGAGCAGGTCGCCATCGAGGATACCGACTTTGATCATCGAGTCTCCCTTGACGCGCAGCAGGTAGTGCGCCGGCGGCGAGAACAAGGCCGGATCGACCCGATGGCGGGATTGCACGTTCTCCTCGGCGAGGATCGGCGAGCCCGCCGCCACCCGCCCGATGAGCGGCAGGCCCGGAAGCCCGGCCTGACGCAACTGGATGCCGCGCGAGGCGCCGGGCAGGATGTCCAGGATGCCCTTCCGTTCGAGTGCCCGCAGATGTTCCTCCGCTGCATTGGCCGAGCGAAAGCCCAGGCGCTCCGCGATCTCGGCCCGCGTAGGCGGGAAGCCCTGCGCGTCCATGAACTCCTGGATGAGGGCGAGGATTTCGGCTTGACGGGCGGTGAGCGGGCGCATTGCGGACTCCAGGAAATCAAAGATTCAGACGAACGGCGACGATGAGGTCGGCGGGTATCACGAAGGGCTGTGTTGACACGGCCATTGTTTGCTTATACAGTGTCCACCCATACAGTGATTTTACGTTCAGTGCTCAGCTGAACGCAAGACACCCCAAGCCAGCTTACCGTTTTGCCAGACGCCCCTGACCTTCGGCGGGGCACCGACACCGATGCCGCGCCTCACCCGGATCGCGGCACACGGATCGCGCCGAAGGTCGCTTCCTGTAACCTCAGAGGCAAACCGTCATGACGACCCAGCTCCCCATGGATGACCGCAAGAAGGCGCTCGCCGCCGCACTTTCCCAGATCGAAAAGCAGTTCGGCAAGGGCTCCATCATGAAGATGAGCGAGGGCTCGATCGAGAACGACCTGCAGGTCGTCTCCTCGGGCTCGCTCGGCCTCGACATCGCGCTGGGCGTCGGCGGCCTGCCGCGCGGTCGGGTCATCGAGATCTACGGCCCCGAATCCTCGGGCAAGACCACGCTCTGCCTGTCGGTCGTCGCCGAGATCCAGAAGATGGGCGGCGTGGCGGCTTACATCGACGCCGAGAACGCGCTCGACCCGGTCTACGCGCAGAAGCTCGGCGTCAACGTGGGCGAAATGCTCATCAGCCAGCCGGACACCGGCGAGCAAGCCCTCGAAATCGCCGACATGCTCGTGCGCTCCGGTGGTGTCGACGTCGTCGTGGTCGACTCGGTGGCCGCCCTCGTTCCCAAGGCGGAAATCGAAGGCGAGATGGGCGACCAATTGCCGGGCCTGCAGGCGCGCCTGATGAGCCAAGCCCTGCGCAAGCTCACCGGCAACATCAAGCGCACCAACACGCTGGTCATCTTCATCAACCAGATCCGCATGAAG
>CAZSTF010000038.1:3963-18814 GCA_964609555.1 uncultured Alcaligenaceae bacterium | reverse complement strand
ACCGTGGGCGCGGGTAGCCGTGGGGCGGGCGGCGGTGGTGCCGATGGCGGCGTCGCAGCCGCTGCGGCCTGCGCTCGCTCGAGCGCGGCTTCACGCTCGGCGAGACGGGCGAGAAAGGCGGCCGTCGGGTCATCAGCATCGACCGGTGTGAGGTCGATCACGAGCCGGTGCTTGAACGGCCCGACCGGCGGCAGTGCAAACGCGGCGGCTTCGGCGCGCTCGCGCAGCTCCAGCACGAGCCGCGCGGTGTCCGGGCGGAACTGCCCGATCCGGGCGCGGGCAACGACGCCCGTGTCGGTGCGCAGGGTCTCGAGCGCGCGCTGGAAGGCGGCGTCCGCCGTGACGTCGGTGAGATCGATCGCCAGCCGCTCGGGATCCCGAAGCGCGGTGACGAGGAAGCGCAATTCCTCATCCGATTCGATCGTCACGCGGGTCGATGCACGCCCGGGCCAGGCCCGCACGGCGAGCACCTGGGGTCTCGCCCACGCGAGCTCAATCCGTCCCGCCGCAGCGAACGCGGCGATCAGGGCCAATGTCCGACGGCGCCCGCGTTGGACGTCCGGGTCAGCCATGAGCATCGCCTGCGTGACTGCTCACCCGGCGTCCGTCGCCCGCCCAGGTGAGTTCGATCGTGCCGTCGAAGCGCACTGCATCGGCGATGCGGTCGGGCCACTCCACGAGCGCGATGGCGCCGCGCGTCACATAGTCAAACCCCCCGCGCGCCTCGAAATCCTCGAGGCTCTCGATCCGATAGCAGTCGAGGTGATGCACTGGCCCGAGCGGGGTGTCGTAGCTCTCGACCAAGGCATAGGTCGGGCTCTTGATCGGGCCGGTGACGCCGAGCGCGCGCAGAAACCCGCGCACGAGCGTCGTCTTGCCCGCGCCAAGGTCACCGATGAGTGCGACGTTGCACGGCGCCTTGATCTCGCGCGCGAGGCGTGCGCCCAAGGCGAGTGTCGCCGCCTCGTCGGCCAGGGTTGCCCCATCGATCGCAGCCCACGGCATCGCGTCGGAGGGCGTTCCTAGAATGCCCGTCATGGCCTCTGATCCGAGCGAGCGAACGACTGAGCCCGAGAAGACCGAGCCCGAGACCCGCGCGGGCGATCTCGCCAGGCGCATCCGGCAGCTTGGACTCGCATCGGGCTTTTCGGCCGTCGGCTGCGCAGACATCGATCTGGAGCACGAGGCGGCGGGCTACAACGCATGGATTGATGCGGGTCATCACGGCGAGATGGAGTATATGGCTGCCCATGGCGCGCTTCGATGGCGCCCGGCCGAGCTCGTGCCCGGCACATGTTCGGTCATCTGCGTGCTGCTCGATTACTGGCCGAAGACTGCACACGAGGCCGAGGCGATCCTCGCCGCACCCGAGCGGGCCTACGTCTCGCGCTATGCCCTGGGGCGCGACTACCACAAGGTGCTTCGGCAGCGCCTCGAGCGCTTCGCCCGGGCCATTCACGAAACGATCGCGGAGCATCGCTGGCGTGTCTTCACCGACAGCGCACCGGTCTTGGAAATCCCGCTCGCACTCAAGGCCGGCCTGGGCTGGCGCGGCAAGCACACCCTGCTCTTGAATCGCGATCAGGGCTCTCTCTTCTTCGTGGGCGAGATCTATACCGATCTCGCACTTGCGGCAGGCACGCCCGCCGAGGCCCACTGCGGCAGCTGCCGTGCCTGCATCGACGTCTGTCCGACCCGCGCGATCGTGGCGCCGTGGCGACTCGACGCGCGGCGCTGCGTGAGCTACCTCACGATCGAGCACAAGGGGCCGATCCCGGTCGAGCTCCGGCCGCTCATGGGCAATCGCATCTACGGCTGCGACGACTGCCAGCTGGTCTGCCCGTGGAACAAGTTCGCTCGCCGCGCGCCGCTTGCCGACTTCGAGCCACGGCACGGTCTCGACGCAGCGATGCTCGCCGAACTGTTCTCCTGGGACGAGGTCACCTTCCTCGGCCGCACCGAAGGCAGCGCGATCCGCCGGATCGGTCACGAGCGCTGGCTGCGAAACATTGCGGTGGCTCTGGGCAATGCGCTGCGCGTTGCTCCCGATGCAGCCACCCGTACGTCCTTGTGCGCAGCGCTGTCCGCCCGCGCCGCCCATCCCTCCGCGCTCGTGCGCGAGCACGTGGCCTGGGCGCTCGCGCAGGCCGATTGAGGTCGGCTGACGCCAGCGGACGTCCCGCGCCCCCCCAATCGACTGCGATGGCGCGGCGTAACGCTGCGTAACGTCACGGTCGGCCCCGAGTCGCCCCGGGCACGCGTCCAACCCCTACAGTGCGGCATTGTTCACGCCGCGCCTGGGAGTTCATCATGGCCATGTACAGCTACTGGGACGGCAGCCTCCGTGCCTCGGTGTCGACTTCGACGGTCTGCCATCCCTTCAACAACGCGACGGCGGTCGCCTTCATGAACAAGGTGTTCTCGACCTGGCACCATGACATGAACGCCTGCAAGCCCAAAGGCCGCGCCGCCGCACTCAGGACGCTCGAGGCCATGGGCCGCACGGCGGGCGCCTTCAGTCGGGCCAACCCGATGATCCGGATCAAGGATCTCTGGGATGCATTCGACCACTTCGACCGCAACAACAAGCAGTGGCGTGACACCAATGAGTGGAGCTATCACGGCGGCAGCTTCGGCGGCTTCCAGTCGTCGCTGCCGTGGGCCCTGGTGACCTTCGCCAACGCGTACGACGAGAACCTGAACGCGATCGCTGCCCTCGTCGAGAAGCAGAAGGCGCAGGCGATCAAGATCGGCGGCCTGCTCGCCGGAAAGAACTTCATCCCTTGGCGGGAACTGAACGACCCGCTCAAGAAGTTCGACGAGGCCACGAAAGCGATCGACCCGCTGATGGTCATGTGTCCCGAGGGCGTGGGCAAGAAGGGCTTCAGCTGGACCAAGACCATCGCGAGCTACACGGGGGTCATCGACGATGTGCTCAAGGAAACGGCAGCCTCGGGCAGCGTCAATCAGGCCGTGGCCAGCCAAGGGCTCGCCTTCATCGTGGGCAAATGCGTCCCGGTCTTCGGCGAACTGTACGCCGAGGCGCTCAAGGGACTGCCCAATGCGATCCGCTTCTTCGAGGACATCAAGTGGCAGCGCAATCACGAACTGGCGAAGTTCGGGAGGGAGTACATGATCTACGACCGCTGAGAAGTCGTGGATGAATCTGCTGCGCGGTCGGAGCCGGGCCAGGCGCTCGGGCTTGGGATAATGGCGGGTCAACGACAAGGATCCCGCGATGCCCCGCGCCCCATTTCGCCGCAAGAGCGGCACCCGTGAAACGTCCCAGTTGGTCCGTCTGGCCGAAGGCCTGTCCACCTCGAAATCCCGCACCGAAGACGTCTACTGGGAGCGCGAGCTCGAGCGCGCCGTGCTCGCCCTGCTCGAGGTGGGCGACGACGAAGCGATCAACCGCGCGCTCGACCGCGCACATGACGCACCCGGTGGCGTGTTCGACACCCTGGCGGACGTCGTGGAGTCGCTTTCGGAGTCGATGACCTTCACCACCGAGGCGGGCCGGCAGCGCCTCGCCCTCTTCTGCGCGCCCATCCTGATCTGGGGTCGCACGAAGATTCCCGCCCGCGCCCTCCCCGCCAACGTGCTGCGCGACCTCTCGGTTCAGATCGGCGCCCACATCTTTGCCGACGGCGTGCGCTTTGCCTTGTGCGATTTCCTGTTCGCGCCGGACCAGCTGCCCACGAGCTACAGCCAGACGCGCGAGCTGCTCGGCGAACTGAAGGCCGCGATCGCCGCGGGACGCCCGCTCAAGATGGATCCGCAGCTCTTGGGCGAGGCACCGGACGTCGTGTGCGACATGCGCATGATCGTGGGCGCAGTCCAGGCCCCCGAAGGCGCGCCGCTCTATGCGTGGCAGACCATGACCACACCGATCGAGGATGCGATGAAAAGCGCGCTCGAAGCGTGGCGTGCCCAGGGTGGAGCAGTACTGAAGCCGCTCCTGGTCGGCTTCCCTTTCCAGCTGGAGTTGCCGCGCACCTTCTTCGGCGCCTGTCGCGAGGCCGACCTCACCTCGCGCGCCTGGTCGATCGGCGCGGGGGTCGCTTACCTCGAAGCCCTGACGCAGACGCCCCCCGCCCAGCTCACGGCCACCGTGGGGGGATGCTGGGGCGACGGGCTCGAGGAGTACCGCATCGGATTCTCGATCGGGGATGCCACCGAAGTCGCCCACGGCTGCGTCTGGCCACTCGTCACGGGCGAGGATGAGGAAGCGCAGGCGATCGACGCCATCGAAGGGGCCCTCAAGGCCGCCGGTGTGGGCAACATCGTGGTGCTGTCCGACCGGTTGCCGCTCGAGTTCTGTGACGACTGCGGCGCGCCCTACTACCCGAATCGCGACGGCGAGATGCTTCACGCGGAACTGCCGGATGCAGCGGAAGGCACCTCTGTGCATCTGCACTGAGCCCTGCTCCCGTCGACGCCGATCGTGAGTCTGCTGCTCCAGCATTTGCTGCCGCGCCGTGCGGTCACCGAGCTCGCGGGTCGCGCCGCCAGTGCGCGCGGCGGCGCGCTCACGACCTGGGCGATCCGCCGCTTCATCGCGCGCTACGGCGTCGAGATGGCCGAGGCTGCCGAGCCCGATCCGGCCGCCTACCCGACCTTCAACGACTTCTTCACCCGGGCGCTCCGCCCGGAGGCACGACCCATCTGCAGCGAGGCACGCGCCCATTGGGCGTGTCCCGTGGACGGCGCGATCAGCCAGTTCGGGCGCATCGAGGGTGAGTCGGGCGACGCCATCTTCCAAGCCAAGGGGCACACTTACAGCACGGTCGAACTGCTCGGCGGCAGCGCAGCGCTGGCCGAGCCGTTCGGGCACGGGCATTTCGCGACCCTCTACCTCTCGCCCCGGGACTACCACCGCATCCACATGCCGGTCGCCGGCACCCTGACGCGCATGCTCCATGTGCCGGGCGATCTCTACTCGGTCAATCCGGCGACGGCAGCCGCGCTGCCGCGGCTGTTTGCGCGCAACGAGCGCGTCGTCTGTCTGTTCGAGACGGCGCTCGGCCCCTTCGCGCTCGTCCTCGTGGGTGCAACCATCGTGGGCAGCATGCAGACAGTCTGGCATGGCGTGGTCAATCCGCCACGCCCGGGCGGCGTGCGCGAATGGCAGTACCTGCCCGGGCAGATCGAGCTCGCCCGCGGCGCGGAGATGGGACGCTTTCTGCTCGGCTCGACCGTGGTGCTGCTCTGGCCCGCCGCGCCGGGCGGGCGTGCGTTCCGCTTCAACCCGGATTGGACGCCCGGCCGGGCGATCCACATGGGCGAGCCGATGGCGACGTTGGACTGATCGCACCGTGGCCGGCCGATCAGACGTCACAATGGCGCCATGATCGCCTCCTGCATCGACATCCACAGCCACTTCTTTCCAGCCCGGGCACCGGACTTCCGGGCGCGCTTCGGCGAAGCCTCCGGCCCCTGGGTCACGCTGCGGGACCACGGTGATGGCACCGGCATGATGATGCTGGGCGAGACGCCCTTCCGACCGGTGCATTCCGCCCTCTGGGACCCGAAGGCGCGCGTGGCCGAGCTCGATCGCTCGGCGGTCGCCCTGCAGTTGATCTGCGCCACACCGGTCATGTTCGCCTATGGTGCGCCGCCCGGGCAGGCGGCCCATGTCGCGGCCACGTACAACGACCTCGCCCTCGAGTTCGCCGAGGCGAGTGGGGGGCGCATCCGTGCGCTCTGCCAGGTTCCGCTGCAGGATGTCGATCTCGCCTGCCGCGAGCTGACGCGCGCGATGCGCGCTGGATGCGTGGGCGTGCAGATCGGCAACCACGTCGGCCCGCGCGAGATGGATGACGCCGACACGGTGCGCTTTCTCGCACACTGCGCGCACGAAGGCGCTGCGGTGCTCGTCCACCCGTGGGACATGCTGGGCGGCGACCGCCTCGGCCGCTGGATGGCCGCATGGACCGTGGCGATGCCCGCCGAGACGCAGTGGGGCATCATTACGATGATCCTCGGCGGCGCTTTCGATCGGCTGCCGCGCGACCTGCGGATCTGCTTCGCTCACGGCGGCGGCAGCTTCCCCTACCTGCTCGGCCGCCTCGAAAACGCGTGGCATCGCCGCGGCGATCTGGTGCGTGGCGCCTCGAAGCATCCACCTTCGCACTATCTCGACCGCTTCAGCGTCGATTCGGCCGTCTTCGATCCGCGCGCGCTGCGACTGCTCATCGACACGATGGGGCACGAGCGCATCATGGTGGGGAGCGACGCGCCGTTTCCGCTCGGGGAGGCGGATATCGGCCAGCTTGTTCGCGAGCAGCCCGACCTGGCGGAGGAGGCGCGCGACGCCATGCTGCAGCGCAACGCAGAAAAATTCTTCAACCTTGAATGATTTTGACCTGATCTTTGCTACGCTGCGGTCATGCACGATCGGTCGCCATCGCGGTGGCGACCTCGTGAAGCTGCTGGTCAACACGCATTCGACACGCGCCGTTCGCGCCCTACACTCGTCCGTATTCCAGACCCACTCCGGAGGCTCTCAACCATGCGCAAACTCGTCCTCGCCCTCGCTGCGGCCGGCCTCATGTCCGTCGGCGCCTCGGCCCAGGCTCCCATCCGAATCGGTTTCGTCGGCGAGCTCTCCGGCCCGCAGGCCCCTCTTGGCCAGGACATGTACGACGCGTTCATGCTCGCGGTCGAGATGAACGGCGGCAAGTTGGGTGGCGTGCCGGTGCAGGTGATCAAGGAAGACTCGCAACTCAAGCCCGACGTGGCCAACCAGGTGGTGGACAAGCTGCTCGACAAGGACCGCGTGCAGATCATCACCGGCATCACGTTCTCGAACATCATGATGGCGGTGCACAAGAAGGTCACCGACCGCGGCGTGTTCCTGATCGGGTCGAACGCCGGCCCCTCGCCGATCGCCGGCGCCCAGTGCTCGCCGTACTTCTTCTCGACCTCGTGGCAGAACGACAACCAGGCCGAGACGGTGGGCAAGTTTGCAAGCGACAAGGGCTACCGCAACGTGATCGCGATGGCGCCCAACTATCAGGCGGGCAAGGACGCGATTGCCGGCTTCAAGCGCATGTACAAGGGCACGGTGAGCGACGAGGTCTACACGCCGCTCAACCAGCAGGACTTCTCGGCCGAACTTGCCCAGGTCGCCGCCAAGCGCCCGGACGCGCTCTACGTGTTCTACCCGGGCGGACTCGGGGTCAACTTCGTCAAGCAATTCCATCAGGCGGGGCTCAACCGCTCGATGACCGTCCTCTCGGTGTCGACGGCCGACGGCACCACGCTGCCCGCGCTGCGTGACACGGCGCTGGGCATGATGACCGGCACCGCTTGGGGCCCGGATTTCCCGAACGAGGCGAACCAGAAGTTCGTCGCTGCATTCGAGAAGAAGTACAACCGCATCCCCTCGCAATACGCCGCGCAGAGCTATGACGCGGCCCAGTTGCTCGACAGTGCGATCCGCAAGGTGCGCGGCAAGGTCGACGACAAGAAGGCCTTCCACGCGGCGCTCAGGGCGGCGGACTTCAAGAGCGTGCGCGGGAACTTCAAGTTCGGGACCAACCAGTTCCCGGTGCAGGACTATTACATGTTCGACGTGGTCAAGGACGCCAAGGGCCGCGCGACGCTGCGCACCGTGGCCAAGCCGCTCACCAATCACGTCGATGCCTACGCGGCGCAGTGCAACATGAAGCCACTGTGAGGTCCATGACGCTGTGAGGTCCATGATCGCGTCGCAAGCGAATCGATGACGTCTGGCGAACAGCCACCCGGCCTGCTCGACCATGTGATCGATGGCCGGAGCGTTCCTGCCGCGAGTGGTCGGCGCTTTGCAAAGACCAACCCGGCGACGGGCGAAACGCTCTGGCAGGTGGCGGAAGGCGGCCGCCCCGACGTGGACGCTGCGGTGCGTTCGGCCCGCGCCGCCTTCGAGGGGCCGTGGGGACGCATGCGCGCCGAGGAGCGCGCCGGGCTCCTCCACGCCCTCGCCGACCGGCTGGACCGTGAGGCCGACCGTCTGCTCGAAGCAGAGATCCGCGACACTGGAAAACCCCTCAAGCTCGCCCGCGGCATCGACATTCCGCGCGGGGCGGCGAACTTCCGTGTCTTCATCGATCTGCTTCGTGCGCGCCATGAGCAGGCCTGGCCCGGCACGGCACCCGATGGCGCGCCGGTACTCAACTACACCCTGCATGTGCCCAAGGGCGTGATTGGCGTCATCTGCCCGTGGAACCTGCCGTTTCTCAACGTGACCTGGAAGCTCGGGCCCGCGCTCGCCTGTGGCAACACCGTCGTGGTCAAGCCCTCCGAGGAGACCCCCACGACGGCTACCCTGCTTGCGCAGATCGCACTCGAGGTTGGCATTCCTCCGGGCGTCATCAACGTGGTGCACGGCTTCGGCCCCGAGAGCGCCGGCGCTGCCCTGGTCGAGCATCCCGACGTCGCGGCGATCACCTTCACCGGCGAGACGCGCACCGGCAGCGCCATCATGAAAGCCGCGGCCGAGGGCGTGCGCCCGGTTTCCTTCGAACTCGGCGGCAAGAACGCCGGCATCGTCTTTGCCGACGCCGATCTCGATGCCGCAGTCGAAGGCATCGCCCGTGCCGCATTTCTCAACTCTGGACAGGTCTGCCTGGGCACCGAACGGGTGTATGTCGAGCGGCCGATCTTCGAGCGCTTCGTCGAACGCTTTGTCGCGCACGCCGAGCGGCTTGTGATCGGTGACCCGTTCGACCCGTCCACCGACTTCGGCCCCCTCATCTCGGCCGAGCATCGCGAGAAAGTCACACGCTACTTCGCACTCGCGAAAGCGGAAGGCGCCGCCGTGCTGACCGGCGAGACACCGCTCGAACTCCCGGAGCGACTCGCCCGCGGGCACTGGCTCCGGCCCACCGTGTGGACCGGACTCGCCGACGACAGCCGCACCCTGACCGAGGAAATCTTCGGTCCCTGCTGCAACCTCGCGCCGTTCGACCGCGAGGACGAGGCCGTCGCCCGCGCCAATGCGACCCGCTATGGCCTGGCCACGACCGTCTGGACACGCGACGTGGGCCGCGCCCAACGCCTCGCGCAGGCGATCCGTGTCGGGCTCGTCTGGGTCAATGCCTGGTGGCTGCGCGATCTGCGAACGCCATTCGGCGGCTCGGGGCTCTCGGGCATCGGGCATGAAGGGGGCGAGCATTCGCTCGACTTCTACTCCGACATCCGCACCATCTGCCTCAAGGGGCTGCCCGGAGGGGCAATCGCGTGACCGCACAGCTCGCACTGTCGCAGCTTCTGAACGGGCTCCAGCTCGGCGTGCTGCTCTTCCTGATGGCCGCAGGCCTCACGCTCGTTTTCGGCATCATGAGCTTCGTGAACCTCGCGCATGGTTCGCTCTACATGCTTGGGGCCTACTTTGGCGCGGCGACCTTCGCGAACACCGATTCGTTCCTGCTCGCCCTGCTCGCGGCGGTCGCAGGCGCGGCGGCGGTCGGGCTCGTGCTCGACCGATTCGCGCTCACCCGGCTCTATGAGCGGGATCACCTCGATCAGGTGCTGGCCACCTTCGGCCTGATCCTCTTCTTCAACGAGGTGATCCGCATCATCTGGGGACCGGGCTCGATCTTCATGCAGGTCCCCGACGCGCTGTCGGCCACGGTGGAACTCTTCGGCTTTGCCTACCCCGCCTACCGCTTCGCAATCATCGTGGCCGGGCTCGCCGTGGCGCTTGGGCTCTACCTGCTGATCCAGAAAACCCGCATCGGGATGCTGATCCGTGCCGGCGCGACGCATCCCCACATGGTGGCTTCACTGGGTGTCGACATCAAGGGCCTCAACACGCTGGTCTTCGCGCTGGGTGCCGGACTCGCCGGGCTCGCCGGCGTGATGGCCGGCCCGATCATCTCGGTGCAACCCGGCATGGGCGAGCCGGTGCTGATCCTCACCCTGGTCGTCATCATCATCGGCGGATTGGGTTCAATCCGCGGCGCGTTCTACGGCGCGCTGATCGTCGGCGTGGTCGACACGCTCGGCCGCGCCTTCATGCCCACGGTGATGCGGGCGCTGTTCGAACGCAACACGGCGGACGCCGCAGGGCCGGCGCTCGCCTCGATGCTGATCTATCTCCTCATGGCGGTCGTGCTGGCGCTCCGCCCGCAGGGGTTGTTCCCCGCCGGCCCGGGAGCCGCGCGATGAGCACGCTCTGGCCCACGGCCATCGACTGGCGTGCACCGCGAACCTGGGTCGCGCTGGGCACGCTTGCCGTGCTCCTCGTTCTGCCGCTCCTTGCCGAGTTCGTCTCGGGTGATGGCGCGGACTTCTGGGTCAAGTTCGCCACCCGCGTGATGATCTACGCACTGGCCGCCATCGGGCTCAACCTGATTCTTGGCTTCGGGGGTCTGGTGAGCTTCGGGCATGCGATGTACGTCATGCTCGGTGCCTACGCGGTGGCGATCCCGGCCGAACACGGCATCACCTCGGGCTGGCTGCATCTCGCCATCGCGCTTGCGGCCGCCTTCGCGCTTGCGTTGATCGTGGGGGCGATCTCGCTTCGCACGACCGGCATCGCCTTCATCATGATCACGCTCGCGTTTGCCCAGATGCTGTTCTTCGCGGCCGTGAGCCTCAAGCAGTACGGCGGCGATGATGGCCTGACGGTCGCCGCCCGCAGTGATTTCAGCGTCTTCTCGATCGCGGGCCACACAGGGCTTTACTACGTGGCACTCATGGTCGTGCTGCTCGCGCTCTACCTCTCGTGGCGCGCCGTGCTGTCGCCGTTCGGACTCGTTCTGCGCGCGAGCAAGGCCAACGTGCGCCGCACGCTCGCCCTGGGGCATCCGGTCTTCCGCTTCCAGCTGGCCGCGTACGTCGCCTCGGCCCTTCTCTGCGCCGTGGCGGGCGTGCTGCTCGCCAATCTCACCCAATTCGCCTCCCCGGCCTACGGCGCGTGGACGCTCTCGGGCGAATTGATCGTCGTCGTCATTCTCGGTGGCCTGGGCACCGTGTTCGGCCCGGTCATCGGTGCCATCCTGCTGCTTGCGCTCGAGGAGGCCCTGCCAACGCTCGTCGAAGCATGGCTTCCCGCCTACAAGGCCAACTGGATGCTGCTCCTCGGTCTGTTCATCTTCTTGATCGCGCTCACGCTCAAGCGCGGGGTCTACGGCTCGCTGCCCGAGCGCGCGCGAGGTCTGAAACCATGACCACGCCCGCGCTCGAAACCGTACGCCTCGTCAAGCGCTTCGGCGGCGTCACCGCCACCGATCAGGTCTCGCTCACCGTCGCGCCGGGCGAACTCCACGCGCTGATCGGCCCGAATGGCGCGGGCAAAAGCACCCTGATCGGCCAGCTCGCCGGAGAGCTCCCGCCGGACGCCGGTGATATCCGCCTCTTCGGCCAGAGTATCCTTGACCAACCGGTGCATGAGCGGGCCCGACTGGGTCTCGGACGCACCTACCAGATCACCCAGCTCGCGCGCGAATTCACGGCGCTCGACAACGTGCTTCTTGCAGTCAACGCGCGCCGAGGCGGAAATGCCCGATGCTGGAGCCCGGCGCGTCAGGACCGGGCGTCGATGGCCCGTGCGCGCGCCGCGCTCGATCAGGTCGGGCTCGCCGAACGCGCCGAAGCGCAGGTCGCGGCGCTCGCGCATGGCGAGCAAAGGCAGCTTGAGATCGCCATGGCGCTCGCAACCGAGCCGCACCTCTTGCTTCTCGACGAACCACTCGCCGGCATGAGCCAGGGGGAGGCGCAGGCCATGGTCGCGCTCCTGCGCGAGCTCAAGGGTCGCTATCCGATGCTGCTCGTCGAGCACGACATGGACGCCGTGTTCACCCTTGCCGATCGCGTGAGCGTGCTCGTCTATGGCAGGATCATCGCCACCGGCACCGTGGCCGAAATCCGCGCCAACTCGGATGTGCGGGCGGCCTACCTGGGCGAGGAGGCCGCCGCATGAGTGCGCCCCTCCTCGCGGTCGAGCGGCTCTCCGCCGGCTACGGCACCTCGCGCGTACTCTTCGATGTCGACCTCGAAGTCCGCGAGGGCGAGGTCGCCACCCTGCTCGGCCGAAACGGCATGGGCAAGAGCACATTGATCAAATGCCTGACCGGCTGGCTCAAGCCGACCTCGGGCAGCATCCGCCTTGCCGGGCGCGACGTGACGGGCGCGGCGGCCTATCGCATTGGCCAGGCGGGATTCGCGCTCGTGCCCGAGGGTCGACAGGTCTTCCCCACGCTCACGGTCCGCGAAAACCTCATCGCCACCGCCTCCACGCGCAACGGCCGCGCCTGGACGCTCGCGCGCGTGGCCGAGCTCTTTCCCCGGCTCGAGGAGCGGATGCACCAGCTTGCGGGCACGCTCTCGGGTGGCGAGCAACAGATGCTCGCCATCGGCCGCGCGCTCATGACTAACCCTCGGCTGCTCGTGCTCGACGAGGCGACCGAAGGGCTTGCGCCACTCGTGCGCGCCGACATCTGGCGCGCCCTTGCGACCTTGAAGCAGGAGGGTCTCGCGATGCTCGTGGTCGACAAGGACCTGAAGGCGCTCCTGCCGCTCGCCGACCATCACACCGGGATCGAGAAGGGCCGCGTGGCCCTGCGCGGCACGTCAGCCGAAATCACCGCCGACGAGGCACGACTGCACTCGCTGATCGGGGTGTGATCAGCCTGATCGGCGCAGAATCACAGAAGGATGTGGTGCCGGTTGTCGGGATTGAACTGACGACCTACCGCTTACAAGGCGGTTGCTCTACCACTGAGCTAAACCGGCGTGGCCTTATTTTATGACGGTGAGCGCAGGCCGCTTTCGTTCGGGCTTGCCGCCTTGCGTCGTGTCGTCGGCGTCTTGCGGCTGCCCATCGGTCACGGCCGACGGTGCCTCGGCTGGAACGGGCGCCAGCGCTGCAGCCGGTGCGGTCGTTGTCTCCGCGGCCGCCGGGGCAGCGGATTCCTCGACCCCCGGCGCGAAGGCCATGCCGTAGCCGGTCTCCTTTGAAAACAGACCGACGACCGCGCTCATGGGAACGGCGACTTCCTGGGACATGCCGTTGAAGCGGGCATTGAACAGGATCCAGTCGTTGTCCATGGTCAATTGATGCGTGGCGAGCGGCCCGATGTTGAGCACGATTTCACCGTCGCGCACGTAGGACGCCGGCACCTTGGTCTTGGCGTTGACGCGCACCGCCAGATACGGCGTGTAGCCCGACTCGACGCACCACTCGTAAAGCGCGCGAATGAGGTAGGGCTTGGCGGTCTGTTCGCTCACGCTAGAACGATCCCGTTCAGCGACGCATGCCGCGCTCGGCGGGCGTCAACGCATCGATGAAGCCCTGGCGCGAGAACAACCGCTCGGCGTACTTGAGGATCGGTGCGGCCGATTTCGGCAGTTCGATATGGTAGTGGCTGAGACGCCACAGAAGCGGTGCGAGGGCGACGTCCAGCATCGAGTAGTCCTCGCCCAGCATGTGCTTCTGCTTGTTGAAGACGACCGAGATCTCAGTCAGGCGGTCACGGATCGCCGCGCGCGCCTTGTCGGCGTTCTTCGGGGTCTTCTTCTCGAGTTCTTCGACGTGGACGAAGATCTCCCTGTGAAAGCGGTGCAGGAAGAGCCGGGCGCGGCCGCGGGTCGCCGGATCTGGCGGCATGAGCTGCGGATGCGGAAAGCGCTCGTCGATGTATTCATTGATGATGTTCGACTCGTGCAGGATGAGATCCCGCTCCACCAGCACGGGCACGGTGTTGTACGGGTTCATCACGGCCAGATCCTCGGGCTTGTGGTCGAGATCGACGTCGATGATCTGGAAGTCCATCCCCTTTTCGTGGAGGACGATGCGGCACTGGTGGCTGAACGGATCCGTCGTGCCGGAGTAAAGCGTCATCATGTTGGGTCACCTTTCCGGTGTGTTCTTGTGGTTGGGCAGTGCAAAAAAACGAAAACGCCGGGCGACCACGAGATCACCCGGCGACAGGAAGACGCGCAACTCAGGTGACGTCTTTCCAATACTCTTTCTTGAGCCAATACGCCGCAGGCAGCATCAAGCCAAGCAGAAGCATGACGATGATACCGATCTGCACGCGCTGGTTGCGGTGCGGCTCGGCCACGTAACCCATGAAGTTGACCAAGTCGGCCATGGCAGCGTCGAACTGCTGCGGCGTCATCAGGCCATCCGTTGCCGGGACCAGTTGACGCACGATGTAGTGCGTTTCGGTCTTGCCGTCCTTCTTCTCGACGTGCTCCTCGAAGCTCGCCATGGTGTCACTGGCGATGAACGCGGAACGCGCACGGCCATGCGCGTCCGCCGCCGTGCGGATGTCCTTGCCGTCCGCCTTGAAGACGGTCTCTTTCAGCGTCGGGTTGCCCTGAAGTTCGGCCATCACATGCGGCATGCCGATGTTGGGCGAAACCAGGTTGTTCCAGCCGGTCTCCCGGGAGGGATCGACGTAGAAACCGCGCAGATAGGCGCCAAGGCGCTCGGCGGTGTAGCTGCGTGCCATCACCGAAAGATCGGGCGGCACCGCCCCGAACCACTCCTTTGCGTCCTTCGGGCTGATCGCAGCCTTCATGGTGTCACCGATCTTGTCGGTGGTGAACATGAGGTTCTGCTTGATCTGCTCGGGCGTGAGTTTGAGGTCGGTCAGCCGGTTGTAGCGCATGAACTGCGCGCTGTGGCAGTTCAGGCAGTGGTTGACGAACAGGCGCGCACCGCGCTGCAGGGACTCGACATCGGTGCTCGAGGCCGTCGTGCCGACATACTTGACCTCCGGTCCACCCGCCGCCCAGGCCGTCGTCACGCACAGACTCAGTACGAGCGGCAAGGCCGCGAAAAGTGCTTTCTTCATCTTGATCGCTTCCCCCGTCACTCTGCCGCCGCCGGTGCCTCGTGTTCGTGATAGCGAAC
>CAZSTF010000038.1:0-3863 GCA_964609555.1 uncultured Alcaligenaceae bacterium | reverse complement strand
CCGACGATGTCCTTGACCGTGAAGTACGGATGGAACGGAATGCCGTCGGCCGGCGCGTCCTTGGACCAGCGGTTGCCCTTGGGGCCCTTCTTGATTTCGACGCCATCGGGATTGTTCGAACCGACCTCGTGCAGCGCGATGATGTGGGCCGCCACGAGGCCGAGCAGCACGAGCGGCAGGGCGATCACGTGGAAGGCGAAGAAACGATTCAGCGTCGCATCGCCGATCGAATAGTCACCGCGGATCCACACAGCGAGCTCCGGCCCGATGAACGGCACGGCGGAGAACAGGTTGACGATCACCTGCGCACCCCAGAAGCTCATCTGCCCCCACGGCAGCAGGTAGCCAAAGAAGGCCTCGGCCATGAGCGCGAGGTAGATCAGGCAGCCGAGGATCCATACCAATTCGCGCGGCTTGCGGTAGCTGCCGTACATGAGCCCGCGGCACATGTGCAGGTAGACCACCACAAAGAACATCGAGGCGCCGGTGGAGTGCATGTAGCGGATGACCCAACCGTAGTCGACATCGCGCATGATGAACTCGACCGAACCGAACGCGTAATTCGCGTCCGGCTTGTAGTTCATCGTGAGGAAGATGCCGGTGACGATCTGGATCACCAGCACCAGCATGGCGAGCGAGCCGAAGTAATACCAGAAGTTGAAATTCTTCGGGGCGTAGTACTCGGTCAGGTGGTCCCGCATGAGGGACGAGAGCGGGAATCGCTCATCGACCCACTGCATCAGCGGGCTCTTGAACAGGCTCGGACCTTTGTTGGCGGATGCCATGATGCTCAAGCCTCCTTGCCATCCGGGTTGATGCCGATCACCACGCGCGTGCCGTCGATCTTGTGCGGCGGCACCGGCAGGTTGGTCGGCGCAGGCGAGCCGGTGAAAACGCGGCCGGCGAAGTCGAACTTCGAGCCGTGGCACGGGCAGTAGAACCCGCCGAGCCAGTCGTCGCCGAGTTCGCCCGGCGTGAACTTGTTGACCGGTGAGCAGCCCAGGTGCGTGCAGATGCCTTCCATGATGCCCAGGTCGGGCTGGACCGAGCGCGTTTTCTTGTCCACGTACTCCGGCTGGATCGACTTGGCCGAGTCCGGGTCATTCAGCTGGTTCGCAGGCACCTGCGCGATCGACGCGGTCTGCTCGGACGTGCGGCGCATGATCCAGACGACCTTGCCACGCCATTCCACGTTCATCTTCTCGCCCGGCTTCAGGGCGGAGATGTCGACCTCGACCGGTGCGCCGGCGGCCTTGGCACGCTCCGACGGCGCGAGCGACGCGACGAAGGGCGTCACGGCGGCGGCACCGACCAAAGTTCCTGGAACGGCGGCGGTGGCGATCGCCACCTTGCGCCGGGACTCGTTGACTGTCTCGCTCATTCGCTTCTCGTGCTTCTGCTGAAAATTCTGGGCGGCCAGGCACGGGCCGCCGGGTCGGGGCCCGCTGGTCGGCACCCCGTGGGCCGAGTCGTCGCGTGAGGCGGCTACCACCGCCGCCACTGTGATCGTCACCGGCAAATCATGAATATTTTAGCCGCCACGACCAGTGAAACCCGGGGCCCGCGTTGCTCTCGTACGCTGTTTCGGCCCCTTGCATTGAACCGGATCAGTCAAGATCAACTTTTTGCCGGAACGTCCACCGGATGGGGCGGGAACAGACAAAGAAACCAAAGTCGACTTTCATCGATTCTCACGTCCACGCCCGATGAAACAAGGCGTTCGAAGGAAAGCTGCTGACCGGCGCATGGCCACCGGCTCGATTCACGCCGCTCTTTTTTTCAACGGAGGAAGCGTCGCAGCGAGTTCCGCGAGCACCGCGCCGGTCTGCGGTCGGCGTCCCCGCCACCACGCGTAGCTTTCAGCGGCCTGCTCGACGAGCATCCCCAAGCCGTCGGCCACCCGCGCCCCGGCCTCGGCGGCGGAGGCGAGGAACGGGGTCAGCCCCTTGCCGTAGGCCATCGCATAAGCCAACGCGCTCGGTGCGAACGCGCCGGGCGGAAGGTGCACCGCCTCGCCCCCCAGCGCGGCCGACGTTGCATCGATCACCACGTCGAAGGCGCCATTCGCCGTGGTGGCGGAGGTGGATGCGGACTCAGCCTGCGCCACCTCGTCAAGCGCGATGCCGCGCACGATCGCTGACGAGCCCGCAGAGGACGCGGCAGAGGACGCGGCAGAGGACGCGGCAGAGGACGCAAAGGCCTCGGCCAGCACCTCGGCGCGAGACCGGGTCCGGTTGGCGATGACGAGTTCCCGCACACCCGCTTCGAGCAGGGGATCGATGACGCCGCGCGCCGCGCCGCCGGCGCCGAGGATCAGCACGCGACGTCCGGCGAGTGGAACGCCCAGGTTGTGAGTGAGGTCCCGGACGAGCCCGACCCCGTCGAAATTCTCCGCCTCGATCCGCCCGTCGCGAAGACGGAGGCAATTCGCCGCACCGGCCCGGATCACGCGCGGCGAGGCCCGATCGGCCAGCGTGGCTGCCTCGACCTTGAACGGCGCGGTCACGTTCATCCCCAGCCCGCCCTCGTTGAAGAACGCGCGTACCGAAGCCTCGAAGCCGTCGACGGGCGCCAGACGCCGCGTGTAATCGATCGGCTCGCCGAGTTGCTCGCCAAACCGCGCCTGGATGTCGGGCGAGCGGGATTGCGCGATCGGGTTGCCGATGACGCAGTAGCGGTCTGCGGGAGCGGTGTTCATTTGGGCTGTCGTGCAACGGGTCTTGGGGGGCAGGCACGCGATTTCAGCAAATCCGCGCGCGTTGGTGCCGTGCCATGTGCTCGGGCGGGTCGCGTTGCGCTATTCTTTAATGTTTGCTGCATTGCAGCAGAACTCTATTCCCATCCCGCTGGAGCCCCCAAACCATGTCACCCCTGCCCCCACGTCCTCGCGTCGGCCTCGTTGGCTGGCGCGGCATGGTCGGATCCGTCCTCATGCAGCGCATGAGCGAGGAGCGCGACTTCGATGCCATTGAGACCACCTTCTTCAGCACTTCGACCGCGGGCAAACCGGCCCCGAAGATCGAGGGCTGCACGGTGTTCGATCCCGTCCTGAAAGACGGCAATGACATCGGCGCGCTCAAGGCGATGGACGTCATCATCACCTGCCAAGGCGGCGACTACACCAAGGCCATCCACAAGCCGCTGCGCGAGTCCGGCTGGAAGGGACACTGGATCGACGCCGCGAGCGCGCTCCGCATGGCGGACGAGGCCACGATCATTCTCGACCCGGTCAACCTGCCCGTCATCAAGGATGCGCTCGCGCGCGGCCGCAACGACTGGATCGGCGGCAACTGCACCGTCTCGTGCATGTTGATGGGCGTGGGCGCCCTTTACAAGGCGGGGCTGGTCGAATGGATGCAGACCTCGACCTACCAGGCGGCGTCGGGCGGCGGTGCGGCCAACATGCGCGAGCTGCTCACCCAGTATGGCGCGCTCCATGCCGAGGTCCAAACGCTCCTCGACGACCCGGCGAGCGCCATCCTCGAGATCGACCGCAAGGTGAGCGCGAAGCAGCGCGCCTTCACGCCGGAGGAAACCAAGCACTTCCGTGGCGTCCCCCTCGGTGGCAACCTGATCCCCTGGATCGACACCGACCTCGGCAACGGCACGAGCCGCGAGGAATGGAAAGGCATGGCCGAGACCAACAAGATCCTCGGGCTAGGCCCGGCCTACGGCAAGCCGGAGATCGCCATCGACTCGACCTGCGTCCGCGTGGGTGCGATGCGCTGCCACTCCCAGTCGCTCACCTTCAAACTCACCCGCGACGTGCCGCTCGCCGACATCGAGGCGATGATCCGCGCCGACAATGCGTGGGTAAAGTGGGTGCCGAACGACCGCGAGACCACCGAGCGCGAGCTGACGCC
>CAZSTF010000037.1:3372-18863 GCA_964609555.1 uncultured Alcaligenaceae bacterium | reverse complement strand
CGCAGGAGGTCGATCATTTGCCGAGCAGCTTCTTGACGAGTGCGATGTAGGCGCTCATCGCGTCGTCCGCACTCGTACCCTTCTTCGTCGCCCAGGCGTCGAACTTCGCGCGCCCGACCGGATCCATGATGCCCGGGCGGCGGCCGCTCGCGTCCCCCTCGGTGGCCTGCTTGTAGAGCGCGTAGAGCTCGAGCAACGTCGCGTTGTCCGGCTTCTCGGTCAGGGTCTTGACGTCGGCCTGGGCCTTCTCGAAATCGTCCTTCAGCGCCACGGCGCACCTCCTTCGGGGAATTGAGTCGTCCTATTATTGACATCGCACGCCGTGGCGCGATCGGTGGAAGCACTCTAAACATCGGATAACGCCCGCGCGACGGCCGCAGGAAACGCGGAACAATCGTCGCGAGCAAGCCCGAGTGCGAGGAGCCGCGCAGCGAATCGCGAGACATACCTCTCTGGTAGGCGAGCGATGAGCGAGCACGCGACAAAGCAAGCGGGCTGCGCAGCAGATTGTTCTGCGTTTCCCAAGGAAGGAGGACCCGTGGCCCGTCACAGAATGTCCAGCGTCGACACTGCCTGGCTCAGGATGGATTCGCCGACGAACCTGATGATGATCGTCGGCGTGATGATCTTCGAGCGGCCGATCGACCTCAGGCGGCTCGCCACACTCATCGAGGGGCGGCTTCTCGTCTATCCGCGCTTCCGTCAGTACGTGGTCGATGACGGCGTGGCCGCGTGGTGGGTGGACGACGAGCAGTTCGACCTCGAAAGCCATCTCCTGACCGTTCGACTGCCCGGCGCGGGCGGCGAGCGCGAGCTGCAGGACTTCGTCGGCCGGCTGGCGGCCGAGCCGCTCGCGCCCGGCAAGCCGCTTTGGCAGTTCCATGTGATCGAGGACTACCAAGGCGGCTCGGCGCTCGTTGCGCGCATCCACCATTGCATCGCCGACGGCATCGCCCTCATCGGCGTGCTGCTCAACCTGACCGACACTGACCCAAACGCACCGGACACACCGCGCGTGCTGCCCAAGACCGCGCGCCCGAAGACCCGGCGGCTTGCTGCTCTGGCCACGATGGCGGAGGAAGGCGTCGAGCGTGTGTTCCGTGATCTCGGGCAGTTCGGTCCGCTTGGCGCGCAGGTGCAGTCGCTCCTCGCGCAGGCGGTGCCCGCGCTCACGGCGCTTTCGCCGCTCGCAGACACTGCGGCACGGATGGCCTCGCCGCTGACCGGGCCGCTTACGAGCACGGTGGAATCCGCGCTCGATCAGGGCCTGCGCATGGGCAGCGCGATGGTGACCAAATACAGCCGCTGGGTGGATGACCCCACCGAAGCGGCCGACGCCGCTCGCATGGCGATGGGTGTCGCGCAGGAGCTCGCGTATCTGGCCACGATGCCCACCGACACGCCGACCCGGCTCAAGGGCCGCGTCGGCAAGGTCAAGCGCGTCGCCTGGAGCGCGCCGATCAGCCTCACGCGGGTGAAGGACGTGGGCTACGTGCTCGGCTGCTCGGTCAACGACGTGCTGCTTGCGAGCGTGGCGGGTGCCATCCGCAGCTATCTGACGGACCGCGGCGACCGCGTGCCCCCGGACGCCCTTCTGCGCGCCTTCGTACCCGTGAACCTGCGCGCCCGCGACAAGATCCACCAGCTCGGCAACCACTTCGGCCTCGTTGGGCTGGAGCTCCCGATCGGCGTGGCCAACCCGATCGAGCGTGTGTTCGAGGTGCGGCGCCGCATGAACGGGCTCAAGAACGGCTATCAGGCGGTGGTGAGCATGGCGCTGCTCGGCGTGCTGGGCTATGTGCCCCGTGCAATCCAGCGGCAGGCACTTGCCCTGCTCTCGGACAAGGGCACCGCCGTGATGACCAACGTCCCCGGGCCGACCGAGCCACTCTACCTGGCCGGCAGCCGCATCGCGCAGACCATGTTCTGGGTGCCGCAAAGCGGCAACGTCGGTGTCGGCGTGTCGATCCTCTCCTACGCGGGCGGCGTGCAGTTCGGGCTCATGACCGACCGGCGACTCTGCCCCGACCCCGATGCGATCATCCGCCGCTTCGAGCCCGAGTTCGAGAAGCTCGTCACCTCGCTCATGTGGCTCGAGCGGGGCCAGGTCGGCGCGGATGCGGCGGCGTTCGATGCGCTCTTGTCCGCCGATGACGCCCTCGTGACCGAAACCCTCGGCCCTCCTCCGGTCAAACCCAAGGCACGCCGCAAGGCCCGCGCTCCGTCCTCGCCCGCGGCCGCGCAGGGCAACACAACTGCGGCCTGATCTGCATCCATGCCCTACCTCTTCGACCCCGTCAACATCGGCACGCTCCGCTGCCCGAACCGCGTCTTCATGGCCCCGCTCACCCGCTGCCGCGCAACCCCCGGCACCGATGCACCCAACGCCTTGATGGCCGATTACTACGCCCAGCGATCGACGGCCGGGCTCATCATCTCGGAAGCCACTCAGATCCTGCCTGAAGGCAAGGGTTACATGGGGACGCCGGGCATCTACAGCCCGACGCAAGCCGCGGGCTGGCGACTCGTGACCGATGCAGTGCATGCCGCCGGCGGGCGCATCTTCGCGCAGCTCTGGCACGTGGGTGCGATCTCTCACCCGGATCTGCAGCCCGGCGGCGCCCTCCCGGTGAGCGCAAGCGACGGCTTCGACCCCGGCGGCACGGTCTACACGCCGCGCGGCAAGCAGACGCGTGTGCCGGCGCGCGGGCTCCGGCGCCACGAACTGCCCGGCATCGTCGCCGCCTATGCCCATGCCGCGCGCGTGGCGCGGGAAGCCGGTTTCGACGGCGTGGAAATCCACTCGGCCAATGGCTACCTGCTCGAGCAGTTCATCCGGGACAGTTCGAACCGACGCACCGACGACTATGGCGGCTCGATCGCCAACCGCCTGCGCCTCGTGCTCGAGGTCGTCGATGCGACGATCGCGGTCTGGGGCAGCGGCCGGGTTGGTATCCGCCTCTCGCCCGTCTCGGCTGCCAACGCGGCGCGACAGGACAGCCACCCCCAGGCCACCTACGGCACGCTCGTCGAGGCCCTGGCCGCGCGGCGACTCGCATACGTGCATTTCGTCGAGGGCAACACCGGCGGTGAACGGCGGCTCGACGGCTTCGACTTTCTCGCCGCGCGCCACACGCTCGCGGGTGCCGGCGTGGCCTATGTCGCGAACAACCGCTACGACCGCGCGCTAGCGCTCGCCGCCATCGCCGAGAACCGCGCCGACGCCATCGCTTTCGGCGTCCCCTTCATCGCGAACCCCGACCTGCCCGAACGGCTCGCGGCCGATGCACCGCTCAACGCGGCCGATCCGAAGACGTTCTACACCCCCGGCCCCGCGGGCTACACCGACTATCCGACGATGACGCCGGCCTGATCAGCCCGCGAGCACGGGGGCGGTCGCGCCGGACCCCGCGAGTACACGCCGAAGCCCAATGACTCGTGGAGTCATTGGGTTGGAGCGTCATCGTTCGGCCAATGCCTCGACAGATCCATGCTGTCATGAAGCAGGCGGAGCACCTCGATGACCCGCCCCGGAGCAACCCGGAAGAGGACGAAATGTCGGCCCCTTCTGCCCTGCCGCGCCACATGCAGGGTGCGGATGCCGGGCGCGATCTCGTCCCTCGCTCTGGCCCCGAGGATATCGGGCCCCTCGTGCAAGGCCTCGACGGCTTGGGTCAAGGTTTCCATGTAGAACGCAGCCTGCCGGGGACCGAAGTGCTCGGCCGTCCACGCCGCGATGTCAAGCAGATCGGCCTCGGCACTGGCGGTCAGACGCACGCGCCACGGCGCGCTCATCTCCCGCCGAGCGTTCGGGCTGTCATGGCCTTGAGGTGATCGCGCAAGGATCCCGGGAAATCGAACGTCTTGAACCGTCCTGCCTCGATATCGGCGATACCTGCTTGGGCGGCCGCGCGCAGCGCTTCGAGACGGCTGGCGTCCTCCGCCTCGCGTTGCTCGACGAGACGCAAACCCTCGCGCAGCACTTCACTCGCATTCTGGTAGCGGCCGCTGGCGACCAGATGCTCGACCAGCGCGGCTTGGTGATCGGTGAGGACAACATTGCGCGTCGGCATGGCGGACTTCGAACGGGATTGATTGGCAGAGTATGCCAATCCCCAACGCCGAGTGCAATCCCAAGGGGGCACGCCTTTCGCCGCTCCACGGAGGTTACCCACCTGAACGCTCAATGCGGCTGACTCGAAGATCTTCTACACCCCCGGACCCGCGGGCTACACCGACTATCCAACGATGACGCCGGCCTGATCAGCCTGCAAGCACGGGGGCGGCCTGCTGATCTGCGTGGTAGGACGAGCGCACCATCGCCCCCACGGCCGCGTGGCGAAAGTCCATCGCCGCGGCTTCGCGCTCGAACATCGCAAAGGTGTCGGGGTGCACGTAGCGGAGCACCGGCAGGTGGTGCGCCGAAGGCTGCAGGTATTGGCCGATCGTGAGCATGTCCACCTCATGCGCGCGCAGGTCGCGCATGACGGCGAGGATTTCCTCGTCGGTCTCGCCGAGCCCCACCATGAGACCGCTCTTCGTGGGCACGCCCGGCACCCGCGCCTTGAATTCGCGCAGTAGCGTGAGCGAATGCTCATAGTCCCCGCCCGGGCGCGCCTGGCGGTAGAGCCGCGGCACGGTCTCGAGGTTGTGGTTCATGACGTCCGGCGGGGCGGCGACCAGGATGTCGAGCGCGCGATCGAGCCGACCGCGGAAGTCGGGCACGAGGATCTCGATCGTGGTCTTGGGTGACGCCTTGCGCACGGCCTCGATGCAGGCGACGAAATGCGCCGCGCCGCCGTCCTTCAGGTCGTCACGATCGACGCTCGTGATGACCACATAGTTGAGGCCCAGCGCGGCGATCGTGCGAGCGAGGTTGGCGGGCTCCTCGGGATCAAGCGGCAGCGGCCGGCCGTGGCCCACGTCGCAGAACGGGCAGCGTCGCGTGCAGATGTCGCCCATGATCATGAAGGTGGCTGTGCCCTTGCCGAAGCATTCGCCGATGTTCGGGCAGGAGGCTTCCTCGCACACCGTGTGCAGGTGATGCTCGCGCAGGATGGCCTTGATCTCGCCGAAGCGGCGCGCGTGCTCCCCGCTTGGGGCCTTGACGCGGATCCACTCGGGCTTGCGCAGCGGATTCGCGGCCGGGACGATCTTGATCGGGATGCGCGCGGTCTTGCCTTCGCCCTTGTGCTTGACGCCGGGAGAACGATCAAAAGCAGGTGGCTTGGCGGCGGGGGTCGAGGCGTCCATGCGCGGATTTTCTCACTCAGGATGCCCCTTCGAGCCGCTCGGCCACATGCTGCATGAGCCGCTCGGCAACCTCTTCGGAGGTCGCCGCAACCCCCAGGTCGGCGAGTTGCGTGACCCGCATGCCCGCGTAGCCACAGGGGTTGATGAAGCCGAAGGGTGCGAGATCCATCGCGACGTTGAGCGCGAGCCCGTGGTAGGTGCGGCCGTTTCGCACCTTGAGACCGAGCGCGGCAATCTTGGCCTCCTCGCCCCCTGCGGGAAGCTGCACGTAGACGCCCGGAGCATCGCGCCGCGCGTAGCCTGCGATACCCTCGGCCGCAAGCAGATCGATGACCGCCCGCTCGAGCCGGGTGACGAGCTCCCGCACACCGAAGCCCGCGCGACGGAGGTCGAAGAGCACATAGACCACCGCCTGGCCGGGCCCGTGGTAGGTGATCTGCCCGCCGCGATCGGTGCGCACGACGGGAATCGCGCGGGGATTCGCAAGCAGATGCTCGGCTTTGCCCGCGACACCAAGCGTGTAGACCGGATCGTGCTCGACCGACCAGAGCTCATCGGCCGTATCGGCCGCCCGTGCATCGGTGAAGGCACGCATCTCGGCCCAGACGGGCTCGAACGGGCGGCGGCCGAGCTTTTTGCAAGACGCGCGATGGATCACAATGCCCAGAGGATGTCCGGATGCGCGGTCAGGTCGCGATAGAGCGCATCCAACTGCGCGCGCGAGGTGGCGGTGAAGGTAACCGTGACCGCGAGGTACTTGCCGCCCTTCGATTCACGCACCGTCACGGTGGTCGCATCGAAATCCGGCACGTGGGTGCGGACGATCTCGATCACCGTGGCCTCGAGCGCGGGCGTGTTGCGCCCCGCCGCCTTGAGCGGATAGACGAGCGGAAACTCGAGCGGCGGCGGCGTGAGTGGGCACGAGGCGTTCATTCGGCCGCCTTGGGCAGGGGGTCGCCGTACATATCAGCGCGCATCCACTCATACATCCTGCGGAAGAGCGGCCCGGGCCGCCCGCGGTGGGTCGCGTGCCCGACGGGCGCATCATCAAGCCGCGTGACCGCGACCACGCCCTTGCTCGAAGAGGAGAGCCAGATCTCGTCGGCGGCGCGGAGCTCGGCCTCGCTCACGCGACGCATCTCGCGCGGTACACCGTTCGCTGCGGCAAGTTCCCAGACGCCGTCGAGCGTGATGCCACCGAGCATGAGGTTGTCCTTCGGCGGCGAGACGAGCTTGCCGTCGATCACGCAGAACACGTTGGAGGCCGAGGCTTCCGAGAGGTAGCCGTCGCGCAGCATGATCGCCTCGACACCGCCACGCTCACTCGCGAACTGCCGGGCAAGCACATTCCCCAGAAGCGAGATCGACTTGATGTGGCAACGGTGCCAGCGCGTGTCGGGCACGGTGTAGCAGGCCACGCCGTCTTCGACCTGCGCGGGGGTGAGCAGAGGCAACGGGTTCGACATCATGAACACGGTCGGCTCGACGTCCTTCGGAAAGGCGTGGTCGCGCCGGGCCACGCCGCGCGTGACCTGCCAGTAGACGCCCTGGTCGTGCGGGCCGTTGCGGCGGACGATCTCGTGCACGAGTTCGGTCCAGCGCGCATCGCTGTAAGGGTTCTTGAGCCCGATCTCGCGGCAGGAATTGGCGAGCCGCGCCAGGTGCCCGGCCAGCCGGTAGGGACGTCCGCGGATCACGGGCACGTATTCGTAGACGCCGTCGCCAAAGATGAAGCCGCGGTCAAGCACGCTCACCTTCGCCTCTTCGATGGGCAGCCAGTCGCCGTTCAGGTAGATCACGAGAAGAGTCCTTTCACGAAGAGCACGAGCGCGTGCCACGCCCGTTTGAAGAAGCCAGCCTGCGGAGCGGATTCGAGCGCAATGATGTCGCGTTCGTAGAGCAGGTTGCCTGCGCGCCGGAGCCTCAGGGTACCGACCGTGTCGCCCGAGTTGATCGGGCCGATGAGCAGCTCGCGGACCGAGAATTCGGTGGTCAGGGTGTGGCCAAGCCCGGCCGGGGCGACACCGATCACGTCATCGCGAAAGCCGATCGGAAGCCGGTCCACCGTGGACTTCCACACCGGCAGCATCTCGGCCGGCTTGCCCCCCTCGTGAAAGCGCCGTCCCTCGAACGCGGTGAAGGCCCAGTCGATGAGCTTGCGGGTCTCGGCCGCGCGCGCCGCATCCGACGGCGCCCCGAGCACGATCGCGAGCACGCGGCGCGGCGGACGGCTCGCGGTGGCCGCGAGGTTCCAACCCGCGCGGTCGGTGTGACCCGTCTTCAGCCCATCCACCGTCGGGTCGCTTGCAAGAAGCGCGTTGCGATTGGCGATGGTGACACCACCGTGACTGAAGCTGCGTTCGGCGAAGAAGCGCCGATACTGCGGGTAGTCGCGGTCGAGCGCGAGCGCGAGGAGCGCTAGATCGTGTGCGGTGGAGACATGCCCGAATTCGGACAGGCCGGTGACATTCATGAAGCGCGTGGCCTTCATCTCCAGACGCTGCGCCTCGCGGTTCATCGCCTCGACGAAGGCGCCCTCGCCTCCCGCCACGGCGTTGGCGATCGCGATGGCCGCATCGTTGCCGCTTGCCACGATCAGCCCGCGCACGAGATCCTCGCCGGTCACCGGCACCCCGGGGCGGCTGAAGGCCCGCGAGCCCTCGATGCGCCACGCACGCTCGGGGATCGGCAGACGCTGTGAGAGGCTCAGCTTCTTCTGGTAAAGCGCATCGAAGGCGAGATACGCCGTCATGAGCTTCGTGAGCGATGCCGGATCGCGCGGCTGATCGGCGCCGGACTCGGCGAGCACCTGCCCGCTGGTCATCTCGATCACGATGAAGGCTGCAGCATTGACGGGGGGCGGCGCGGGCCAGTCGGCACGGGCCGCGCCGCTCGCGAGCGCGAGGAGGAGAAGCAGGAAACGCGGGAAGCTCATCCCGGAAATTCTAGGAAGCGGACACGCCTTCACGCCTGCCCGATGAAGGCGTATTCCACTTCGGGCTTGCGCCCTTCGATCAGATCGGTGAGCGCACGCGCCGAGCCTGGCCCCTCGGTCCAGCCGAGCGTGCCGTGACCGGTGTTGAGCCAGAGGTTGGGATAGCGCGCGCGCCCGATGATCGGCAGATTCGAGGCCGTCGCCGGCCGAAGCCCCGTCCAGTAATCCGGCGCGCTCCAATCGCACAGATCGGGAAAGTGATGCCTCGCCCGCCGCGTGAGCGCTTCGCAGCGCACGCGGTTCAGGTCGAGGTTGTAGCCGTTCAACTCGGCCGTGCCGGCGACGCGCAGGCGCGTGCCCAAGGTCGTGAAGACGACCTTCGCCTCGTCATCGGTGATCGAGCCGCGCGGCGCGGCCTCGGGCCGGAGGATCGGCAGCGTGGCGCTGTAGCCCTTGGCCGGGTAGACGAGCGCGTCGACCCCGATCGGCGCGAGCAGCATCGGTGACCAGGAGCCGAGCGCGACCACATACTCATCGGCGGAGAGCGTCTCGGTGCGGCCCGCCTCGTCGATCTCGACCCCGGTGATGCGCCCGCCTTCGGCCACGATGCGGCGGATCGTCCTGCCGTAGCGGAAGTGAACGCCCAGGCCGCGCGCCCGCTCGGCAAGCGCGGTCGTGAACTTGTAGGCGTCCCCCGATTCATCGTCCGGCGCGTAGATCGCCCCGGCGAGCGTGGGGGCGGTGTGAGCGAGCGCGGGCTCGATCCGCACGGCGTCCGCCACCGTGAGCACCTCGCGGCGCTCGCCATTGCGAATGAGGAGCTGTGCGGCCTTTGCTGCTGCATCGAAGCTCGCGCGGCTCGTGTGGATCATCATGATCCCGGCCTCGGCGTGGTCGTAGGCGATGCCCGTCTCGCGCCGAAGCGCCTGCAGCGTGCGCCGCGAGTATTCCGCAAGCCGCATGGCCATGACCGTGTTGTGCTCGGTCCGATGTGGCAGGCACTCGTGGAGGAAGCGCAAGCACCAGCGCCACTGTCGCGGATCGGCCTTCAGTCGAAAGAGGAGCGGCGCGTCCTCCTTGCCGAGCCACTTGAGCACCTTGAGCGGTGTGGACGGACTGGCCCAGGGGTCGGACTGGGAGACCGAGATCTGCGCCCCATTGGCGAAGCTTGTCTCGAGCGCCGGGCCGCTCTGGCGATCGACGACGGTGACCTCGTGGCCACGCTGACGGAGGAAGTAAGCGGTGTGGACGCCAAGGATGCCGGCGCCCAGGATGAGGATGCGTTTCATGGATGGAACGACGCGAACGGATGGCCCGTCTCGTGAACGGGTCGACCAAAGGTCAACGCCGGAATTCTGCGGTCTTTCCTTCTGCCTGTCCGCCGTCTATGCCAACCCCGCATCACGCCGGGCCTGGACATAGGCTCTCAACGCCCAGGCGATGCGCAGCGCGAATAGAAGCGCGAAGATTGCACCGTAGAGCACGGGCTTGGTCACGTCCGCCCGCACGAGCCAGAGGTAGTGGATGACGCCGAGCACTGCAATCGCATACACCGCGCGATGCAGGAGCCGCCAGCGGGTCGCGCCGAGCATGCGGATCGCCCGGTCGGAGGAGGTCGCCGCGAGGCATGCAAGCAGCACGAAGGCCGTGAAGCCCACGGTGATGAAGGGCCGCTTCGGGATGTCGCGCAGGATCTCGCCCCAGTCGAGCCCCATGTCGAAGACGAGGTAGACCGTGAAATGCACGAGGCCATAGACAAAGGTGAGCCGCCCGAACGTACGCCGATAGCGGTGGAGCGCACTCCAGCCGGTGAGGCGCCGAAGCGGCGTGACCGAGAGCGTGATCGCAAGCAGGATGAGCGTCCATTCGCCCGTCGCACGGATCAGATATTCGAGCGGGTTGACACCCAGCCACCCGAGCGGCACCCCGGCGACGAGCCGCGCGAGCGGCAGAAGCGCGAGCATGACCACGCTCCAGCCGAATCCAGGCGTGCTCAGCAGACGGGCGACGGACACGCTCAGTCCAGCCACGGGCACACCCGCTTCAGGCAAAGAGCCATTGATTCAGCAATCGCCCCGGCATGAAGGCAAATGCGCCGGCGATCAGGATGCCGCCCACGTACAGCCCGATCATGTAGCCGCGATGGGCCAGCACGTCGTGCCGTCGCGCCGCGAACCAGGCGGCCGGGACGCTCCACAGCGTGAGCAGGCTGAACAGATGGATGAAGCCGAAGTGCCCGAACAGAGTGGGCCCGACGAAGGCGGGCATGAACAGGCTGATGATGCCGGTGGCGAACATGAGCCCCATGTAGAGCTTGCCGAAGGCTCGGTGCAGGCCCGAGCCTTTGCGCGAGACCATGAGCCAGGTCCCGATGGCGAAGGCCGGCACCACCGTGGCCAGATGGGCGTAGGCGAGGGGAAGATACGTTGCGTGGTAGACGTCGGGGGCCATGTCGCACCTCGTCGGGGAGTGAGTCGGGGGACGTGGAGAGTGTCCACGCCCGCCCACCCCGCGCGCTGGCTGCTGCGACGAACGGACGCCATGCGGCGCGAATGCACCGCAGCCTGTCACGAATGGCTGTCTCCATGCGCCGGTTCTGGTCCGCCTTGCGCCCAGGTCAAATGCCAAGCGTTCGCGCGCTGTCTCAGAAAAACTTGCGCAGATCCATCCCGGCGTAGAGATGCGCAACCTGCTCGCCGTAGCCATTGAAGAGCAGCGTCTTCCGGCGCGAGAACTCGCCGATCCGCCGCTCGGTCTTCTGCGACCAGCGCGGGTGGTCCACGTCCGGGTTGACGTTGGAGTAGAAGCCGTATTCGCCCGGGGCCGACTTGTGCCATGCGGTCTTCGGCTCGTTCTCGACAAAGCGGATCCTCACGAGCGATTTGCCGCTCTTGAAGCCGTATTTCCACGGACTCATCACCCGCACCGGCGCGCCGTTCTGGGGCGCGAGCATCTCGCCGTACGCCCCGAGCACGAGCAGCGTCAGCGGGTGCATGGCCTCGTCCATGCGCAGCCCTTCGACATACGGCCATTCGAGCGAGCGGTAACGGAGACCCGGCATCACTTTCGGGTCGGCGAGCGTCACGAACTCGACGTACTTGGCGTTGCCGCGCGGTTCGACCCGGCGGATGAGTTCCGCGAGCGGAAAGCCGACCCACGGAATCACCATCGACCACGCCTCGACACAGCGCAGGCGATAGACCCGCTCTTCGAGGGGGGCCATGCGGTAGAGCGCATCGACATCGATGGTCTGCGGCTTGTTGACCTCGCCCTCGATGGTCACCGTCCAGGGGCGGACCTTCATCGCCTTGGCATGCACCGGTGGGTCGGACTTATCCATGCCGAACTCGTAGAAATTGCAGTAACTCCGGAAGTCCTCGACCTTGTTGAGCTTCTCGTCGCTCGCGAGCCCGTAACGCGGATTGGGCGTCACCCCGGCGAGGCGCATGGCCTGCGCCTCGCTCCGCCGAAGGGGCGCCGAGGCGAGGGCCGCACCGCCGAGGGCAAGGAGCCCCGCCTGCGCAAGCCACTGCCGCCGCCCACGATAGAGCGCGTCGGGCGTGATTTCGGAAGGCGCGGGTGCGGAGCGGTCAGAAAGGCGAATCAGCATGGGGGCTCCTGTGAAGCAAGGGCAGTCCGGGCAATTGACCAACGGCGGTTGCCATCCGTTCCGCCGTGGCTCCGACGCGGGTCGCACCCGGATTCTGCGTCACTTCCCGCGCGGACAAGTGGACAGGAGGGCATCGACACCTGACAATCACCAGGCATGAGACTGCTTGCCTGCTTCCACGATGCCCCCTGAAGTGCCGGAGGTTTCAAGCCCCCGTCCACCGGGCGAGCCAAACGCACCGACTCGGTGGGTTCTCGATCTGGATCCAGCCGAGATCGCGCAGGTGCTCGACCGGACCTCCGGAATGATCGCCTGCTACGCGTGGCCGGAGTGCCTCTGCCTGTATTCGAACAGCGCCTATGCCGCGATCGGGGGCTGGCAGCCGGACGATCTGCTTGGCCGGACCTTCGCCGAGTTGTGGGGGGCCGACCTGTTCGCGGACATCCTTCCGATGATGAGCCAGGCCATGCTCTCGGGAGAGCCGGTGCACTACAGCGGCGAGCGGCACACGCCGATCGGGCGCACGATCTGGATCGATGTCCAGCTGATCGCCAACCGAGACCGGAACCGGATCTACTTCCTGCTCGACGAGGTGCGCGGACGCAGCGCATCCGGCACGCAGACGTCGGCGCAACGCCGACTCGAGCGTTTTTTCCTTGCCAGCACGGCGGCGGTGGCCTTCATCCGCGAGGGACGGCTGGTCGACGTCAACGCCCGCTTCGCTGCCCTCATCGGCTTCGAGCCCCATGAACTGCAGGACGTGCTCGTGGAGCGCGTGCTGGTCGCGCGCGAGCCCCATGAAAACCTGCGTGACGGTGTGCGCTTCCTGCGACACCGATCAGGCCAGCATGTGCAAGTCGAGCTGACGGCGCACGATCTGCTGATCGACGGGCGGGCCGAACAGCTCCTGCTTGCAAGCGATGTCGGCCAGGAGCCGCGCTCGGCCGAGCAGCTCCGCCATCTGGCGCTGCATGACGCGCTGACCGGCCTGCCCAATCGCGCCCATCTCGATCAGTACCTGCGCGCGTCGGTCGCCGCGGCCGAATCCCTCGGGCATCGCTTTGCCATCGTCTTTCTCGACATCGACCGCTTCAAGCGGGTGAACGATTCGCTCGGTCACGCCGCGGGCGACCAACTGCTGCTCGAGTGCGCACGCCGCCTGCGCGACTTCTGCGCCGAGCAGGCGGCCCAGTCGGTGCCGATCTGGGTGGCGCGTGCCGGGGGCGACGAGTTCGTGCTCTCGATCGCGCTGGGCGATGGCAGCGACGTCGAGATCGGTCCGCTCATCGCGGAATTGCGTCGCGCGCTCGCCGCGCCGACGCAACTCGGCGGCAAGGAGTTCGCCATCAGCGCGTCGATCGGCGTGGCCATCTTTCCGGATCATGGCAGCGCGCCGGACGAGCTGATCAAGAACGCCGATACCGCGATGTATGCAGCCAAGGCGGGCGGACGCGACACCGTCCGCACCTTCGCCCCGGCGCTCGCCAAGGCGGCGCTCCAGGCACTGAATCTCGAAAGCGAGATGCTCAACGCGCTCGAGCGACGCGAGTTCGCGCTCTACTTCCAGCCGATCATGACCGAATCCGGTCGGCTCGCCTCGGCCGAGGCGCTGCTGCGCTGGAAGCACCCCCGGCGCGGCGTGCTCGCGCCGGATCACTTCATCGAACTGGCCGAGACGTCACGTGCGATGGCCGCGATCGGACTCTGGGTGCTCGAGGAAGCGCTCCGCCAGGCGACCCTGTGGACCAAGGTCGGGTGGCTCAACGCTCGGGTGGCGGTCAACCTCTCGGGCACCGAATTCCGGAGCGAGCAGTTCATCCCGACGCTCGAGACGATGCTGCGCCGGTTCGGGCTGTCCGGCCGCGCGCTGGAGGTCGAGCTGACCGAGCGGATCGTCATGAGCGATGAGTTGGGGGTCTACACCACGCTCGAGGTGCTCAAGTCGCTCGGCGTGACCGTGGCGATCGATGACTTCGGCACCGGCTATTCCTCGTTCGCGCGTCTGCGAGAGCTGCCGGTCGACCGCATCAAGATCGCCTCGGAGTTCGTGCGCGACCTGCCGGACTCACCTGCCTGCCGCGCGATCGTGCATTCGATTGCAGAACTCGCGCGCGGCCTCGGGCTGTCGCTGGTCGCCGAAGGGGTGGAATCGCAGGCGCAGCTCGATGCGCTCCAGCTTCTGGGTTGCCGCGAGGCACAGGGCTACCTGTTCGGCAAGCCGATGTCCTCGGGCGATTTCGGCCGCTGGCTGCGGCACAACCAGATGCGCTGGCTGCCGCAGGCGGCGTAGCACGACTGCTTCGGCAGGCCGTCGCCGGACGGTCAGTGGCCGAGGATCTTCGAGAGGAAATCGCGCGAGCGGTCGGTCTGCGGATTGTTGAAGAACTCGTGCGGCGCGTTCTGCTCCACGATCTGCCCCTGATCCATGAAGATCACGCGATCGGCCACCGCCTTGGCGAAGCCCATCTCGTGGGTGACGCAGAGCATGGTGATGCCCTGCTTGGCCAGCTCCACCATGACGTCGAGCACCTCCTTGATCATCTCCGGGTCGAGCGCCGAGGTCGGCTCGTCGAAGAGCATGATCTTGGGGGTCAGGCAGAGCGCCCGCGCGATCGCCACCCGCTGCTGCTGCCCCCCCGAGAGCTGGAGCGGGTACTTGTTGGCCTGTTCGGCGATGCGCACGCGCTTCAACTGGGCCATCGCCCGCTCTTCGGCCTCCTTGCGCGGCAGCTTGCCGACGTACATCGGCGAAAGCGTCAGGTTCTCGAGCACGGTCAGGTGCGGGAACAGGTTGAACTGCTGGAAGACCATGCCGACCTCCTTGCGGATCTGGTCGATCGCGCGGACGTCGTCGGTGAGTTCGGTCCCGTCGACGATGATGCGGCCTTCCTGGTGCTCTTCGAGCCGGTTGATGCAGCGGATCAGCGTGGATTTGCCCGAGCCCGAAGGCCCGCAGATCACGATGCGCTCACCGCGCTTGACCTCGAGATTGATATCCCGGAGCACGTGGAAGTTGTTCCCGTACCACTTGTTGACATTCTCGAAGGTGATGATCGGGGTGGCTTCGGTGTTCGACTGGGCGGTCATGTGCTGCGTGCCTCGCGGAGCGTTCATTGGGAGAGGCGCTGATCAATTGTCGCGAGCACGCCCGAGTGCGCGGAGCCGCGCAGCGAGTCGCGAGACATACCGTGCAGGTAGGCGAGCGACGCGCGAGCACGCGACAAAGCAATCGGGCTGCACAGCAAATTGATCAGCGTCTCCCTAGCGGAGCTTGGATTTGTTGACCTGCTTCTCGATCCACAGGCTGTAGCGGCTCATCGCGAAGCAGAAAACGAAGTAGATGGCCGTGATGAACAGATAGCCCTCGAGCTTGTAGGGCCGCCAGTCGGCATCCGAGTTGAGCGCGAGGCCGAGCGTGCCGGTCAGCTCATAGAGCGACACGATCGCCACGAGCGAGGTGTCCTTGAAGATCGAGATGAAGTTGTTCATGATGCCCGGCACCACGGTGGCGAGCGCCTGCGGCAGGATGATCTTGCGCTGCGTCTGCCAGTACGACAGCCCGAGCGATTGCGCGGCCTCGGTCTGCCCCTTGGGCAGGGCCTGCAGACCGCCACGGACGACTTCGGCCATGTAGGCGGCGGCAAAGAGCGTGATGCCCACGAGCACGCGCAGGAGGGTGTCGATCGTCACCCC
>CAZSTF010000037.1:0-3272 GCA_964609555.1 uncultured Alcaligenaceae bacterium | reverse complement strand
CGACCGAACAGGCTGCCGTACATCAGCACGAAGAACACGGCGAGCGCCACGACCCAGGCGACGACGAGCCACTTGCTCCAGAACCAGCGGATGCAGCTCACCACGAGCATCGTGAGCATCAGAAGCGTGGCCACGAGCGGCCGCCATTGCTCCTCGAACGGATAGCGGCCGAAGATGATCAGCCGGTACTTCTCCTTGATCACGCCCCAGCAAGCGCCCACGCCGGGCGCGCGGCATTCGTCGGGGTTGGTCGTGAGGGTGGCCGCAAAGAACACCCAGTTGAGGAACTTGGGCAGGTACATCGCAAGCAACACGCCCACGACGATCGTGGTCAAGCTGCTCTGCCAGCTGCCGAAGAGATTCGCGCGCAGCCACGGCACGAGGCCCTCGGAGCGCACCGGGGCCGGACGGGCCGGCTTGAACTGGAAGACGGTGACGTCGCTCATCAGGCTGTCCTCCACCTCGGATAAGCACGGCTGGCGTGCCCGCGAAGCGTCGCGCGCAGGCTCGAGGGCGAGGAGCCGCGGAGCGACCGACGAGACATATCCCAACGATAGGCGAGGAGGGAGCGAGCACGCGACAAAGCCATCGGGCCGCACAGCAGTTTCGCGGGCATGTCAGCGCTCCTTGATCGCGGCGCGCGCGTTGTACCAATTCATGAACAGCGACGTCGCGAGAGAGGTCGTGAGATACACCGCCATGATGATTGCGATGCATTCCACCGCGCGCCCCGTCTGGTTGAGCGCCGTGTTCGAGATCGACACGACGTCGGGATAGCCGATCGCGACGGCAAGCGATGAGTTCTTGGTCAGGTTCAGGTACTGGTTGGTCATCGGCGGGATGATCACGCGCAGCGCCTGGGGCAGAAGCACCTGCCGCATTTCCTGGCTGCGCGACAGCCCGACCGCCTGAGCCGCCTCGGATTGACCGCGCGGCACCGACTGGATGCCGGCTCGCACGACCTCGGCAATGAATGCTGCCGTGTAGAGCACGAGCCCCAGGAGCACGGCCAGGAACTCCGGCGTGAGCGAGCTGCCGCCTTCGACCGCAAACTCGCCCTTGACGGGAATCTTCCACTCATTGGGCATGCCGCCTGCGAACCAGCCGAGGACGCCCCCTCCGATCACGATGCCCAGCGGCACCCAGAAGAGACTGCGCTCGCGGCCCGTGGCGTCGAACTGGGCACGCGCCCAGCGCCTGTAAAGCCAGACCCCGAGTCCGCCGAGCGCCAGGCCGGCAACGACCCAGCCGAAACCGGCACTCCAGACCGGCCCCGGGTAGGTGAGCCCGCCTTTCGAAAGGAATACGTTGCCGATCTGCCACGGCTCGGTGCTGTCGGGAAGCAGCTCGGTGACGAGCAAGTACCACATGAGCAGTTGCACGAGCACCGGCACGTTGCGGAAGAGCTCCACATAGCCGTAACAGAAACCGCGCACGAGGGCGTTGCGCGAGAAGCGGCCGACGCCCAGCAGCGTGCCGAGCAGCGTGGCCAGCACGATGCCGAGGACCGCCACGCGGAGCGTGTTGCCCACGCCCACGGCGAACGCCTGCCAATACGGATGGCTCGAGTCGTAGCCGAACAGCGGCTCGCCGATATCGAAGCCTGCAGGCTGCAGCAGGAAATCGAAGCCGCTCTTGATGCCGCGGGCCTGCATGTTGGCCGCGGTATTCGACGCCAGCCACCAGCCAACCGCGATCACGGCCGCGAGCGCCAGCACCTGATAGACCAAACCGCGGAAGGCCTGGCTGCGCCAAGACCAGTCGCGCTTCCTGGGTGGCTGTCGTCCCGACTCAGCCATCAGTCATCCCCCGTTCCACTCTGCATTCGGTCTGTTTCAGGGTTCGCACTGCCTGCGTTGCGCATGCGGCACGAACCGTGAAACGCTCTCGTGGCCCGCTACCCGACGGGATCCGCCGGGCGCACGAAAGCGTGCTGCTCGATCCGCGATCAGCGGACCGGCGGGGCGTACATCAGGCCGCCCTTGTTCCAGAGGTTGTTGGCGCCGCGCGGCAGCTTGAGCGGGCTCTTCGGACCGACGTTGCGCTCGAAGATCTCGCCGTAGTTGCCCACGGCCTTGATCGCGCGACCCATCCAGTCACGATCCAGACCCAGCAGCTTGCCGGTGTCTTCCGACACGCCCAGGATGCGCTGCACCACAGGATCCTGGCTCGACTTCATCTGATCGACGTTGGCCTGCGTGATGCCGTACTCCTCCGCCTCGACGAGGCCGTGGATCACCCACTTCACGATCGCAAACCACTCGTCATCGCCGCGGCGCACCATCGGGCCCAAGGGCTCCTTGGAAATGAGCTGCGGCAGGATCACGTGCTCGTCGGGGTTCTTCGCTTCCTTGTTGCGGACCGAGGCCAGGCCGGAGGCGTCGGTGGTGTAGGCCACGCAGCGGCCGGCGAAGTACGCGCCCGTGGCGGCTTCGACCTTCTCGAACACGACCGGCTTGATGCCCAGGTTGTTGGCCTTGGAGAAATCGGTCAGGTTCTTCTCGGTGGTGGTACCGGACTGCACGCAGACGGTCTGGCCCTTCAACTGCTTGGCGTCGCGGATCTTCGACTTGACCGGCACCATGAAGCCCTGGCCGTCGTAGTACGTGACCGCCGTCATGTGCAGACCGAGCGACGCATCGCGGGTCAGCGTGAACGTGGTGTTGCGGGACAGGACGTCGATCTCACCCGACTGGAGCGCGGCAAAGCGCTGCTGGGCGTTCAGCGGAACCCACTTGACCTTGGTGGCATCGCCCAGAACCGCCGCGGCAATCGCCTTGCAGACGTCGACATCGAGGCCCGACCAGTTGCCGGCCGAGTCCGCCTGCGAGAAGCCGGCGAGGCCGGTGTTGACGCCGCAGGTCACCTGACCCGTGCGCTTGATCTTGTCGAGGACGGGGCCGGCGTGTGCGGTCGAGACGGCAAACAGGCCGGCGACAGCCATCAGGCCCGCCAGCTTGGGGGTTCGGGACGAGAACATGGGATGACTCCTCAGATGAAAGAAAGGCGCTCTAGTTATTGCAATTTGATTGCAGGGTGCGCTTCGGCGCGAATTAGAGCAGAGATTCAAGCCCTTGCCATACGCAAACGGCATGCCGCGATGCGGCAAGAACGCGATGATCGCGACGATCTGCGTCGAACTCAGGGTAAACACCAAGGCTCTTGGCATTTCATTACTGGGTCAGGCGCAACTCCATCGCGGCCACGCCGCGCTGGGTCCCCATGAGCACCAGCGCGTCGCCCCCCTCGAGCACGAGTCCTGCATCCGGCGT
>CAZSTF010000036.1:0-18931 GCA_964609555.1 uncultured Alcaligenaceae bacterium | reverse complement strand
CGTGGGCCTGCGCCCCGAGCGCGAAGCCGCGGATCGAGAGGTCGCGCACGCCGATGGCGTCGAAGACGAGCTTGCCGGTCGCCGCACCGAGCACCCCGGTCAGCACGCAGAACACGGCCGAAAGCGTGGGAATGCCGCCGATCGATTCGCTGATGCCCATCGCGATCGGTGCCGTCACGCTCTTGGGCACCATCGAGAGCAGGGTGGTCTCGCGCGCGCCGAGTGCGCCCATGAGCAGCACGACCGAGCCCAAGGCGATCCCGCCTCCGGCGACGAGGCCGGCCGTGAGGGCGAGCGCCCGCTTACGGAGTGCAGCGAGGCGGTCGAAGAACGGCACGGCGAGCGCGACCGTCGCCGTGCCGAGCAGGAAGTGCACGAACTGCGCGCCCTCGAAATACTGCCGGTAGGGCGTGTCGGTCGCCGCGAGCAGGCTCGCGATCGCAACCATCGCGATCAATACGGGGTTGACGAGCGGATGCCCGCCGGCGCGCTGTGCGAGCCCGAGCCCGAGCTGGTAGGCCACGAACGTGAGCGTGAGCCCGAGGAGTGGCGTCGCCGCAAGGTAGACCCAGAGCCGGAAGAGATCCTCGCTCATGGCCGATCCTTCGCCTGTTCCGTTGGCCGATCCGTTGGCTGTCCGTCCTGCCAGCGCGCCACGCGCTCGGCCACCCAGGCCGTGGCGGCGAGCCCGCCGAGCGTCGAGACCACGAGCGCGGCACCGATGGCGAGCGCATCCTCGCGGATGGCTCCGAGATACATCACCACGCCGACGCCGGCCGGGATGAACAGGAGCGACAGATGCGGCAAGAGTGCATCCGCCGCCGCGCGGAGTGGTGCCCGAAGCGGCGGGGCAAGCCGGAGCGCGCCGAGCGCAAGCACGAAGCCCACGATCGGCCCCGGCAGCGGCACCCCGGAGAGGCGTACCACGGCCTCGCCAGCCAACTGCAGGACGAGGAGCCAGGTGAAACCGGTCAGGGCCGCGTTCATGTCGGGGATTCTGGCCGAGCCGAGCCGTTGACGCGCATCAGACGGAACCTTTGGGCGGGTGAGATAATCCACCATTCGACGACGCGACCTCCCGCCAGCGGCGCCCGGTTCCGGAACGAAACCTCTTGACGGGTTTCCAGTACTTAACCCGGCGCGGCCAGTCCGGGCAGAGGGCGACTTAGCAACGGTTGGGTGCAGCCCGTGCGCATCTCGCGCATCATTGCACCGCGATTGTGTTGGGTTCAACCGGCATCCCGTGGGTGCCACCTCTGTTTCCGGGAAAGGGTCTGACGATGTCACGCCTCCTTTCGGCTGCAGAACTTGCTGCGCCGACTTCGCAACTGCCGCCTTCGGTCTACTTCGACGCCGAACTGCTCGCGCGTGAACGCGAGCGCCTGTTCGCGCAGGGGCCGGGCTATGTCGGGCACGAGCTCATGGTGCCCGAGCTGGCCGACTACATGGTGCTCGAGAGCCGCGGCAACGCCCGCGCGCTCACCCGCACCGAGCGTGGCGTCAATCTTGTCTCGAACGTCTGCCGCCACCGGCAGGCGATCATGCTCGACGGCCGCGGCTCGCTCGCGCAGAACGGCGGCAACATCGTCTGCCCGCTCCATCGCTGGACGTATTCCGGCGAGGGTGAACTGATCGGCGCACCGCACTTCCCCTGCAACCCGGCGCTCTCGCTCGAGAACCGCGGCCTGAAGGCCTGGAACGGCATGCTCTTCGACGGCCCGCGCGACCCCCTCGTCGATCTCGCGGCGATGTCGGCCGAGACCCGCGGCGCGCTCGACTTCACGGGCTACGTCTTCCACAAGGCGGTCGCCCATCACTGCGCCTACAACTGGAAGACCTTCATCGAGGTCTACCTCGAGGACTACCACGTCGGGCCGTTCCACCCGGGACTCGGCCAGTTCGTCACCTGCGACGACCTGCGCTGGGAGTTCGGCGGCGAGTTTTCGGTGCAGACCGTGGGCGTCCACCGGGCGCTCGCGCAGCCGGGCTCCAAGGTCTACGAGCGCTGGCACGAGCAGGTCATGCGCTTCCGCCAGGGCGTGCCGCCCGAGCATGGCGCGATCTGGCTCACCTACTACCCGAACATCATGCTCGAGTGGTATCCGCACACGCTCGTCGTGTCCTCGCTCTGGCCGAAGAGCCCGACCGAGACCTTGAACGTGGTCGAGTTCTACTACGCCGAGGAAGTGGCGCTCTTCGAGCCCGAGTTCATCGAGGCCGAGCAGGCCGCCTACATGGAAACCTGCGTCGAGGACGACGAGATCGCGATCCGCATGGACGCCGGTCGCCGCGCACTCTTCGAGCAGGGCAAGGTCGAGGTCGGCCCCTACCAGAGCCCGATGGAGGACGGCATGCAGCACTTCCATGAGTGGTACCGGGCGCGGATGGGCGACGCGCTGACTTTCTGAGCATCGGGCCGCCGTGAGCTGCGCTCCCTCTCCCCCCGGGAGAGGGTTGGGGTGAGGGTGCATGCGGCTCGCCTTCCCCCTCTCCCCGTGGGAGAGGGTTGGGGTGAGGGTGCATGCGCGGTCATTCCACTGTCCACCGGCCGACCGCTCGCGCGTTATCGGCGCGGCCCGTTCACCCTCCGTCGGAGATTCTTTCCATGCCGAACAGCAAATCCGTGACCATCGATGCCGCCACCGGCCGCGCCGAGCCGCTCAAGCGGCAGGCGCCGTGGAAGCGCGTGGTGATCGCGCTGCTCGCGGTGTTCTACATCCTCTCGCCGCTCGACCTGCTGCCCGAGGCGCTGCTCGGCCCGCTCGGCTGGCTCGATGACTTGGGCGTGCTTGCCTGGGCGGCGCGGCAAGTTCTTTTCAAGCGGGACTGAGCGGCATCCGTTGGTCCCGTGCAATGCCCGCGCCGTAGCGACGTCATCCCCCCGTCGTTGCGGGCTGCCCGTTTCATGCTATCGTCATGTTTCCTTTCCGCTTTGCCCCTGAAAGGTTTCGATGACTTCTCTCTCTCTCTCTCTCTCTCTCTCTCTCTCTCTCTCTGATCTCTCGCGCCGTCTGAGGCGGCTCGCCGGTGCCGTGGCCGCGATCGGGTTGGCCGGGCTGGCGGCGGCCCCGTCGGCAGCGCTGGCCGAGACGGGCAACCCGCCGAGACTCGAGCGGATCACGATCGACGGTCTCGTGCCCTGGCACCGGGCAGAGAAGCCCATCACCGATGGCGAAGGACGCATCCGCGTGATCGTGGATCTGATGGACGAGGCGACCGAGCGCCAGCGCGAGGCGGCGCGTCCGCTGATCGAGCGTTTCGACCCGAAGCGCGACCGGCACAACCCGCAGGCGCTGCTTGCGATCGAGGCCTTCGAGCGGCGGCACGGCATCGAGCCGCAGTTCCGCGAGAACGAGCGAGGCGAGCGCGAGCGCAGCAATGTGACGAGCTGGGTGGGGGCGAGCGTGACGGCGTATCTCACCGCAGGGCAGATCGAGGCGATCCGGCGCGACCCGGATGTGCGGTTGGTGACGGAGGATCGGCCGGTCAGGTTCTCGTCGAACCCGCCGTGGTGGCCCTCTTGGAACGGCGATCCGTGGACTGAGCTGAACGACTGGGGTTGGCATGCCGTTGGCGGACGCGCAGCCACGCCGAACAGCCAGCGTGTGGTGTGGATCATCGACGGCGGCGTGGCGCACCACAGCGACCTTGGCAGTGTCTCCGCCCGCATCAACTTGAACGGCGGCAGTCCTGTGGGCTGCTACGCGCATGCCACGCACATTGCAGGCATCATAGGTGCCACCTCCGGCAATGGCGAAGGGCGGCGTGGCATCTATGCAGGCGTGACGATGGTGTCGATCAATGGTGGTGTGGGTGGACCGGATTGCGATTACACAACGGACGCCGCGTTCGTCGGACAGGCATTCGACTATGTCTACAGTCAGTCGCTCGTCTGGTACAGCGGCAATCACCGTCCCAACGTGATCAACCTGTCGATCAATTGGGGCGCGCAGACGGGCTGGTGGGTGGCACCGAATGGGGCCTACGTTGCGGAGACTAATCAGCCCAAGATTGCCCGCGCTGCGACGCCAGGGTTTGTGATCCCGGGCTGGTCGCTCTACCACCCAGGAAACGTGGTGGTGCAATCCGCAGGCAACTTCTCGGCCGATTCCTGTGCGTTGAACCACTCTTTGCCGTACTGGCCTTGGTCCTACCCGGCGTCTTTCTCGTACAAACCCTCGGGTGGCGCGGCAGCCGCTTCCGCGGACGACGGCGTGCTTGTCATGGGCGCGTTGAACCAATGGGGTGGCGTCGCTGCGCCTTTCTCGAACTCCTATCCGATCGGCGGCATTGGTGAACCCGGCTCAAATGTTGGCGCGTGCATCGATCTGTGGGCTCCGGGTGACTTCATCTACTCGACATGGGGAATGGGTGGGGATCTGACGAACCGGAGCACGTATTACTCTGGCGGCCAGCCCGAGACATGTGCGTCAATGTCGTGCACGTCTCCACCGCATTCGGGCTGGGCATGGCTGTCGGGCACGTCGATGGCGGCACCGCATGCCGCTGCAGCAGCAGCGTATTTCATTGATGCGTACAGCTTGACCACGCCTGCCGCCGTGGAGCAGATGCTTCGTGCAGGCGCGCAGACGCTGCCAAACGGTCTCAAGATGGTCAAACTACCGTGACTGAAGGAGGAATGCCATGAAACCCCTCAAGAGCTTCGTCGCCGACACGTTCATCAAGTCGGCATCTGTGCCCGCGCAAGCGCGGGCTGGGCGCCACAACACGGCCAAGGGCGGCAACATGACTGTCATTCGCATCGCTTCCCTAGGCGAGCGAGTCAACGTCAGGCTCAAAGCCGTCATGCTCGCGTGGCTCCTTGCGCCGTGGTCATGGGTAGGCGCTTCCGAGGCAGCCGATTTGCGGTCATTTTTCTTGGGCAAGGCGAAGGGGAGCGGTTTTGGCGGCGATCCCATTCTGCTCTGGCCCGACGAGGGGCCGGGCACGCCGCGACCGCGGTCCGTGAATCGCCAAAACGGGGTGGAAATATCGCGTTCAAACGTAATGAATGTTCGCTATTCCTACTTTGTGCAAGGTGGCTTGTCCCCGATGCCAGAGACGAGTCAGGATGGTCACTTGCTTTCGGTTGAGGGCTACAGTCCTCTCTACAACGCTGCGCTGCCTTGGGTGAAGCCTGCGCCAGGCCTCATCACGGCGGTCGACCGCGCCGCGCTGGGTGTTTCAGATCGGTTCGAACTGCTCGCGCCGATGCGCCGCAACGCGATGGACGGCGCCGAGTACGAGGCGGTGCCGCTTCGTGTGGATCGATCTGGCGTGGGGGAGTTGGTGACGCTGTATTTCGGCTATCGGATGGGGCAGGTCGCCGGCAAGACCGGGCCGTCCGTGCCGTCCTCGCAGGCGGAGGACTACGAGCTTGCTGCGCTGCCGCCGCCGTTCGTCGAAGGGGAGGTGGTGGAGTATGTGCACCGCCCGTCGATTGCGGCGTCGCCTTGGGGGCACTTCTTCTACGCGACGAGCGAGGCTGACAAGGCCCTGCTCGATGGCAACGCGGACTGGATGCGTACCGGTCGCGCGTTCAAGAGCGGGGGCTATCTGCCGGTGTGCCGGTTCTTCTATCGACCGCCGTCGGGGGGCGCGGCCACGCACTTCTACACGGCGCGAGCGGACGAATGCGAGCGCTTCAAGACGCAGCCGGGGTTCAGCTACGAGGGGATTGCGTTTCGGGCCAGTCTGCCTCGGCCGCAGCAGGCGGGGCAGGCGGCGGACGATCCGGCGCGTTGTCCGGAGAAGACGGTGCCGCTATGGCGTTACTTCAATGCACCCGCCTCGACGTCGGTTGCGCCGAATCACCGTTACGTGCTCAACCGGAACGTCGGGCAGGCCATGGCGAGCGGTTCGGCAGCAATCCGGCCGTGGGCCGCCGAAGGCATCGCACTGTGCGTGCCGGAGTGATGAACGCGGGGCGGGTTCGCGCAGCCTGGGGGTAATGCTCACCCCGCCCGCACGCAATCCACGTAGTAGCGGGTCTCGCCGCGGTGGCTCTCGGTGACGAGGCCATGCACGTCGGTGTCGAAGCCGGGCAGCTGGCCGTTGAACTCCCGCGCGAAGCGCAGATAGCGCACGATCGCCTCGTTGAAACGCTCGCCCGGGATCAGGAGCGGGATGCCCGGCGGATAGGGCGTGACGAGCATCGCGGTGATGCGGCCGACCAAGTCGTCGATCGGCACCCGATCGACCTTCCGGTGCGCGAGGTGCTCGAAGGCGTCCGAGGGCCGCATCGCCGGCTCCATCGGCGAGAGGTACATCTCGGTGGTCACGCGGGCGATGTCGTGCCTGCGGTAGGCCTCGTGGATGCGCTGGGCGAGGTCCTTGAGGCCCACGCGTTCGTATTCGGGGTGCTGCTGCACGAATTCGGGCATCACGCGCCAGAGCGGCTGGTTCTGGTCGTAGTCCATCTTGAACTGCTGGAGCTCGGTGACGAGCGAGTTCCAGCGCCCGCGCGTGATGCCGATCGTGAACATCACGAAGAAGCTGTAGAGCCCGGTCTTCTCCACCACCACGCCGTGCTCGGCAAGGTATTTGGTCACGAGCGCCGCCGGGATGCCCTGCGCGGCGAACTTGCCCGAGATGTCGAGCCCCGGCGTGACGATCGTGGCCTTGATCGGATCGAGCATGTTGAAGCCGGGCTCGATGCCCGTGAAGCCATGCCACTTGTCGGCGGGCTTCAGGAACCAGTCCTCGCGCTTGCCCACGCCTTCGTGCTCGAACTTTGACGGACCCCAGACCTTGAACCACCAGTCGCGGCCGAATTCCCGATCGACCTTGGTCATTGCACGCCGGAAGTCGAGCGCCTCCGAGATCGATTCCTCGACGAGCGCACCGCCGCCGGGCTGCTCCATCATCGCGGCCGCCACATCGCAGCTCGCGATGATCGCGTACTGCGGTGAGGTCGAGACGTGCATGAGGTACGCCTCGTTGAAGCGCGTGGTGTCGAGCTTGAGCTTCTCCGCGTCCTGGACCAGGATCTGCGAGGCCTGCGAGAGCCCCGCGAGCAGCTTGTGCGTGCTCTGGGTGGCGTAGACCATCGAGTCGGTGCAGGGCTTCCGGCCCGGGCCGATGGCGTGCATGTCCTGATAGAACGGGTGGAAGGCCGCGTGCGGCAGCCAGGCCTCGTCGAAGTGCAGGTTCTCGACGTAGCCGGCGAGCGCGCCCTTGATGGTCTCGACGTTGTAGAGCACGCCGTCGTAGGTGCTCTGGGTGATGGTCATGACGCGGGGCCGCGAGGATTTGTTCTCGACCAGCGGGTGCGCGTCGATCTGCCTCTGGATCGAGGCCTTCGAGAACGCCTTCTTCGGGATCGGGCCGATGATGCCGTAGTGGTTGCGCGTCGGCGTGAGGAAGATCGGCACCGTGCCGGTCATCACGATCGAATGCAGCACGCTCTTGTGGCAGTTGCGGTCGACCAGCACCACGTCGTCGCGGGCCACGTTCGCATGCCAGACGATCTTGTTCGAGGTCGAGGTGCCGTTGGTGACGAAGAACAGGTGGTCCGCGCCGAAGATGCGCGCGGCATTGCGCTCGCTCGCCGCGACCGGGCCCGTGTGGTCGAGCAGTTGCCCGAGCTCGTCCACCGCGTTGCAGACATCGGCACGGAGCATGTTCTCGCCGAAGAACTGGTGGAACATCTGCCCGACCGGGCTCTTCAGGAAGGCGACGCCGCCCGAGTGCCCCGGGCAGTGCCAGCTGTAGGAGCCGTCGCGCGCGTAGTCGACGAGCGCCTTGAAGAACGGCGGCGGCAGCGCGCTCAGGTACTTCGTGGCTTCGCGGATGATGTTGCGTGCGACGAACTCCGGCGTGTCCTCGAACATGTGGATGAAGCCGTGCAGCTCCTTCAGGATGTCGTTCGGGATGTGCTGCGAGGTGCGCGTCTCGCCGAAGAGGAAGATCGGCACGTCGGCATTGCGCTTGCGGGTCGCCTCGATGAACTTGCGCAGATCCTCGATCGCCTGGCTCTGCGCGCCGTCTTCGCTCACCTCCTCGTCGTCGATCGAGACGATGAAGGCGCTCGCCCGCGCCGACTGGTTGGCCACCATGCCGACATCGGTGTAGGTGAAGCCGCCCACGACCTCCATGCCCTGTTCTTCGAGCGCCTTGGCGAGCGCGCGGATGCCCAGGCCCGAGGAGGACTCGGCGCGCCAGTCTTCGTCGATGATCACGATCGGAAAGCGGAACTTCATGGCGGGCAGGCGCGCAAGCGGCGGGGAAGGGGGATGAAGGCGCGATTGTAGGAACGGCCCGCGACAACGTTCGTGCCGCGGATGGACGGCAGTGGAGAAGACGTTACCGCTGTTGCGTTTCCGTTGCCGCGGATAATTGAACCTGAAGACCGCAGTTGGGTGCGTTTGAAGGCGGGCTTGTGCGTGTTGCTCGCAAGGCGCGAAGACGCCGCAGGGTGGCTCCCCTGCAAGGATGAGCAACGAAGCGAGCGGCGCGCACGAGCCCGAAAGCGAACGCACAGCGGACTCGCTCGTCGAGTGAATACGATCGGGGAAACAAGGCATGTTCCATCAATGGGCCGCGCGTGCAGCTGAGCGGTCAACTGCGGTTTTCAGGTTCAAAGAATGATGTCGCCGCTCCAGAAGCTCCTCAACGAATTTGCCGAGATCGACCGAGCTGAATCGCTCCAGATCGGGCTCGTGGTCGTCGCCGTCGTGGTCGGGCTCGTGCTCGCCTGGGCGTCGACCCGGCGGCGCGTCAAGGCCGGTGGCGAGGTCGCGCATGCGCCGTTCATCGAGGCGCTGCTCTACGGGGTCACCTTCCCGGCGATCGCGACCGTCGTGCTCGCCGCCGGGGGGTACGTGTTGGGCGGCCGCAGGCTGCCCACGCTCATCCTGCTCGCGCTCACGATCTTTGGCTCGCTCACCGTCCTGCGGCTCGTCGCGCAGCTCCTGCGGCGGCTGTTCCCGGGGTCGGCCAACATCCGCACGCTCATCAACTGGAGCAGTGTCGCGGTCTGGCTCGGCATCGTGCTGAACGCCCTCGGTCTGCTCGGGCCGCTCGCCGAGGATCTCGATCAAGTCGTCATTCCGCTCGGCAAGGCGAGCGTGTCGGTGCTCGCGCTCCTGCAGGGCCTCGCGATGGTCTGCCTCACGGTGGTGGCCGCGCTCTGGATCTCGGCCTTTCTCGAAAGCCGGTTGCTTGCACTCGATCTCGACACGAGTCTCCGGCTCGTCTTTTCGCGGGCATTGCGCGCGCTGCTCTTCGTGGTCGCGCTGCTCGTGGCGCTTTCTTCGGCGGGCATCGATCTCACGGTGCTTTCGGTGTTCGGCGGTGCGCTGGGCGTGGGTCTGGGCCTGGGGCTCCAGCGCATCGCGGCGAACTACGTGAGCGGTTTTGCGATCCTGCTCGAACGCTCCTTCCGCGTGGGGGATGTGATCCGCATCGAGAATGCCTTCGAAGGCCAGATCACCGACATCCGGAGCCGCTACACCGTCGTGCGCTCGCCGACGGGACGGGAGTCGATCGTGCCCAACGAATCGCTCATGACGCAGCGGATCGAGAACCTCTCCTTCGCCGATCGACGCATCGCCCTCAACACCGTGGTGGGCGTGGCCTACGGAAGCGACATCGACCTCGTGACCCGCCTGCTTGAAGAGGCGGCGCGTGCCCAGCCCCGCGTGCTCGCCGATCCGGCCCCGCGGGCGATGCTGTCGAACTTCGGTGCCGACGGGCTCGAGTTCACGCTCGGCTTCTGGATCGGCGACCCCGAGAACGGCCAGCTCAATGTGCGCTCCGACGTGAACCGCGCGATCCTCGCGGCCTTCCGCGCGCACGGCGTCGAAATTCCTTACCCGCAGCGCGTGGTTCACCATGTGGCGGACGCCGCCCCCGCTGCGCCGAGCGCACCCGCTGCGAACCCCGCTTCCCTCTCCTCCGAATCCTGATATGCCCCAGTCCCTGATCACCCGCCTTGCGCGGGACGTGAACGTTTTGCCTGCCCAGGTCGAAGCCGCCGTGCGCCTGCTCGACGAGGGCGCGACCGTGCCCTTCATCGCCCGCTACCGGAAGGAGGCGACCCAGGGTCTCGATGACGCCCAGTTGCGCCTGCTCGCGGAGCGGCTCGACTACCTGCGCGAGCTCGACGAACGCCGCGAGAGCGTGATCGACGCGATTCGCACGCAGGGCAAGCTGACCGACGCGCTTGCCCGCGCGCTCGATGCGGCCGAGACCAAGCAGGAGATCGAGGATCTCTACGCGCCCTACAAGCAGAAGCGCCGCACCAAGGCGCAGATCGCGCGAGAGGCGGGCCTCGAGCCGCTTGCCGACGCGCTCCTCGCCGATCCGGCGCAGGTGCCGCTCACGCTTGCTGCGGCCTACGTGAATGCCGAGGCCGGTTTTGCCGAGCCGCAGGCGGCACTCGATGGCGCGCGCGATCTGCTCGCCGAGCGCTGGGCCGAGGATGCCGCGCTCGTCGGGCCGCTGCGCGAGTGGCTCTGGCAGAACGGGCTCTTCACGAGCCGCGTGGCCGAGGGCAAGGAGGCCACCGAGGCTGCAGCAAGGTTCCGCGACTATTTCGACTACGCCGAGCCGATCGCCCGCGTGCCATCGCACCGGGCGCTCGCCGTGTTTCGCGGCTGGCTCGCTGAGTGCCTCACGGTGAAGCTCGAGCAGCCCGCGGTCGAGGGCGCACCGGCCGGCGCAATGACACCCGCCGAGGCGAGGATTGCCGCGCATCTCGGCTGGACGCACCAAGGCCGACCGGCGGATGACTGGATCCGGCGGGTCATCGGCTGGTGCTGGCGGGTGAAGCTCGCCCCCGCGACCGAGCGCGACCTCTTTGCCCGGTTGCGTGAGGAGGCCGAGGCCGTGGCCATCCGCATCTTCGGCGAGAACCTGCGCGAGCTCCTGCTCGCCGCCCCGGCCGGTACGCGCCCGGTGATGGGGCTCGACCCAGGCATCCGCACGGGCGTGAAGGTCGCCGTGGTCGATGCCACCGGCAAGGTGGTCGCGACCGACACGGTCTATCCCCATGAGCCGCGGCGTGACTGGCAGGGCGCGCTCGCCACGCTCGAACGGCTCTGTCGCGCCCATGCGGTGGGGCTGATCGCCATCGGCAACGGCACCGCAAGCCGCGAGACGGATCAGCTCGCCGCCGAGCTCGTCAAGCGCTTGGGTGGAGGGGTCACGAAAGCGGTGATCTCCGAGGCGGGCGCCTCGGTCTACTCGGCGAGCGAGGTCGCGAGCGAGGAACTGCCGACGCTCGATGTGTCGCTGCGCGGTGCGGTTTCGATTGCGCGTCGGCTGCAGGATCCGCTTGCCGAGCTCGTCAAGATCGACCCGAAGTCGATCGGCGTCGGCCAGTATCAGCACGACGTGAACCAGAGCGCGCTCGCGCGCAAGCTCGATGCGGTAGTCGAGGATTGCGTGAACGCGGTCGGGGTGGAGGTGAACCTCGCAAGCGTCCCCCTGCTCACGCGCGTGGCCGGGCTCACGCCCTCGCTCGCACGGGCCATCGTCCGGCATCGGGACGAACGCGGTGCATTCGCCGACCGTCGCGCGCTGCTCGACGTGCCGGGCTTGGGGCCCAAGACGTTCGAGCAGTGCGCGGGTTTCCTGCGCATCCGCGGCGGAACGAATCCGCTCGACGCCTCTGCGGTGCATCCCGAGAGCTATCCGCTCGTCGAGGCGGTGCTCGCCCGCGTGAAGCGGCCGCTCGCCGAGATCCTCGGCCGGAGCGGTGCCTTGAAGATGCTGCCCGCGGCCGAGCTCACGGCACTCGGCTTCGGTGAGGCCACGGTGCGCGACGTGCTCGCCGAGCTCGAAAAGCCGGGGCGCGACCCACGCGGTGAGTTCCGGGTCGCACGCTTCAATGACGGGGTGAGTGATCTCGCCGACCTGCGCGAGGGCATGATCCTCGAGGGCACGGTGACCAACGTGGCGGCCTTCGGCGCCTTCGTGGACATCGGCGTGCATCAGGACGGGCTCGTGCATGTCTCGCAGCTCGCGAGCCGCTTCGTGCGTGACCCGAAGGAGGTCGTGAAGACCGGCCAGATCGTGCGCGTGAAGGTGCTCGAGGTCGATCTCGCGCGAAAGCGCATCGCGCTCTCCATGCGGCTCGATGCGGACGCGGCTCCCGCCGCACGAGGCGAGCGCGCCGACACGCGCCCCGCAAGCCCAAAGACCGGACGTCGCGGCCCGCCGCAACCGGCCGCGACCGAGACGGCGATGGCTGCGGCCTTCGCCGCGCTGAGACGCTAGTCGGTCGGTTCAGGAGAATCGATCGAGTCTCAGGTCGTCATGGGGCGCATGCGCGCGAGCGCGTGCCGCTGCGCAACCCAGAACGCCAGCACCGCGAGTGCGGACAGTCCGGTGAGCGTGACGAGCCCGAGCCGGTAGCTGCCGCCGACGAGCCAGAGACTCGCCACCAGCGACGGCGCGACCGCGCGCGCGAGCGATGAGGGCAGGCCGAGCAGGCCGTTCAGCGAGGCGGCGCACTCGCGCGAGACGTACTGTGCCATCGCAGTGGCCTTGACGATCGTGATCATGCCGTTGGCCATGCCGTAGCAAAGCGCGTAGAGGACGGCGAGCGGCACCGAGTGCACGCCGAGCGCGAGCACCGCCAGGGCGACGGGCAGCAAGGTCGGGATCCAGCGGTTGGCACGATGCACATCGATGTGCCGCTCGGTCACGAAGAGCACGAGCCGCCCGGCCACTTGCAAGAGGCCGATCGAAGCGGGAATGGCGATAACCCAGAACTCGGGCAGGCGGGCCTCGCGCAGGATCGGCACCAGATGCGCGGCCACGGCGGCCGTGACGCCGCTGAACAGCACGAAGAAGGCCGCGAGCCCCCAGAAGGGCAGGCCGCGCACATGATGCGCGAGCGAGGTCCCGCCCGCATCGGTGCGGCTTGGGGCTGCCGCTTCGCCGCGCAGCCAATAGAGGTGGATCGGCAGCACGCAGAGCCAGTGCAGCGCCGCGAGCACCCAGAGCGCATGGCGCCAGCCGAGCCGATCGATCAGCCAGTCCCCGAGCGGGATGAACACGGTGCTCGCGAGCCCGCCGAGGAAGGTCAGCGTGATGATCGCCCGACGGTAGGTGTCCGGGTAGCGGCGGATCAGCACGGCGAAGGCGGGTGCATAAAGGGTGCCGGCCATGGCGGCGCCGGCGAGCATCCATCCGGCATACAGCTCGGCTCGCGTGGTGGCCAACGAGATGACGAGGAATGCCGTCCCGCCAGCGACAGAGCCCAGGCTCATGACCAAGCGCGCCTGCCCGCGGTCGATGCGCCGCCCGACCAGGAAGGCCAGCGCGCCTTCGACCCCGAGGGCCAGCGAGAACGCGAGCGCGGCGTCGACACGCGAGAGCGCGAGGTCGCGCTCGAAGTGCACGAGCAGCAGCGAGAAGGTGTAGAAGAGCGTGCCCCAGCTCACCAGTTGCCCGACCGACAGCCAGAACACGAAGCCACGGGGCGGCAGACCGGAGGAGGGTGTCACCTGCATCGTCCGGAACGATAACGGGCCGGCCGGTCGTCCCTGGGGGGGCGTCTCGGGAAGCGAGGCCCTGGCATCGGGCTAGAACAGTGCCGCCTGTCCTGCAAGCCGCGCCGGATCGAAGCGCGTCGGATCGAGCGGAGAGCGCGCGGCAAGCGCATCCCCGGTGGCGAGGCCGTAGCGCGTGCAGGCGAGACGAAAGCGCTGCCGGATCAGATCCGCCCACGGGCCCTGGCCCTTCATGCGCTCGCCAAAGGTGCTCACGTTCTCGGCCCCGCCGCGCAGATCGCGGATGCGCGCCATCACGTGTGCCGCCCGCTCGGGGAAGTGCTCTTCGAGCCAGGCGAGCCAGAGCGGACGCACTTCCCAGGGCAGCCTGAGGATCGTGTAGCCCGCACCGACCGCGCCCGCGGCGGCCGCGCGCTCGAGCACGGCATCGAGAAAGGCATCGTTCACGAACGGGATGATCGGCGCGACGAGCACACTCACCGGCACGCCGGCCTCGGCGAGCGCGCGCACGGCCTCGAGCCGCCGCTCGGGCGAGGCCGCCCTCGGCTCGAGAATGCGGGTGAGGCGCCGGTCGAGCTGCGTGATCGAGATGAACACATGCACGAGCCGCTCGCGTGCCATCGCGGCGAGCAGGTCGACATCGCGCGTGACGAGCGCGCCCTTGGTCACGAGCGTCACCGGATGCCGGCATTCGGCCAGCACCTCGAGCACGCTGCGCGTGATGCGTTCGGTCTTCTCGATCGGCTGATACGGATCGGTCGCGGCACCGAGGTTGATCGTCGCCACCCGGTAGCCGGGGCGCGTGAGCTCGGCCCGGAGGAGGGCGGCGGCATTGCGCTTGGCGAAGAGCTGGGTCTCGAAGTCGAGCCCCGGCGAGAGGTTCACGTAGGCATGGGTCGGTCGCGCGTAGCAGTAGATGCAGCCGTGCTCGCAGCCCCGGTAGGGGTTGATCGACTGCGTGAAGCGCAGATCGGGCGAATCGTTGTGCGAGACGATCGAGCGCGCCTCTTCGATATGGATCACGGTCCGGGGCGGGGGTGTCGCGGCCTGTGCCTCGTCGTCGTCGCCGGTGGCCCAGCCATCGTCGAAGGCCTCGCGGCGCACGGACTCGAAGCGCCCCGAGAGGTTCGCCGTCGCGCCGCGACCCTTGATGGCCCTCGATTGAGGAAACGCCGAACAATTTGCTGCGCAGCCCGATTGCGTTGTCGCGTGCTCGCTCATCGCTCGCCTATCGCTTAGATATGTCTCGCTCTTCGCTGCGCGGCTCCGCGCACTCGGGCTTGCTCGCGACAATTGTTCGGCGTTTCCTCGACCGTCCCGCATACTGTGATTATGCACAGCCTCCGGGTCAGGTCAGTCAGCGCGATCCGCGGCGCATCAGGGTCGACTTGCCGAACAGGCTTTCGATCAGATCGACGGCCAGAAGCGCCGTGCGGTTCTTCACGTCGAAGGCCGGGTTGAGTTCCATCACATCGAGCGAGCCGAGCTGCCCGGTATCCGCGATCATCTCCATGCAGAGCTGGGCCTCGCGGTAGGTCGGCCCGCCCGGCACCGTGGTGCCGACCCCCGGTGCGATCTCGGGGTCGAGGAAATCGACGTCGAAGCTCACGTGCAGATGCGTCGCTTCGTCAATGCCTGCAAGCGCGGATTCCATGACGGTGCGCATGCCAAGCTCGTCGATCGAGCGCATGTCGAACACCTCGAGCCCCTGCTCGTGCACGAAGCGCTTTTCTTCGGGGTCGACGCTTCGGATACCGATCTGCACGATGTCTCCGACGCCGATGGCGGGCGTGCGATCGGAGAGGCGCACGAGAGCGGCCGCACCATGACCGAACAGGGTCGCGACGGGCATGCCGTGGATGTTGCCGGAGGGCGTGATCGTGCTCGTGTTGAAGTCGGCATGGGCGTCGAACCAGAGCACCCGCAGACGTCGCCCGGTGCTGCGGCAATGCGCCGCGACTGCGGCGATCGAACCGATGGCGAGACAGTGATCGCCACCCATGAGGATGGGCAGTTCCCCCGCCCGAAGCGCGTGGCTCACGGCGTCCCGCACCGCGACGTTCCAGGCGAGCACTTCCGGCAGATGCCGGTAGCCTTCGACCGGGGGCAGCCAGGGGTTGGGCGGCCCGCTCAGGTTGCCGTCATCGTGGACGACGAGCCCGCGCGCGGTGAGCGCCTCGGCGAGGCCTGCGACCCGGAGAGCTTCCGGGCCCATCGAGGCCCCGCGTGCGCCGGCGCCGACGTCGGTCGGCGCTCCGACGAGGCGGATCGCAGGAGATGTCGACGCGGGCGGCATCCGGGGATTCTAGGCACCCTCGCCTGCCCGGGCGAGTCACGCCACGCGGCTAAGCGCGGAACGTCCGACTGGCAAAACTCACCGACAGCGCACCGGGGCCGAGCATGAGGGCACCGGTCATGCTCATCGGGGCCACGCTCAGGGTGACCTGCTGACGTGTGCACTGTGTGCGCAGGAGGGCGAACTGCGGCAGCGCCTCGAGCGCATCGAGCGGTCCGGCGTAGCTGACCGCGATCAGCGGGTTGGCGAGGGGCCCGCTCTCGAGCGCCCGCAGGCAGCGCCCGAGGACGGCGCCCGCGCCACGCGGGCCGCGTCGGACGCGCTCGGCGACCCGGATCTGATCCGCCTGCATGTGGAGCATGGGCACGAGTGAAATGAGCTCGGCCACCTGCTGTTTCCATAGCGGAATCGGCTGCATCTCCACGCTTCGCGCCGCGCGGGCGATGAAGTCGAATCGTCCCGGCACGGCGAGCGTGTGCACATGGGCGCGGAACTCGTTGAGCGACTGGGCGATCGTCGCGGCCGGCGCGTTGCTCTCGCGGAGGCGCACAGCCTCGGCGAGCAGCACGCCGCAGCCAGTCAGGGCGTTGGTCGAGTCGACCACCCACCCGCGCAAGGGGGACGCGCTCGGATCGAGCGAGCGACGGACCTTGGTGTGAATCAGGACCAGCGACTGCACGGCGGCGATCGCATAGCTGTAGACCTTGCTGCGGCGCGCCGACGCAGTGATGACGATGACGCCAGTCGTGCCGCGACGCAGGTGGCGCTGGATCGTGTCCCGGAGCACCACGGGCGACGAGGGCAGGGATTGCACGGTCGTGGCTGCAATCGGAAGCAATTGCTCCAACTGCCGCGTGAGTGCGCTCGGCTCGCGCGTCTCGGTCAGCTCGCCACTTGCTGCCGGAATCCGCCGCGGCGCAACCACGATGTGGTGATAGTCGAGCCACGACTGCGGCATGTCGCACGCACTGTCGACCACGATGACCGTGCGCCGACTGGCCTCGGCATCCGGGCGGTCGCTGACGCCGGGCAGGGTCGACGGACTCTGCTGATCGCGCACGTAGGCGAGCGCGAAAGCGGTCGGCATGTCGAGCGCATCGTAGCCCTCGACGTGCTCGGAGGCGGGGGTGAGCATGGCGTGTGGTGTGTGCTGGCGGGCGACGGCACGACCTCGGTCAAGGTCCTTTCACCGTCTCGACTGCCTCGTGGCCTCGGAATGCCATGCTAGCGCGCAAAGCGCGCGCTGCAACGCCGGAATTCGCCGAACTTGCGCGGAGACCGCGTCAACGCATGAGCTCGACGAAGCGCGCCACACCGATGTTGCCGCCCGAGAGCGTGACGGCCACCCGTCGGCCGGCAAAGCGCTCGCGATGCGTCCACACCGCGGCGAGCGCGGCCGCGCCCGAGGGCTCGACCACGATCTTGAGCCGCTCGAAGAGGAGCCGCATCATCTCGAGCACCGTGGCGTCACTCGCGGTGAGCACCCCCGCGACCTCACGCGAGATGATCTGCCACGGCCGGACGCCCACAGCCTGGGTCTGCAGGCCGTCGCAGATCGTGCGCGGCACGTCGATTGGGACGATCTCGCCCTTCGCGAGCGATTGCTGGATGTCGTTGCCCGCCTCGGGCTCGGCACCGAAGACCTCGCAGTCGGGCAGGAGGTGCTTGATCGCCACCGTCGAGCCGGAGAGCAGTCCCCCGCCGCTCGCGCAGACCACGAGCGCGTCGATGCGTCCGCCGTCGAGCGCGATCTCGAGCCCGCAGGTGCCTTGGCCTGCCATGACCCCCAGATGATCGAACGGCGGGATCAACGGCCCGCCCCGCTCGCGCTGGATGCGCTCGGCGATGGCCGCGCGGTCCTCGCGGTAGCGGTCGTAGAGCACGACCTCGGCGCCATAGCCGCGCGTGGCCTCGATCTTGAGCGCGGGCGCGTCCTCGGGCATGACGATCACGGCGTGCGTGCCCAGGAGCTGGGCCGCGAGCGCGACCGCCTGCGCGTGGTTGCCCGACGAGAAGGCCACGATGCCCTGTGCCCGTTCGGCGGGCGTCAGCATCGCGATCGCGTTGTAGGCACCGCGGAACTTGAATGCGCCGCCGCGCTGGAAATTCTCCGCCTTGAGCAAAAGCTCGCAGCCGAACAGGCGGTCGAGCGTGCGGCTCGCGAGGATGGGCGTGCGGTGCGCGACTCCGCGTAGCCGCTCGGCCGCCGCGGTGACATCGGCAAAGGCGAGCGGACGCCCGGGGCCGTCGGTGGGGGCGGGTCGGGGCGACATGGGCGCCGCGTCTGTCATTTGGCGAACAGTTGCTCGATGTTCTCGAACGCCTTGAACTCGAGCGCGTTGCCCGAGGGATCGAGGAAGAACATCGTGGCCTGCTCGCCCGGCTCGCCCTTGAAGCGGATGTGCGGCTCGATGATGAACTCGGTTCCTTGGGCCTGGAGCCGTTCGGCGAGCGCCTTCCACTCGGACATCGGCAGCACCACGCCGAAATGGCGGCACGGGACGGCATCGCCATCGACGTCGCTCGTCTTCGCCATCGAACACTCCTCGGGCGCGAGGTGGGCAACGATCTGGTGGCCGTAGAAGTCGAAGTCGACCCAATGATCGCTCGAACGGCCCTCGCGGCAGCCGAGCTTGCCGAGATAGAAGTCCCGTGCCGCGGCGAGGTCGTGGGTCGGGAAGGCGAGGTGAAACGGCGCGATGGACATGGTCGAGGCAGCGAACCGGGCAAATGAGATGTCTCCTCATTCTAGGAATCGGGCCCGAGCGCACACTGGCCGCGGTTCGCCGTCGTCGGTCCCCCCGGACGCTATGCTCGGATCACATGTCATCACTCCGTCCACCGAGCCGAACCGGTCTGGGTGTTGCGGCAGCGCTCGGTGCCGGGCTCGTCTGGGGGCTCGTGTTCGTGGTGCCGCTCCTCCTTCCGGGCTACCCGCCGACGCTCCTCACCTTCGGCCGCTACCTCGCCTTCGGACTCGTCACGCTGCCGATCGCCGTCGTCCTGCGCCGCGCGCTCGCCGGTCTCGCGCCGGCCGATTGGTGGGAAGCGGCCAAGCTTTCGCTCGTCGGCAACTTTGCCTATTACCTCGCCCTCTCCGCGGCCATCCAGTGGGCGGGCGCGCCGCTGCCGACGCTCATCATCGGCACGCTGCCGGTGGTGATCGCGGTCA
>CAZSTF010000035.1:12168-19221 GCA_964609555.1 uncultured Alcaligenaceae bacterium | reverse complement strand
AGCGCGCGGTCTTCGCGGAACGTGGGCGCGCCGTGGCTTGGGTGGTCGCGGCCTCGGCCAAGGCAGGAGCACCCGGCGCGGGCGCGGTCTTCGGCTCGGCCGTGCGCTTGCGCGGCGCGGGCGGCGTCCACAGCTCCTCAAGGTTGTAGAGCGCGCGCGAGGTCGGCTGCATGATGTGCACCACGAAATCCGCGCAATCGACCAGCACCCATTCGCCAGCGTCTTCGCCTTCGGTCGAGAGCACGGTGCCGCCCGCGGCCTTGACCTTGTCATGCACGTTGCGCGCGAGGGCCTTGGTCTGGCGTGCGCTGTCGGCGGTGGCGATGATCAGCGCGTCGTACATCGCGGTCAGCTTGCGCGTGTCGAGCGTGGTGATGTCACGCGCCTTGATGTCCTCGAGGGCGGTGATGGCGGCTTTCTGGGCTTTGGTGAGGCGCACGCTTCAGGCGAGATAGAGGCGGTTCGATCGAATATAGGCGAGCACCGATGCCGGCAGCAATTGGCGGAGCTCATCGTCGGATGCCCCGGCCGCGATCCGCGCCCGAATCGCACTCGCCGAGATGGGTTGGGGGGCCACGGTGTGCAGATGGATCCTGCCCGCAGGCGCCTTGCGCAGGTCGTCCGCGCTTTGCGTGAGCCGGGGCAGCGCCCAGGGCGCCCGTCGCGCATCGAGCGCCTGGGCCACTGGCGTGCCCGGACGGTTGAGCACCACGAAGTGCGCGAGATCGAACAGGCGGGTCCAGTCGCGCCAGGTCGGCAGGGCCAGAAAAGCGTCGATGCCGATCAGCCAGAGGATCGGTGTGCCCGGATGCTCGGCCCACAACGACTCGAGCGTGAGCACCGTGTAGCTCGGCGTGTCGCGCTCGAGCTCGCGCGCATCGACCGTGAGCCCTGGCCAATCCGCCACGGCCAGCCGGAGCATGGCCAGGCGCTGCGCACCCGTCGCGCCCGGCGCACTGCGGTGCACCGGCGTCTGCGAAGGGATCAACCGCACCTCAGGCAGGCGCAGGGCGGCCGCCGTGTCGGCCGCCACGCGCAGGTGCCCAAGGTGGACCGGATCGAAGGTGCCGCCGAAGGCGGCGAGGGGTTGAGGATCGCCGATGGTGTCACCCAAGCCGCTGGTGGTCCACACGACGCCTGAGGAGGTACGCGCGATAGTGTCGCATCCCCACACTCATCAGTAGGATCAGGATGACGGGCGCAAGGGCTTTCGGCAGGATCAACCCGTAGCGCTCTGCGAAGAGCAGGTATGCAATGACGCTTCCCGTACCGAGCGCCGCCACTTTGGCGGCGAGGTAGAAGCGGTCAGGCGCGAAAGCAACCGATGCCATGGCAAGTAACCACCAGCCGTACCAGAGCCACATCAGGATATCCATGTCATCACCGTCCCGGGTTGCAGCGCTTTTCGCAGGTGTTCCTGCAGTCTCATGGCTTCATCGCGCCCAGCGCCGCGGCACAAGCGCCCCCGGCGAGCAAAGACGCCGCCGGGTTGGGAAGAAAATCAATGCATTCGAGGTACACAGCGTGGGCACCATCCAGCCGTATTCGCAGTCACAATTCTGCATGCAGACCTCGATGCTTGGACGAGGCCGATTCCGGTCGAGGTCCGTTTGGAAGTCGCGCGACCGAAGTTGCCACTCCAAGTGGGCCTGCAGTGCCGCCGAAGGCGGCGAGGGGTTCGTCCGCGAAGATCACGCGTGCGCCCGGACGGCCGTGGCTTCCGCATTGAGCGTCTTGTAATGCGGCGCGAAGTCCGGTGCGGTGTCGTCCAGAAGCTGCTGGAAGGACTCGAGCACGAAATACTGCGCCTGAACGTCGTCGATCAGGTAGGGAGTGCGCATGACCTCGAGCACATCGAATGACAATCGGCGTGGCGTGGGGCTTTCGACCGCGTAGACGAGCTCCTTCGGGGAGGACAGGATGCCCGCGCCGTAGGCCCGCACGCCGCCATCCTCACGCAGCAGGCCGAACTCGATCGTGTACCAGTAGAGCCGTGCGAGCCAGGCGAGACCATCGAGCGCGGCGGCCTTGAGTCCCCCCTCGCCGTAGCGCTGCAGATAGTCGGCATAGACCGGCGTGAACAGCATCGGCACATGGCCGAAGAAATCGTGGAACAGGTCGGGCTCGACGATGTAGTCGAACTCGTGCTCCTCGCGCAGCCAGACGGTGACCGGAAAGCGCCGGTGCGCGAGGTGGGTGAAGAAGACATCGTCGGGCAGCAGCCCCGGCACGCCCACGAGCGTCCAGCGCGTGCGCGCCGCGAGTTGTGCATTGACTTCGGCAAAGGACGGGATGCCGCGCCGCATGTCGAGCAGCGTGACCGCCTCGATGAAATCGCGGCAGGCGCGGCCCGGCAGGAGCGCGAGCTGACGCGCGAGCAGCCGCTGCCAGCGATCCTGCATCGCTGCGTCGTAGCGGGTCATGTCCTGCGGCACGGTGTAATCCGCGGCCATGTGCGCGTAATCCCCGCGCAAGCCGGCATTCGGGTTGTGCGTTTTCGCGGAGATGTCGAAGGGGGTGCTGCCCAGGTTCATGCGCCCGGATTATCGGCGGCTTGGCAGCAATCGGGTTGCGTCCGGTGCGCTCGTCGCGCAACGCGCTGCCGCTTCCGTAGCGGCCGGGTCAGGCGGTCTCGACGCGCCACATTTGATAGGCCAGACCCAGCCGGGTGCCGACGACGATCGCGGCCACGGTGATGAGCGAGCCGAGCGAGAGCGTGGACAGGCCCGAGAGCCCCTGCCCGATCGTGCAGCCGAGCGCGAGCACGCCACCGAAGCCCATGAGCGCGGCGCCGACCAGATGATTGACCAGGTCCTCGGTCGAGGCGAAGCCTTCCCAGCGGAAGGTGCGCGCCGCGAGCGCCATCGCCGCCGAGCCGAGGACGACGCCGAGGATGGTGGCGATGCCGAAGGTCATCACGCGGCTCTTGTCGCTCCAGAACGCGAGCAACTCCATGAGATACGCGGGCGGCGCGGTGAAGGTCAGCGATTCCGGTCGGCCGGAATTGGTCGCGACCCAGACGGCCTCCAACGTCTCGGGATGCTCCCGCACGAAGCCGAGATGCCCCGTGACAAACCAGCCCGCGATGACCGTGAGCCCGACCACGACGCCGGCCACGACACTCCACGGCTGCTTGCGGAATTCGCGTCCGGCGAAGACGAACGCGAGCAACGCGAGCCCCGCGACGAGCGCCACGACCACGGCAGCACCGCCCGTGAGCCCAAGGAGCGTGGGCAGATCCTGCGTGCGGCCGAGATCGATCGCCACCGGATCGAGCCAGCGCACGCGGAATACCGCGAGGATGCCGCGCAGCGTGAACCACGCGAACAGACCCATCACGATCAAGGTGACCAGCGCCCGCAGACTGCCGCCGCCGATGCGGATGAGCGTCTTGCTGCCGCAGCCCGAGGCCAGCGTCATGCCGAAGCCGAAGGCGAGTCCGCCGATCACGTGCGAGAGCCAGATCAGACGAGGCTGAACGTAGAACGACTTGTCCATGTCCACGAGCGCGAAGTGGCGGATCAAGGCGACGCCGATGATCGCGATGCCGATCGCGCAAAGCGCCTGCCGCGCGCGCGTCCAGTCGCCGAAATTGGCGATGTCGGACACGGCACCCATCGTGCAGAAGTTGCTCCGCTGGGTGACCGCACCGAAGGCGGCCCCGATCAGGAGGCCGAGCCAGAGGACGGTCGACTGGATAGGGACGAGTTCAGGATGCATGCTCTTTCGGGGCGCGCAAAAATCTGCTGCGCTTGCCGATACGTTGTTACTCGCTCGCTCAAGGCATCGCCTACCCGCCAGGTATGTCTCGCCTTTCGCTTGCTCGCGCCTCGTCTCGGCCGCGCTCGCGACGATTTTTGCGTGCCCCTTTGCTTCGCTTGTCGCGCATTATCGGGGCGTCGTGGGCGTCGATCGACACGGCGTCACGGTATACCTTTATTCCACGACGGCTTGCCGATCAGCGTTGGACCTGCCTGCCCACATCAGCGAGCAGGCGCACGATCGGCGCCGGAAGGGCCGCGCTGCGCGCCTCGTCGAGCGGCAGCCAGAGCGTGCCCGGTGGCGCCGGCGTCGAAGCCTCTCGCTTGAGCCGCACACGCACGGGCACGATCGAGAGACGGAAGTGCGTGAACGTGTGCGCGATCGGCGGCAGCGCGGCAGCGCTGTGGTCGATGAGCCGACCATGCTGCCGGGCTTCGGTCAGCGCGCCCTCCGCGTCATCGATCTCGGGCAGGCACCAGAGCCCGCCCCAGACACCGGCGGACGGCCGCTTCACGAGCAGCACGTCACGGCCCGCGAGCGCGAGGAGGAAGTGCTGTCGGCGCTCGGGCAGCGCGCGCCGCGGGCGCGGCATCGGCAGGCTGGCCGTGCGCCCCGTCATCCGCGCCACGCAATCCCCGGCCACCGGACAGTGCTCGCAGGCGGGCGCGCGTGGCGTGCAGACCGTCGCGCCCAGGTCCATGAGCCCCTGCGTGTAGGCGGCAAGCTCGCGGCTCGCCGTGGGCAGACGCGCTTCTGCCAGCGTCCAAAGCGTGCGCTCGACCACGGCCTGGCCTGGATACCCTTCGACGCCTGCGTGCCGCGCAAGCACGCGCTTCACATTGCCGTCGAGGATCGCTGCGCGCTCGTGGGCGGTGAAGACCGCGATCGCCGCGGCCGTGCTTGGGCCGATGCCGGGCAGCGTGGCGAGCGTGGCTGCATCGGTCGGGAAGCGTCCGCCATGCTCGGTGACGACGCGCCGGGCGGCTCGGTGCAGGTTGCGGGCGCGGCTGTAGTAGCCCAAGCCTGCCCAGAGCGCAAGCACGTCGTCCTCGCTCGCTTCAGCCAGCGCGCGCACGTTCGGAAAACGCTCGAGAAAGCGCGTGTAGTAACCGAGCACGGTCGCCACCTGCGTCTGCTGCAGCATGATCTCCGAGAGCCAGATGCGGTAGGCGTCCCGCGTGCCCTGCCAAGGCAGATCATGACGGCCGTGCGCGCGCTGCCAGCGCACGAGGCGGGTGGCGAATGACGCGCGGGTCATCGCCGCGGGACCGATACGCGACGCTGCGCGGCCGGATGGGCCCGCGCCACGCTACCGGGTGCCGAGCCGCTGCCGTGCCTTCGCTGCGGCTTCGGACGCCGGATAGCGCTGCACGACCTCCTGAAGCGTCGCCCGCGCTGCGGCGATCTCGCCGAGTTCAGCCTGAGCGGTTGCGATGTTGAGCAGGCCGTCCGGTGCCTTGGCACTGTCCGGGTGGTTGGCGAGCAATTGCCGCTGGGCCGCGATCGCCCCGCGATAGTCGCGTAGCGCAAAGAGCGAATTGCCGAGCCAGTATTGCGCCTGCGGGGCGAGCGGCGACCGCGGGTGGAGCCGCAGGAAGCTCTGGAACGTGGTCACCGCATCGGCAAACCGACCCAAGCGGAACAGTTCGAGCCCGGCGTCATAGAGACGCTGCTCGGCAGCTGGATCGGCGGGCGGCGTGGTGGTGGGGGACATGGCAGCACCCGAGCCCATGGCTGCGGGGCCGGGCGGTGCAGCACCGGGCACGCCGGTCGGCGGTGGGGTGCCCCCCGATGCAGTCGGCGGTGCGCTCTGCGCTGCCCCCTGCACTGCCGAGAGCGCCGTGCGGAGCTCCACGACGGTCGCTTCGAGCTTGCGCATGCGGCCGTCGAGGTCGACATAGAGATCGCGCTGGCGGCGCTGGGCGGCCTCGAGCTCATTCTGCAGGGTCTCGGTCAGCCCGCGCAGGCGGGCGAGCTCGGCACGCAGCGTCTCGACCTGGTTGAACAGGTCGATGATCGAGCGGTTACGCGCCTGCGCTTCGAGCTCGGCGAGGCGCGCGTCCACCGCACGCTGCTGCTCGGCGATCTGGGTGCGCAACTGCAGGATCTGCTGCCGCGCCTCGCCATCGCTGAAGATGGCGTGTGCCGCGGGAACAGCGCACGCGAGCGGCAGCAGGATGAGGGCGAGAGGCTTGCGCAGGACCATCAACGGGGAGCTCATTCTCCGACGTAGCGAATATCCGCGCGGCGGTTCTCGGCGTGATCTTCTTCGGTCGTGCCGGTGCGGCGCAGTTTCTCTTCGCCGAAGCTCACGGTCTCGATCTGCGCGTCCGGCACGCCGAGCAGCGCGAGCACGCGCTTGACGCTCTCGGAGCGCTTCTGCCCGAGTGCGAGGTTGTATTCACGGCTGCCGCGCTCGTCGGTGTTGCCCTCGATCACGATGCGTGCCCGCGGATTGCGCTTGAGGTAGGCGGCGTGCGCCTCGAGCAGCGGCTTGAACTCGTCGCGCACCGAGAACACGTCGTAGTCGAAATAGATGCTGCGCTTGGACAGCGGGCTCCGCGGATCGGTCAGCGCGGGGTCCATGCCACTCGCGGCCGTGCCCGAGCCTGCGGTGCCGGCCGAGGCGATCGGCTGCGCGAGCGGCGCACTGCCCGTGCCGAGCCCCGATGCGCTTGCGCCGGGTGCGGTGCCCGCTGTTGTGCCCGCAGGTGCGGCCGTACGGTTGTCGACCGGAGCCGTCTGTTCGGGTGCGGTCGAGCACGCAGCGAGCAGCGCAGCCGCCAGGAGGGCGGTGAGAAACGGGACGGAACGGCGCATCGACAGGTCTCCTTTCAGGTCGGGCAGAAACTGCGAAGGGTGGGTGAAAGCGCACGCGATCAGCGCAACAGCGGCCCCCAGGCGGGCTCCCGCACATCGGCACCGGCGGTGCCGAGGCGTTGCTTGACGCGTCCATCGGCCGACACCGCTGCAAGCACGCCGCGTCCGGCGTGCACGGAAGCGTAAACGATCATCCGGCCGTTGGGTGCGAAGGACGGCGACTCATCCACCGGCCCCTGGGTCAGGCCCTGCACCTGCCGCGAGGCGAAGTCGAGCACCGCGAGCGTGTCGCGATTGCCCTCTCGCCGCACGAAGACCATGCTCTTGCCGTCGGGGGCGACGCGCGGGTTGGCGTTGTAGCTGCCCTCGAAGGTGAGCCGTTCGGCGGCACCGCCTTCGGGTGCGATGCGATAGATCTGCGGCGAGCCGCCGCGATCGCTCATGAAGTAGATGCGGTTGTCGGGGCCCCAG
>CAZSTF010000035.1:8595-12068 GCA_964609555.1 uncultured Alcaligenaceae bacterium | reverse complement strand
GAGGTGAGCACCGGAAGCGCGTTCATGCCGTCGCTGTCGGCGACGATGAGCTGATAGCGCCCGCCCGACTTGGCGACGTAGGCGATGCGCGTGGAGAACACCCCCTTGTCCCCGGTGAGCTTTTCGTAGATCACGTCCGAGATGTGGTGCGCCGTCGCCCGCAGATCTCGCGCCGTGACCGTGAACTGAAGCCCGGCGCTCTGCGTCTGCTTCGGTACGTCGAAGAGCCTGAAGCTCACTTGGAATCGGCCGTCGGGCAAGGCCGTGACGCTGCCCACGACCGTCGCCTCGGCGCCGCGCGCGCTGTAGAGCGGCCATTGCGGCGGGGCGACATCGACGCCGCGCGCGAGCCCGTCCGCCGCGAGCAGGCGGATCAGGCCACTGCGGCCCAGGTTCGCGGAAATGACGTCCGAAACCCCGCGCGCTTCGCGTTCTGCGCCGGCGAACGGGGTCACGATCACGGGGATCTGCTGTGCGCCGATGCCCACGATGTCGATCGTGAGCTGCGCCCGCGCCGGCAGCACGGCCACGAGTGCCAGCAGGGCAAGCGCGAGCAGTGACCCGCGGCGATGCGCCCGGGGCAGCCGTGGCAGGTGGGGCAGACGCAACAGACGAAGCACGGCGGTCATGGACGAAGTTCGATGAGGATCAGGGACGTGCCGAGCGCGGCCTCGGCTTCGCGTTGCACGCGTTCGGCCTCGGCTCGGGTGGAAAAGGGACCCAATTGGACACGGAACAGCCCATCGCGCTGTCGCACCTGGACGGCAGCATTCAGGCTGGCCTGCATCCGCGCTTGGAACGCGCTCGCGTTGGCAAAGTTTCCGAACGCGCCCAATTGAACGAAGAAGCGGTCGGTCGAGGTGCTTGCGGCAGCCGCCTGCCCGGCCGACTCGGTCGGAGGAGACGGTGCGGCGAGCGGCGGCGACGGGGCGGATGCTGCGGCGGGTGCCGATGGGACGGAATCGAAGGGCGGGACGAGCAATTCGACGAGCACCTCACCGCTGCCTGCCTGCGCGATGCCGAGCCGGTGCGCAGCCGCATAGGACAGATCGATGATGCGACCGTGCAGGAACGGGCCGCGGTCATTCACCCGCACGATGACCGAGCGGCCGTTCCTCAGATGCGTCACGCGCGCGAAACTCGGCAACGGCGCGGTCGGGTGCGCCGCGGTCATCGCGAACATGTCGTAGACCTCGCCGATCGCCGTGCGCTGGCCGTGGAACTTGCGTCCGTACCACGAGGCCACGCCGCGCTGCGACATCGGCACGAGGCGGGTCATCGGCGTGTAGTCCACGCCGAACACGGTGTAGGGCCGGTTCGCGAAGCGATGCAGCGGCTCTTCGCGCGGCACCGCATCGGGGATGCGATCGAGGTCCGCGGGCAGCCGCTCGGGCGGACCGTCGGTGCTGTAGTAGCCGCTGCCGGAGCCGGTGCTGCGGGCGGGCGCGCGATCTCCGCGCTCGGGCGGCTTCTTCACGGACCCGGCGCAGCCCGCGAGCGCGCTCGCGACGACGAGCAGCAGGCCCGCGCGGTGCCAGCGCCTCATGACGACACCAGCTTCCTGTGCGTGGCCACGCTCATGAGGATGCCTACCGCGATGAAGAGCGTCATCATTGCCGTGCCGCCGTAGCTCACGAACGGCAGCGGCACGCCCACCACCGGCAGAAGCCCGGTCACCATGCCCATGTTGACGAAGGCATAGGTGAAGAACATGAGCGCCATCGCGCCGGCCATGAGCCGCCCGGCGAGCGTCGAGGCGCGCAGCGCAATCACGAAGCACCGGCCGAGCAGCATCAGGTAGAGCACGAGCAGCACGCTCACGCCGAGCAGGCCGAACTCCTCGCCGTAGACCGCGATGATGAAATCGGTGTGCCGCTCGGGCAGGAACTCGAGATGCGTCTGGCTGCCGTTCAGCCAACCCTTGCCGAGCACGCCGCCAGCGCCGATGGCGATCGCGGCCTGGATCGTGTGCCAGCCCGCGTCCTGGGCATCCCGCGACGGGTTGAAGACCGTGAGGATGCGCTCCTTCTGGTAGTCATGCAGCCAGTTGAACTCCCAGGCCGCGAACACGACGAGCACGCCCCCGAGCGCGCCGCCTAGGATGATGCGCCAGTCGAGCCCGGCGAGATAGAGGATGTAGAAGCCACACGCCCCCACGAGCAGCGAGGTGCCGAGATCGGGCTGCCGGACGATCAGCGCGAACGGAATCGCGATCAGGATGGCCGCCACCGCGAAGTTGCGCCAGTTGATCATGCCTTCGTGCTTCTCGAAGTACCAGGCGAGGATCAACGGCAGCGCGATCTTCATGAGCTCGGACGGCTGGATGTTGCCCACGCCGGGGATCTTGAGCCACCGGCGCGCGCCCTTGATGACCTCGCCGCCCACGGCGACGCCGAGCAGGAGCACGATGCCGACGATGTAGAGCGGCACTGCGAAGCGCAGGATGAACTGCGGCGAGCAGTTGGCGATGACCAGCATGACCACGATGGCGACCAGCATCTTCTCGGTCTGGCCCACCACGCGCGAGGTCATCTCGTTGGCCGCGCTGTAGAGCACGAGCAGGCCGAGCACCGAGATGGCCATGACGATCGCGAGGAGCGTTGGATCGACATGCGCAGTGATCTGTTGCCACCACCGGCGCAGCGGTTGGGCGCGTTCGGCCATGGCGTTCATCGAGTCGCGGTCTCCCCGGCTTTCGTGCTCTCCGCCACCCGGGTCACACCCGATGGGGGCGCGAGTGCCGCGGCGGTCTCGGCCGGCTTGATCACCTGATCGAGCTGGGCCGGATCGAAGAAGGCATCGAGCACGCGACGCGCGATCGGCACCGCGGCGCGCGCACCGAAGCCGCCGTTCTCCACGAACACCGCCATGGCGATCCGGGGCTTGTCCACCGGCGCGTAGACCATGTACCAGGAGTGGTCGCGAAGCCGTTCGGCCACGCGGCTCTCGACATAGTCGCCGCCCTTGAGGCCGAAGACCTGGGCGGTGCCGGTCTTGCCGGCGCTCGTGTAGGTCGCCCCCTTGAAGCCGGCCGCCGCAGTCCCGGCCTGCACGACACCGACCATGCCGCGGACCACGGCGTCGATGTGGGCGTCCTTGAACTTGAGCGTGTAGGCCGGGGTTGGCTGGGTGAGTCGCCACTGGCCCGTCTGCACGTCCTGCACCTGGCGCACGAGGTGCGGCTTGAAGGCCACGCCGCGGTTCGCGAGCACGGCGGTTCCGTAGGCGAGCTGCAGCGGCGTGAAGGTGTTGAAGCCCTGGCCGATGCCCATCGAGACCTGATCGCCGATGTGCAGCTTCGGGTCCTTCGGGAAGCGCTTGGCCTTCCACGCCCGGTCGGGCAGGATGCCGGGCAGCTCGCCCTCGATGTCGATGCCGGTCTTGACCCCGAAGCCGAAGCCCCGCATGAACTCGGCCCAGCGGTCGGGGTCGAGCTCGGTGGCAAGCTGGTAGTAGTAGACGTCGCTCGACAC
>CAZSTF010000035.1:0-8495 GCA_964609555.1 uncultured Alcaligenaceae bacterium | reverse complement strand
AGCGGTCGGGGTCGAGCTCGGTGGCAAGCTGGTAGTAGTAGACGTCGCTCGACACCGCAATGGATTTCGGCAGATCGACCAGCCCGTTGCCCGAGGGCTTGGAATCCCGCCAGACCGTGTTGCCCAGGCGGAAGTAGCCCGGGTCGACGATCGTCTGCCGCTCGGTGCGGATGCCGAACTCCTGAGCCATCAGGGCCATGAACGGCTTGTAGGTGGAGCCCGGCGGGTAGGTGCCCCGGAGCGGCCGGTTGAGCAGCGGCTTGTCGGGTGAAGTGTTGAGCGCTTCCCAGCTCTGCGGGTCGATGCCGTCGACGAACAGGTTCGGGTCATAGCCGGGCTGGCTCACGAAGGCGAGCACGTCGCCCGTGGACGGCTCGATCGCCACCAGCGCCCCGCGCCGGCCGGCGAAGGCCTGCTCTGCCAGCTTCTGCAGGCGGATGTCGATCGAGAGCTGCAGGTTGTTGCCGGGCACCGACGGCGTGCGCGAAAGCGTGCGGATCACGCGCCGTGCCGCGTCGACCTCGACTTCCACCTGACCGGCTCGGCCGCGAAGTTCGCGCTCGTAGGTGAGCTCGACGCCGACCTTGCCGATGTAGTCCGAGCCCTTGTACTCCGACCACAGACCCTGCTCGGTGAGCTTGTCCTTGTCGGCTTGGCTGATGCGGCCGATGTAACCCAGCACGTGCGAGGCCGTCTCGCCGAACGGATAGTGGCGGAACAGGCGCGCCTTGATCTCCACGCCCGGCAGCCGGTAGCGATTGGCCGTGATGCGGGCGACCTCCTCATCGGTCAGGCGCGTCTTGAGCGTGATCGATTCGGCGGTCCGGAATTCTTCGTAGAGCCGCTTGAAGCGTCGGCGTTCACGCGGCGCGATCTCGATGATGGTGGCCAGCTCGTCGATCGCGCGCTCCAGGTTGGCGATCTTCTGCGGGTTCAACTCGAGCGTGTAGGCGGAGTAGTTGCTCGCGAGCACGATGCCGTTGCGGTCGGTGATGATGCCGCGGTTGGGCGGCTCGGGCTGGACATCGATGCGGTTCGCTTCGGCCAGCTTGGCGAAGTGCTTGTGCTGGACGACCTGCAGATAGAAGAAGCGGCCGAAGATGAGCGCGAACGCGGCGAGGATCGCCGCACCTGCGATCAGGAGCCGCTGCTGGAAGCGGGCCAGCTCGGCTTCGGGGTGTCGGAATTCGGCCGCCATGGGACGCTCCGCCTCAGTCGATGAGAGAGCGCACGCGCTGCGGCCACTGCAGCAGCATCGAGGCGACCGGCCAGATGAGCGCGCTCGACACGCTCGAGAGCAGGAAGATGAGGCTCGGCAGCGAGGCACCACTCATGAGCCGCAGGACCAGCACGACGAGTTGCGTGGCGAGCAGGATCGCGAGTACATGCAGCGCCTGCTGCCAGAGCGGAAAGCGCAGCACACGCCGGTGGAAATACTCCGCCGAGAAGCCGAGCAACGTGTAGGCGAGCGCATGCTGGCCGAACAGGTTGGCTTCGGCCACGTCGGTGAGCAGGCCGCAGAGCCAGGCCACGCCCACGCCGATCCAGCGCGGCTGGTGGATGCACCAGTAGAGCAGCACGATCGCGAAGAAGTCCGGCCGGAGCGCAAGCCAGAGCCCCGTGAGCGGCATCAGGTTCAGGATGAAGGCGAACCCGAGCGTGAAGGCCACGAACCAGGCCCGCGGCGGCAGGAGGATGTCCTCCGGTCGGGCGATGTCGAACGCCGGGGCAGCAGGAAAGCGGAAGAGCGCCATGGTGCTGTGGAAACGCTGATTAACTTACTGTGCAGCCCGATTGCTTTGTCGCATGCTCGCTCATCGCTCGCCTATCTCCTTGATATGTCTCGCTCTTCGCTCCGCTGCTTCGCGCACTCGGGCTTGCTCGTGACAGTCAATCAGCGTTTCCCTATCGCCGCCGCCGGGCGTCGGGCTTGCGGGGCGGGTCGGTCTCCGCCGCAGGCATCGGCGGCAGCGGCGTCTGACGCGGCAGCACGAGCACGTGGCTGGCGCTCGTGAGGCCCGCGACCGGTGTTGCCTCCACCGTCACGAACACGCTCTCCGGGTCGCGCCGCGGCGTCTCCACCGTCGCCACGCGCACGTTGGCCGGGTAGACGCCATCGATGCCCGAGGTGAGCAGCACGTCGCCCGCGCGCAAATCCGCGCTCGTGGGCACGAAGCGCAGCTCCGGTGCCTTGCCCGGGCCGCGCCCGAAGAGGATCGCGCGCATCCCGGTGCGCTCCACCTTCACCGGGACGGCGAATTCCTTCTCCGTGACCAGGGTCACCTCGGCCAGGAGCGGATGCACGCGGGTGACCTGTCCGAGCAGGCCGCGCTCGTCAGTGACCGCGACGCCGGCTTCGAAGTCATGCCCGGCGCGATCGATGAACACCTTCTGCGAAAAGGGGTCGCGGTTTGGGTAGAGCACCCGCGATCGCTGCGCGCCGGCCGTGGAGCGTGCGACATCGGTCAGCGCCCGAAGCTGGGCGAGCTCGGCCTGCGCGGCGCGGGCGGCCTGCGCATCCTGGCTCGCGATCAGCAGCTCGGCCTTCAGTTGCTCGTTTTCGCTGCGCAGCGCGGCACGGCTGTCGAAGAAGGCGTCGATCGCCTGCGCGGCCTGGGCTGGCCAGAGCGCGGCCTGCTGGGCCGGGTAGAGCGCCGTGGCCACGACCCGGCGCACCGTCTCGAGCGTCTTGAACTGCCCGTCGATGAACATGAGCACCACCGAGGCGAGTCCGAAGATCGTCAGGCGGGCGAACGGCGACAGCCCCCGCCGGAAGAACGGCGGCGGCTCGGTGGGCAGGGAGGTGACGCGGTTCGACATGGCGTCACATCAGGCGCGGCCGATCAGTCGGTCGTGAAGATCGAGGACAGCCGATCGATGTTCTCGAGCGCCTTGCCGCAGCCACGCACCACGCAGGTGAGCGGGTCTTCGGCCACGACCACGGGCAGGCCGGTCTCCTCCATGAGCAGGCGGTCGAGGTCGCGCAGAAGCGCGCCTCCGCCGGTGAGCACCATGCCCTTCTCGGCGATGTCGGCGCCGAGCTCGGGCGGCGTGCGCTCGAGCGCCTGCTTGACCGCGCTCACGATGGCGTTCAACGGATCGGCGAGGGCTTCGAGGATTTCGTTCGACGAGACGGTGAAGGCGCGCGGAATGCCCTCGGCCAGGTTGCGGCCCTTGATCTCCATGTCGCGCACTTCGCTGCCCGGGAACGCCGAGCCAATCGTCTTCTTGATGTTCTCGGCCGTGGTCTCGCCGATCAGCATCCCGTAGTTGCGGCGGATGTAGTTGATGATCGCCTCGTCGAACTTGTCGCCGCCTACACGCACGGAGCCCGCATAGACCATGCCGCCCAACGAGATGACGCCCACCTCGGTGGTGCCGCCGCCGATGTCGACCACCATCGAGCCGGTTGCATCCGAAATCGGCAGATCGGCACCGATCGCCGCGGCCATCGGCTCTTCGATCAGGAACACCTTGGACGCACCTGCGCCGAGCGCCGACTCGCGGATCGCGCGCCGTTCGACCTGGGTCGAGCCGCAGGGCACGCAGATGATGATCCGCGGGCTCGGGCTGAACATCTTCGAGTCGAGCACCTTGCGGATGAACTGCTTCAACATCTGCTCGGTCACGTTGAAGTCGGCGATCACGCCGTCCTTCATCGGCCGGATGGCGGTGATGTTGCCTGGCGTGCGGCCCAGCATCTGTTTGGCGGCGAGTCCGACGTCCTGGATCGCGCGCTTGCCATTCGGCCCGCCTTCCTGGCGGATCGCGACCACCGAGGGCTCATCGAGCACGATGCCCTTGCCGCGGACGTAGATGAGAGTGTTGGCCGTGCCGAGATCGATCGCGATGTCGGTGGAGAAGTAGCTGGAAAGAAAATTGAACATGAGTGTCGAAGCGGCCTCCATGGCCGTTCAGGCCGTCTCGGGGCCCGGGTTGATCCCGGGTCGGGTCGGACGGCGGCTGACCCCGGAAACGTTGACGGGACGGGCCTTTGCGAGATTGTCAAGGCCGAGTCCCGGGAAACCGCTATGTTACCCTAGCCCCTTGTTGCATTTGAGTCGCGCGGGCCGTCCATTCCTCGTCGGGAAGCGGCTTTCGGCATGCTGCTTTCCGGGGCACGCTTTCGCGGACACGATTCGCGGCTGCCCGCCGGGACGCGCGGGTGCCCGCGCGTCGGGGTACGCCCGGGCCGAACGGGTCTGCGCGACTGCCCCCGACTCTTCCATTGCGGATCCCAGTCCATGAGTCTTTCCTCGAATGACATCGAGCGCATCGCGCATCTTGCGCGCATCGCGGTCACGCCCAGCGACGTTCGCGACGTCGAAGCCAAGCTCACCGGCATCTTTCGCCTGATCGAAGAGATGCGCGCAGTCGACACCCAAGGCGTCGCGCCCATGACCCACGGGCTCGACATGACGCTCGCGCTCCGGCCCGATCAGGTCACCGAGCCCGACCGGCATGAGGCGCTGCTTGCGAACGCCCCGGCGAGCGAGGCCGGCCACTTTCTCGTGCCCAAGGTGATCGAATGAGTGCCTCGCAGGCTCAAGGCGGCTGGGACAGTTTCGCCACCGTCGCCGAGACGAAGCGCGCGCTCGAGGCGCGGCAGGTGAGTGCCGAGGAACTTGCGCGGCACTACCTCGCGCGCGCCGAGGCACTGAATCCGTCCCTCAATGCCTTCATCACGCTCGACCCCGAGCGCACGCTCGCCGAGGCGCGTGCGGCGGACGCGCGACGCGCCCGGGGGGATGGGGTGGACACAGCACCGCTGCTCGGCGTGCCGGTGGCACACAAGGACATCTATCTGATCGACGGCTGGCGAACGACCTGCGGCTCGCGGATGCTTGCGAACTTCGTCGCGCCCTACACGGCGAGCGTCGTCGAATCGATGACGCGGGCAGGCATGGTCACGCTCGGCAAGCTCAACATGGACGAATTCGCGATGGGCTCCTCGAACGAGACCTCGTACTTCGGCCCGGTCAGAAACCCGTTCGACCTGAACCGTGTGCCCGGGGGCTCCTCGGGCGGCTCCGCAGCGGCTGTCGCGGCCGGCCTCGCCCCGGCGACGACTGGCACCGACACCGGCGGCTCGATCCGCCAGCCGGCGATGTTCTGCAACCTCACCGGACTCAAGCCCACCTACGGCGTCTGCTCGCGCTGGGGCATCATCGCCTTCGCCTCCTCGCTCGACCAGGCCGGCCCGTTCGCACGGACGGCGGAGGACTGTGCCTTGCTCCTGAACGCGATGGCCGGGCACGACCCGCGGGATGCGACCTCGCTCGACCGGCCGCGCGAGGACTACACGCGGCGGCTCGACGAACCGCTCGCCGGGCTGCGCATCGGCCTGCCGCGCGAATTCTTTGGCGAGGGGGTCGACGCGGGCGTGCTCGCCGCGGTCGAGGCCGCGCTCGAGGTCTACCGAAAGCTAGGCGCGACGACGGTCGAGATCTCGCTGCCGAACGTGAAGTATTCCGTGCCGGCCTACTACGTCGTCGCGCCGGCGGAGGCTTCGAGCAACCTCTCGCGCTTCGATGGCGTGCGCTACGGCCATCGCGCGGCGGAATACGACGACCTGCTCGACATGTACAAGAAGACGCGCGCCGAAGGCTTCGGCGCCGAGGTCAAGCGCCGCATCCTGATCGGCACCTATGTCCTCTCGCACGGCTACTACGACGCCTATTACCTGCAGGCCGGCAAGCTCCGCCGCCTGATCGCCGAGGACTTCAAGCGCGCCTACACCCAGTGTGACGTGGTCATGGGCCCGACTGCGCCCGAGACCGCGTTCGCCTTCGGCGCGAAGAGCGACGACCCGGTCAAGATGTATCTCAACGACATCTTCACGATCTGCGCGAACCTCACCGGTCAGCCGGCGCTCTCGCATCCCTGCGGCGTGGACGCTCAGGGTCAGGCGGTCGGGCTGCAGATCATCGGCAACTATCTGGATGAGGCCCGCATGCTCGCGATCGCCCATCGCTTCCAGCAAGCGACCGACTGGCACACGCGCCGCCCCGCGTTCGACCTGGCGCACGCGCAGACCGCTGGAGGTGCCGCATGAGCGCTGTCGGCATCCCCCGCGGCTGGGAGGTGGTGATCGGGCTCGAGACCCACGTCCAGCTCACCACGCGCTCGAAGATCTTCAGCGGGGCGTCCACCGCCTTCGGCGCGGCGCCCAACACGCAGGTCGCCTTCGTCGATGCGGCGCTTCCCGGCACGCTGCCGGTCATGAACCGCGGCGCGGTCGAACGGGCCATCCGCTTCGGGCTCGCCATCGGCGCGAACGTGCGTCGCCGCTCGATCATGGCGCGCAAGAACTACTTCTATCCCGATCTGCCCAAGGGCTATCAGATCTCGCAGTTCGAGGAACCGATCGTCGAGGGCGGCGCGATCACGATCACGCTCGCCGATGGCACGACCAAGGCCGTGCGGCTCGTCCGGGCGCACCTCGAGGAGGACGCGGGCAAGAGCGTGCATGATCTCGCGCCCGACGTCTCGGGGGTGGATCTGAACCGGGCGGGCACGCCGCTGCTCGAGATCGTCACCGAGCCCTGCCTCGCCTCGGCCGAGGAGGCGGTCGCCTATGCCCGGGCGCTGCACGGCCTCGTGCGCTGGCTCGACATCTGCGACGGCAACCTGCAGGAAGGCTCCTTCCGCTGTGATGTGAACGTCTCGGTGCGCCGGGCGGGGGACGCGAGGCTCGGCACGCGGCGCGAGATCAAGAACCTGAACAGCTTCCGCTTCATCGAGCAGGCGATTGCCGCCGAAGTGCGCTGGCAGGTCGCCGAGCTCGAGGACGGCCGTCCGATCGCGCAGGCGACCGTGCTCTTCGACCCGGCGACGGGCGAGACGCGAGCAATGCGCAGCAAGGAAGAAGCGATGGACTATCGCTACTTCCCCGACCCCGATCTGCCCCCGCTCGTGGTGGGGGAGGCCGAGATCGAGGCGATTCGCGCCGCGCTGCCCGAACTGCCCGAGGCGAAGCGCATGCGCTACGTCACCGAACTCGGGCTGCCCGCCTATGATGCGGCACAGCTCGTCACCGACCGCGCGACGGCCGAGTATTTCGAGGCCCTGCTCGCCGCCGGTGGCGAGGCGAAGCCCGCGGCCAAAATGGCAGCGAATTGGCTGCTCGGCGAGGTCGCTGCCGCATTGAACCGCGAGGAGAAATCGATCGAGGCCTGCCCGGTCACGCCCGCGCAGCTCGCCGGTCTGCTCGCGCGCATCGCCGATGGCACGATCAGCCACAAGATCGGCAAGACCGTGTTCGATGCGCTCTGGCAGGGCGAAGGCGAGAGCGCCGACGCCGTGATCGAGGCGCGCGGGCTCAAGCAGATCACCGATTCGGGCGCGATCGAGAAGATCGTCGATGAGGTCCTCGCGCGCAGCGCGGCACAGATCGCCGACTACCGCGCGGGCAAGGAGAAGGCGCTCATGTCGATCGTCGGTCAGGTCATGAAGGCGAGCGGCGGCAAGGCCAATCCCCAGCAGGTCAACGAGATCATCCGCCGGCGGCTCGCCGATGGGGGTTGATCGGGCGGCGAGCGCCGCGACACGGGAGAGGATGGAACCTGCTCGCGCAACTCGCAGTCTGCGTTGGGGATGAAGCACGACGCGCGCACCCGGAGCCTGATCCGCTTCGCCGGATGGACGCTCGGCGCGGCCTCGCTCGCCCTGTTTCCCGGGGCGGGCCTCTGGGCGCAAACTGCACCCGAGAGCGCGCCCCTTGCACCCCAGGCATCGTCCCCGGCGGTCCAGCCACCCCTGCAGGTTCGCTTCGAGGCCGCGGGCGGCGGTGCACTCGAGGCCCGTCTGCTCGAACGGCTCGAGCGATCGGACATCGCGCGTCTCCTGCCTCGGCCCGACGTCGGGCCGGTCGAGCGCGAGCGCCTCGTCGCGGAGGCGCCGAAGCAATGGGCCGAAATCCTCGCCACGGCCGGGCATTTCAGTCCCGTTCTCAGCATGCGCCGGGAGGGCGAAACCCTCATCGTTCGTGTCGATCCGGGGCCGCTCGCCCGCGTGCGTACGCTTCGTCTCACGCTTGAGGGAGAGACCGAGCCGGGCGCTGCACCGGAAGCGGCCCCGTTGCTCGAGCGGCTCAAGGCGCGCTTTCCGCTGCCCGAGGGGAGCGCCTTCGATGACGAGCGCTGGCGCGAGGGCAAGGCGCTCCTCGAACGCGAGTTCCGCGCGGCGGGCTATCTCGATGCGCAAATCGCGGTCTCGGCCGCCGAGATCGATGCCGCCGCCGCAGCGGTCGATCTCTCGGTCGCACTCGCACCCGGCCCGCTCGCCCGCTACGAAGGCCTCACGATCCGTGGCCTTGCGCGGCTGCCGCAGACGCTCATCGAACGCCTGAACCCCCTCGCCCCGGGCGAGCCGCTCACGGCCGAGGCGATCGCCCGCTTCGAGCAGCGCATCCGCGCCTCCGGGCTCGTGAGCGGGGTGGCCATCCTCACCGATCGCGGCCCCGGCACACGGCCTCGGGCGATGCTCGAGGTGAA
>CAZSTF010000034.1:9345-19372 GCA_964609555.1 uncultured Alcaligenaceae bacterium | reverse complement strand
CATGCCGGCCCGCGAGCACGTGCAGGTCGGTCAATGCGCCGTCGCGTTCGACGGCAAGCAATTCGCCGATGGGGCTTGGGAGCACGGTGAAGCAGGGTGCGGTCATGGGTCGCGCCTCGTCGTTCGGGAGGTCGGTGGGGAGGCCGGCTCGAGCCTGCGCCACAGATGCAGGACGGCGTAGCTGCGCCACGGTCGCCAGGCGTCTGCGCGTGCATCGGCGGCACGCTGGCCCGCGGCGGTCACGGGCAGGTCGAGCGCCTTCAGGAGCGCCACGTCGCGCGGCGGCCAGGCATCCGGCCAGGAGAGCGCCCGCATCGCGATGTACTGCGCCGTCCACGGCCCGAGGCCCGGCAGCGCGGTGAGGGTCGCGAGTGCCTGCTCGAGGCGTGCGCCCGGGGCCAGATCGATATTGCCGCGCTGGAACGCGCCGGCGAGCGTGACGATCGCACGCGCCCGTGCGCCCACGACACCCAAGGCAGCGATCGCCTCCGGGGCGGTGGCGGCGATCCGCGCCGGAGTCGGAAAGGCATGCGTGAGACCGTCCCCGAGCGCGTGCGGGTCGCCGAACGCGGCCACGAAGCGGCTTGCGAGCGTGCGCGCCGCCTTGACCGTGACCTGCTGCCCGAGCACCGCCCGCACCGCGAGTTCGAACGGATCGAAGGCCCCCGGCAGCCGGAGCCCCGGTCGATCGGCCGCGAGCGCGCCGAGCGCATCCGCGATCGCATGCGGATCGGCCTCGGTGTCGAACACGCGGCGAACGTGGGCGAGCACCGTGGCGGCATGGGGCGCGAGCGCGGCATCGAGCGTGACGCGGAGCGCTGCCCGCGTCGGGTCATCGCACACTTCGATCAGGCCGATGACGTCGGCGGGGCGGGACGGCACGCGCAGCACGCGCCGGTAGACCGCGTGCGGGCCGGGGGTCACCGCCTCCACGCCGTCGATCGCGCGCTGCGCGAAGAAGTCGAGAAGCCGCGCGAAGTCATAGGGCGGCCGGTAGGCCGCGACGAAGGTGGCCCGCGTGTCAGGCGGGGCGACGCGCTCGCCCGCGGCTAGGCGCGAATTGCGTGCATGGCGCCTGAGCCGCGTCGGCGCGAAGCCGTAGCGTTCAGCGAAGAGCGCGTTCATCCGACGCACGCTCGAAAAGCCGCTGGCGAGCGCCACCGTGGCCACGGGCCAGTCGGTGTCGGTCAGGAAGCGCTTGGCAAGAAGGAGCCGCTGCGTCTGGGCGTAGGCCACCGGTGCCACGCCGTAACGGGCTTCGAACAGCCGCCGGAGCTGCCGCTCGCTCACGCCCAGTCGCGCGGCGATGGCGGGCAGAAGCGCGCGCGTCGTCCCGGTCGCGGGGAGTGCGCCTGCCACGGCAGCGTCAATCAGTCGCGCTGCGGCCACGGCCAAGCTCGCGCTCGCTTCGCTCATCGCAAAGCCGGGCGCTAGCTCGGGCCGACATTTGAGACAGGGGCGAAAGCCCGCGGCCTCGGCGGCGGCCGCGCTCGCGTGGAACGTGCAATTGCGCTCGAGTGGCGTGCGCACGCGGCAGACCGGCCGACAGTAGATGCCGGTGGTGGTGACGCCGACGAAGAAGCGTCCGTCGAATCGGGCATCGCGCGCGACGAGCGCGCGGTACGCCGCACCCGCATCCACGCTCGGGGCCATGCCCGGCTGGGGCTCGGGGGATCGGTCAGCGGTCGGGCGGGACATGCGGGCCAGTCTAGCCCCGCGGCCAGTGCGGATTCGCCGTTTTCGGACGTGATGTTGACAGCGGGCGCGCAGCGGCGGTGTGAACCGCGGTACGCCACCTATGCCATTGGCATGAGACGCGTTACATTGCGGCCATGCACGCCGAACCCGATCGTTACCGACACCTCGAAGGCGAGAGCACCGCCGATGTCATCCCGCTCGCGGACGGTTGCACCGTCGTCGTGCGTCAGCTCGGCGAGCCCTATGACAACGCGCTGTTCCTCCACCTGCTTTCGGCCGCGGGTGAACCCCTCGACCTGATCGTGGGCGGTGCTGCCATGACCACGAGCCGCTATGAGCGCGTGCGCGTGACCGAGGACGCGCTCGACTTCACCTTCTTCAATCCGGAGACGCGCCATCGGCTGCGCTGGTCGTCGAGCGCGCGGTGGCGGCTGCCGCTCGCGCTGCCCACCGGCTTTCGTTACCGAACACCGATGGCCCGCCACCGGCTCACCGTCGAGACCCTTGCCCCGGAAGGACGCCCATGAGTGACCCCCGCCACGAGGCCGAGCTGCGGCAGGCGCTGACCCAGCTCGAGCAGACGGCCAACAACTTTGCCCTGCGCCTCGCGTCCATGGCCGGAGTGCGCGCGCGTTACGTCAAGGAAACACGGGAAATGTCCCAGGCGATCTGGCAGGCCTATCGCGCGGGCGAGATCTCGGCGTCGGTCGGCGCGCAGACGGCCAACCAGATGCGCAACCAGATCCTCGAGATGGCGCGCGCCCACGACATGGATCTGGGCCGCGCCTATGCCCGGCGGCTCAAGTCCACCGGCCTCGAACTGGACCAGGTGATCCACTACATCATGAACGAGAAGCCCGGCTTCCGCGAGCGCTTTGCCGGTCGGGCGTTCAGTTCGCTCTCGCCAGCGGAGCAGGTGCAGATCTACGAGGAGATCATCCAGTCGGCCGGGCGCAGTCGCACGAGCGTGACGCAGGCGATCCCGCGCTTGCGCTGGGCGGCGCGCGGTCTCTGGGTCGCAACCGCAGCAATCGCGATCTACAACGTCGGCACCTCGGACACGCCGTGGTGGCAGGCGGGGCGTGAGGGCGCGAATCTCGGCGGCGGCCTGCTCGGCAGCATCGCCGGCGGTGCCGCCATGGGCGCGGCCGGGGGCGTGTGGGGTGGGCCGATTGGCGTGGGCGTTGGCATTTTGGTCGGCGGTGTGCTTGGTGCGCTCATGGCCGACCGGGCCTACGTCGAGATTGCCGGTACCGCGAACCCGCGCGTGCGGAGCTTCGTGGGTCGCTTCACGGGCTTCTTCACCGGCACCGATGAGGCAGGCATGGCGCGGGCCCTCGCCGCGGAGCATGGGCGGGACGCCGCCTTCATCCTCGAGGTGCTGGGCGCGCTCGAGCAGGATTACGCCACCGATGCGGACGACATCGCTTTCGAACTGGTGGACATTGCGCGCCGCGAACCGGCCTTCGCCCGCACGCTCACCGGACACGCCGCGCTGCGCGCGACCCTCATCCGACTGCTCGAGAGCGGGTACGTCGCCGCGAGCGAGCGCGAAGCCGCACGGTGGCTGCGTGCAGCCTGAACCCCGTCTGCCTGCCGCTTCAGTCGCGTAGCGGTGTCGTGGGCGCGGTCCGCTCGCCCCGCTCGTAGACCACGTGGGCCCGGCCCACGATCAGGCTGTCGACCTTGCCGATCGCGCTCTCGTCCTTGTTCTCGTAGGGCAGGCGGGTCAGCACGTAGCGCATCGCGTTCAGGCGCGCCCGCTTCTTGCAATCGCTCTTGATGACCGTCCAGGGTGCATCCGCCGTGTCGGTCTCGTGGAACATCGCTTCCTTCGCCCGCGTGTAGTCGTCCCACTTGTCGAGCGAGGCGCGGTCGATCGGCGAGAGCTTCCACTGCTTGAGCGGATGGTTGGCCCGCTCCTTGAAGCGCCGGCGCTGTTCCTCGCGGCTCACCGAGAACCAGAACTTGAACAGATGCACGCCGCTTCGGACGAGGTGACGCTCGAACTCCGGCGCCTGGCGCATGAACTCCTGATACTGCGCGTCGGTGCAGAAGCCCATGACGCGCTCGACGCCCGCGCGGTTGTACCAGCTGCGGTCGAAGAGCACGATTTCGCCCGCGGTCGGCAGGTGCTGCACGTAGCGCTGGAAGTACCACTGCCCGGCCTCGGTCGGCGTGGGCTTTTCGAGCGCCACCACGCGGGCGCCGCGCGGGTTCAAGTGCTCCATGAAGCGCTTGATCGTGCCGCCCTTGCCGGCGGCATCCCGGCCTTCGAAGAGGATCACCACGCGCTGCCCGGTCGCCTTGACCCAGGCCTGCAGCTTGAGCAGCTCGACCTGGAGCCGGTACTTCTGCGCCTCGTAGGTCTTGCGCAGCATGCGGTTCTTGTACGGATAGCCGCCATCGCGCCAGTTCTCGGCCAGCTCGTCATCGGGGTTGATGCGCGGTGCCTCGGCCGAGGCGTGCTCGAGCAGCCGCGCGCGGATGAAGCGCACATCGTCCTCGGAAGCCCCCTCGAGCATCGCGCGCAGCGCAGCCACGCGCTCCTGAGACGGCGCGCCGCCCGTGAGCAGCCCTTCCACCGCCTGCAATTGCGCAAGAGCGCGGGCGGTGCGCTTGTCGGCCACGCTCATCGCCTCGGCCTCGCGCTGGTTCCGGACTGGAGGCGCGGAGACGGCCTCGACCCGGCTTGCGCGGCGTGCGAGCGGGCGCACGTTCGAGGCGTCGCCGCTCGCGCGGGGGGCGGGGGCCGTCTTGTCGGCCGGGCGACGGGATGCGGTGGATCGGCTCATGGGCAAAGGTTGTCCGTGACACGCGTGTGACAGACCTGCAGTATCGGCAGCCCTCCAACGCTGCACGTTGACCGGCATCAAGCGCCACCGGCGTCGGCTGCGAGAATGGCAGCCCCATGCTTCGCCTGACCGACCTCACCCTCGCCCGCGCCGGCACCCCGCTCATCGAGCGCGCGAATCTCACGATCGGCCCTGGACGCAAGGTGGGGGTGATCGGTGCGAACGGTGCGGGCAAGTCCACGCTCTTTGCGGCGCTGCGCGGGGAACTCTCTCCCGAGCGCGGTGAGCTCAGCCTGCCCGGGGGCTGGACGATCGCCCATGTGGCGCAGGAGACCCCGCCCTCGCCCGCCTCGGCGCTCGACTGGACGCTCGACGGCGATCGCGAGCTGCGCGACCTCGAAGCCGCGCTCGCAAAGGAGGAAGCCACACCCGACCCCGACCCGGCCCGCCACGCGGCGCGCCTCGCCGAGCTCCATGAGCGATTGCACACGATCGGCGGCTATGCCGCGCGGGCGCGGGCGGCCGAGCTTCTTGCGGGCCTGGGCTTCGGCGAGGCCGATCAAGCGCGCGCGGTAGCCGAGTTCTCGGGCGGCTGGCGGATGCGGCTCAATCTCGCGCAGGCGCTCATGTGTCGAAGCGATCTCCTGCTGCTCGACGAACCCACGAACCACCTCGATCTCGATGCGGTGCTCTGGCTCGAGGACTGGCTGCTGCGCTATCCGGGCACGTTGCTCGTGATCACGCACGATCGCGATTTCATCGACCGCGTGGCCGACCACATCCTCTACTTCGACACGACGGGCGGCGGCGAGGGCGCGCGGCTTCGGCTCTACAGCGGCAACTACAGCGCGTTCGAGCGCGAGCGCGCGGCCGAGCTCGCCGTGCAGCAGGCGGCGTTCGAGAAGCAACAGCGCGAGATCCGCCATCTCGAAGCCTTCATCACGCGCTTCCGCGCCAAGGCGACCAAGGCGCGCCAGGCGCAAAGCCGTGTGAAGGCGCTCGAGCGGCTCGAGCGCATCGCCCCGGCGCACGTGGATTCGCCCTTCAGCTTCAGCTTCAGACCGCCCGAGGGCGAGCCGCGCCAGCTCCTCAAGTTCGAGGACGTCACGCTCGGCTACGGCTCGGCCGCGGATCCGCCGGTGCTCGAGCGCGTGAACTTCTCGCTCCTGCCCTCCTCGCGCATCGGGCTTCTGGGCCGGAACGGCGCCGGAAAGTCCACGCTGGTCAAGGCCCTCGCCGGTGTGCTCACGCCGCTTGCGGGCACGCGCATCGAGGGCCAGCATCTGAAGATCGCCTATTTCGCGCAGCATCAGCTTGAACAGCTCGACAGCGCGGCCACCCCGCTTGCGCATCTCGACCGGCTCGACGAGCAGCTTGCACGCGAACGCGGCTGGCCCCGCGCGCGCGAGCAGGATCTGCGGAACTTCCTCGGCGGCTTCGACTTCCGCGGGGCGCGCGTCGAGGAGCGTGTCGGCGTCTTCTCGGGTGGCGAGCGGGCGCGGCTCGCGCTAGCGCTTCTCGTCTACGCGCGGCCGAATCTCCTCCTGCTCGACGAGCCGACCAACCACCTCGACATCGAGATGCGGCAGGCGCTCACGATGGCGCTTCAGGACTATGAGGGCGCGCTCGTCGTCGTCGCGCATGACCGGCACATCCTCACGGCCTGCTGCGACGAGTTCTGGCTCGTCGCCGACGGTCGGGTCAGCCCGTTCGACGGTGACCTGGACGATTACAAGCGCTGGCTCGCCGAACGGCGGAGCCGCGCCACGGCGCCCGCCATCGATGCCGCGCCCTCACGCAAGGACGAACGCCGCGCCGAGGCCCAGGAGCGCCAGCGGCTCGCCACGCAAAGGAAGCCGATCCAGAAGCGGATCGACGCGATCGAGCGCGAGCTTGCGAAGCTCACCGCGCGCCGCGACGAGATCGACGCTTGGCTTGCGTCTGAAGCCGCCTATGCCCAAGGCTCCGGCGAGGCACTCGCCGCGCAGACGCGCGAACGTGGCGAGCTCGCCGCCCGGATCGAAGCGCTCGAAACCGAGTGGCTCGAACTGGGCGAGCAGTTGCAGTGGGTGCATTGACTCTGAGCCGCGCGTTTGCGACCCGTCGCGCGCCACGTCACGGCCGCTCGTCGTTCATCCGCTCCCACTTCGCTGCGAGTTCGGCGCGCCGCTTCTCTGGAATCGCCTCAGCCGCGACCGTGATGGCGCCGTAGAGGACGACGAGCACGAACGCGGCCCAGGGACCGCTCTGGCCGAACAAGGCCGCGGCAACGACGTAGAGCGCGAGCCACCGGCCGAGGGCAAACGCGAAGCGGGCGCGATGGCGCCGTTTGGCGGCCTCGCCTGGCGATTCCCGAAGGGCCTGCAGGATGAACGACAGGCCACTCGTTGCGAGCTGCGCGAGGGCTGCCTGCTGGAAGCCCGGCGCGGCGGCGACGTCGCGCAACGCCTCGAAACTGAACTGGAAACCAAACCAGAGCGGCACGCTGGCGGCCACCAGGGTGACACCGCCGACGAACAGACCGATGGCCAGTGCGCCGCCGACGCCGTTGATCTTCTCGGAAAGACTGGGGCGATCCGCCGCGTGCACCGGCAGGAATTGCCACGCGAGCAGGCCGAATGCAGCGGCGAGCGCGAGCAGGGTGTCGATCGCGTAGAGCAGGAGCACCTGTCGGGCATCGAGCCCGAAGGCGAGAATGCCGACGACGGGCACTACCGCGCGGAAGATGGCGTGCCCGAGCGCCTCGCCGCGACTCAGGCCGCCACCGCCCGCGCCGCTGCGGCCGCGGTTCCGGAGTGTCGAATCCTTGCGGGAAGGCGCGTTGGGCTTGCGTGGTCGCTTGCTCACCTCGTCAAGGACGCGATGGCCGACCGAGTTGTGCCAGGCGGTGCCACAGCATCTCCACCGGCCCGCGGGCGTGGCCGTGGCCGAGCCACGCACGGGCGAAGGCGGCGAGCCCGATCCAGGTGACGAGCGCGATCGCGGTGTACGCCGCCCGACCGAGGTCCCCCTGCAGGCCTGCGGCCCAGCCGGAGAAGACGAGCGTGAACACGAGCGACTGGCCGAAGAACTGCGTGAGCGGTGTGCGACCGGCAGCTTCGGCCCATGCCCGGAGCGCACGCAAAGGTCCGCCCCGTCCGGCCGCCCAGTGCGCCGCAAGCCAGAGCAGGAGCGCCGGCGAGGCGAACGCGGCACCCGCCTGGGCGAGCAGGAGCCATGACATGGCGGGCCCCTGCTGCACGACATAGGTCCATTGCCCGGTGGCGAACGCCATCGCCTCGCAGGCCCAGCTCGCCGCCGTGACAAGCGCGGCCAGCGTCAGCGTGCGCGTCCACGGGGCGCCGCGCTCGAGCCAGTCGAGCACGCGGGGCGCGAGCCAGAGTCCCGCCGCAGCCAGCGCCCAGAGCTGCGGCAGCGTGAGATGGATGAGCCCATAGCGGACATACTCCGCCGGATGCGCGGCGAGCGCCTCGGCCCAGCGGTCAAGCGCATAGGACGTCGGTTCGGGCGGCAACGGGTCGCCGGGCAGCCAGACGAAGAAGGCCATGGCGAGCGCCGTCAGGGCGATGAATGCGCCCGTGGCGGCGAGCGTCCAGCGCCGCGGCGCGCCCGGGTGCCGGGGCCAGCGCCAGAGCAGCACGAGGCCGATGACCGCGTAGCTCGAGACGATGTCCCCCGGCCAGAGCAGGAGCGCATGGATCACGCCAAGCAGGAGGAGCGCCCACAGCCGGCGGCGCATCGCCCCGAGGGTGGCGGCCGGTGCCGCGGAGTCGGCGGCCTCGCCGCGCTTCCACTGCAGGGCGAGGCCGAGGCCGAACAGGAAGGCGAGCAGCGGATAGGCGCGACCCTGCACGAAGAACCCGATCGCGAGTTCGGCCACGAGATCGGCTGTGTGCGCGACGCGCTCGATCGCGCGGTGGCTGTCCCAACCGACCGCGAAGGCGTGAACGTTGACGAGCGCAACTCCGAGGAGCGCAAGCCCGCGCGCGAGGTCGAGTGCGGCGAGGCGCACCCGGGGATCAGGCGTAGCTGTAGATGCCGCGGCCGGTCTTGCGGCCCAGGTGTCCGGCGGCGACAAGCTCCTTCAGAAGCGGCGCCGGACGGTACTTCGGATCGTTGAAGCCCGTGTAGAAGACCTCCATCACCGCGAGCATCACGTCCAGGCCGATCATGTCGGCGAGCGCGAGCGGGCCGATCGGGTGGTTGCAGCCGAGCTTCATGCCGGTGTCGATCTCCTCGGCGCTCGCGAGGCCCTCCTGCAGGCAGAAGATGGCCTCGTTGATCATCGGGCAGAGAATGCGGTTGACGACGAACCCGGGCGAGTTCTTGACCACGATCGGTGTCTTGCCCAGCCGCTCGGCGAGCGCGCGCACGGTGGCGAGTGTCTCTTCCGAGGTGGCGAGGCCGCGGATCAGTTCGACCAAGGCCATGAGCGGCACCGGGTTGAAGAAGTGCATGCCGACGAAGCGATCCGGCCGCGAGGTCGCCGCGGCAAGCCGTGTGATCGAGATCGAGGAGGTGTTGGTGGCGATCACGGCACCGGGCGGCAGCAGGCGATCGAGATCCTTGAGGATCGTGAGCTTGAGGGCCTCGTTCTCCGTGGCGGCCTCGATGACGATGTCGCAGGGGGCGAGCCCGGCCAGCTCACCCGCCGTCTCGACGCGCGCGAGCGCGGCGTCACGGTCGGCGGCCGTGAGCTTGTCCTTCTTGACGAGGCGATCGAGGCTCGATGCGATCGTCGCCTTGCCGCGCTCGAGCGCGGCCGGGTTGACGTCCATCATCACGGCCGTGAGGCCTGCGGTCGCGCAGGCCTGCGCGATGCCATTGCCCATGGTGCCGGCACCCACGATGCCGACGCGCTCGATCTTCATTGCTGTGTCTCCGGGACGGTGTCTGCGTGCGGGGGATTCTACGAAGCGGCATTCGGGCTGCGGGCGGTCTGCATTCCGGCGCTATAAGGCGCGGATGACCTCCGATTCCGTTCCCCCGGGCACCGATCGCCGCTGGCTCGAGCAGGCGGTGGCTGCCATCGAGGCCGACTTCCAGCGTTCGGCCGACACGCACCTGATCGCGCTCGCGCTGCCCGAGTACGCCTCTGCGGGCATCGATCTCTATCTCAAGGATGAGTCGACGCATCCGACCGGTTCGCTCAAGCACCGGCTGGCCCGCTCGCTGTTCCTCTACGCGCTGTGCAACGGCTGGCTGCACGAGGGGCAGACGGTCATCGAGGCCTCGAGTGGTTCGACCGCGGTGAGCGAAGCCTACTTCGCGCGGCTGATCGGGCTGCCGTTCATCGCGGTCATGCCGCGCAGCACGTCCTGCGAGAAGGTCGCGCTGATCGAGTTCCACGGCGGTCGCTGCCATTTCGTCGAGCGGGCGAGCGAGGTGCACGCCGCCGCGCAGGCGCTCGCCGCCGAAACCGGCGGGCACTTCATGGACCAGTTCACCTTTGCCGAGCGCGCCACCGACTGGCGCGGCAACAACAACATCGCCGACAGCCTGTTCTCGCAGATGGCGCGCGAGCGTCACCCGAT